>JAFQLV010000030.1 GCA_017396515.1 Clostridia bacterium | reverse complement strand
TTTGATGGATTTTTGTTGTTGAGGATGCCGACAGGCTGCCGCCTTTCAAATCCGAAACTCCGAAAAGCCGCGAAAATTCACGCTTTTGGGCGGGTTCGGATTATACTCTTCACCCTAAGGTAAAAAGCAACAACCGCCACTCGGCAAAGTGACGGTTGTTTTTGATAAAAATTAACTGTTACCGGCTAACCGCTTTTATCGGTTACCTCTTGACTATATTATATACCACTTGGCAAGCCTTGTCAAGTGGTTGTTTTTTATCGTTACTCCTTCGGCATATAGTCGCTGATGAGCTTATCTGTGTCAATGCCCTCAATTTTATCATACTTCGGAATAAGTGAATGCACTGTGGCACCAACGGTAACACACAGGGAAGCTATCTTTACTACCTTCACTGCAACAAGAAATTTTTTGGTCAGCTTTGCGATATCTTTCATTTTTATTTTCTCCTGTTAAAATATTTAATATAATACCTTATTCTCGGCTCCCCTGAAAGGGGAGCCGTCAGCCCTGTAGGCTGACTGAGGGGTCTTGCACCGCCTCATCGTAATTGAGAAAAAAGTGGGAGCTGTCAGCCCTGTAGGCTGACTGAGGGGTTATTCGTCTATTGAAATTGTGTAACCGCATTCCTTGAAATACCTGATAAGAAAGCTTTTATTGTTGTCCTTTTTCAGCCACATGGTTGAGACCTTGCCTGTTTTGGTTATTTCCTCAAGAAGCTCTCTGTTTCTGTTGCACCATGATCTGTATTCGATGTCAGGCATAAAAACCACATTACCGGCCATAAGACACCTCCTGAAAAGTTATAGCTTAATTATTGTCCTTTTACATTATATTCTATTCAAGGGGTAAATATCAAGAGAAAAACAAAATAAAAAGAAAAAAACCGCAGTTATTACTGCAGTTCTTTATACTGTGTCGGCATCGCCTTATCTTCCCGGGCCGCTTCCAGCCAAGTATTGTCAGCACTGATGAGCTTAACTACCGTGTTCGGGATGGGAACGGGTGGACCCTCATCGCTAAAAACACCGACTACGCCTGCGCTTATCACGCACTCGTCTTAATCAGTGAGGCTATTATATACGAACAAAAGAGGTTTGTCAATACCTTTTTGCAAATTTCTTCAATTTTTTTTATTTTATTTTGTTGGTACGGGGAAGCGGGGCGGTTTTTGTGCAGTTTGTATGTTTAAAGGAGCTTTATCACAGACCTTTTTTCTTCTTTATAGCAAAATAGACACAAAATGCCGCTGCAATAGAAATAGGATAAAGGGCGAACAAACAGATTTTAATTGCTTTTATTTCAGGTTCAGCTTTCTTTTCTGCCTCTATCAAAGCACTGTGTGTATAGCATTTGACGGGAAAACCGTTGCCGTCAGTGGTGCGTATTTTCAGCACCTCTTTATTACCGTAGTTAAAAAACAGCATATACTCCAAGTCTTCTTCATTTCTGTAAAAGGTGTTGCAGCGTTCTGTGCCGTTTTCGGTTTCTCTATAGAATTCTATATCGTAAGGAATTTGATATTTATCTTCATACTTCTCTTTCGGTGGGGCTACAGGTGTTTCTATATATTCATTGAAGGCTTTGCGGTCTGTAAACTCCACATATTGGGCATGTTTGTAGATGGTATTGTATGGATGATATTCCTCGTTGGCGAAAAGTGCACCCCAAAGAAGAAGGCAGGCAAGTGCAGTGCAGATAAGCTTAAGCTTGAGCTTGTTTCTTCTCGGCTCAGGCCATTTAGGGTCTTTAGGAAGTATGCCTTTTTTTCTAAGGAGAAGCTCTGTGCCGAGACACAGTAAGGGAGCGATTATAAATGACAGGAAAATGAAACCGCCTATAACATTGATAAACAGTGAAGTTATAGCTATGAATGTAAAAGAAAAATTACAATAGAATGATATGATGCTTACTTGCAGTGCCTTTTGCTTTATGTTGGCAATGTCTTTGTTTTTATAGATGTAGTTGTAGTATATAGCAAATGAATATATGGCAGAGACACCGAACACCAATAAGTCAAAGGCTATAATCCAGATGCTTAAAAAGACAAAAGTGCATATCCCGCATAAGAAAGCTACGCCGGATGTAGACAGAGCAATTATATTCTTATTTTTGAAAATATGAAAAGCATCTTCCGCTTTTGTTTCTGCCGCGGTAGCATTATTATTGTAATCAATGCTGCTATCGGCTTTGGTTGCTGCTTTTTCGCCTCTGAGCAATTCGTCAACGGTAATTGAAAAGGTGTCTGCCAATAAAGGGAGAAGACTTATATCCGGTGAGGACTCTTCTCTTTCCCAATGGCTTACGGTTTTATCGGAAACATTAAGTATTTCACTGAGCTGTTTTTGTGTGAGCCCTTTTTCTTTTCTTAAGTGTGCTATAAAAGCACCGAGTGTCATTTTCATAAAGGTACCTCCTTTTCTTTCTGTGATTTCAGTATATCAATACCCCTTGAAAAAGTACACAAGACCGTTGGAGAATAAACTCTCAGAAACTGAGAGTGGCTGTTGTTAAAGAAAAAACGGCATAAGATTTCATACAGTTTTCACACAGAGGTGCTATCATTTAATCGGTAACAGTAATTTCACCCGAAATATAGCCTTCCTGTGAAAGACCTTCATCCTGAGATGAAACAACGGCTTCGCCTGAAACAACCTCTGACGGGTCAACGGCATAGTAGCCCTCGTCTTCAAGATAATCTGAAAGCGGCATAGTCTGTGTGTCAACATAAGGTGTTTCGCGGGCGGGCAAAAGACACAGCAGTGTTATAAGTGCAGCTGCCGCTAAGAGTACAACAGGAAAAAGACACACGTAAAAAGCTTTCCTCTTTCTGTTTTTGTGCTCGGCCGGCGGCAGGTCGCACATATTAAGCTGGCTTATGAATTTATGATAAGCAGAAACTGAAATGATGGCACCCAATGCGGCTGAAAAAATGCCTGAGCCTATAATGGCATAAACTTCAAAATCCCATATGGGAACATATCTGTCAATAAGCTGAATGACAACAAAGAGCACTGCCCACATAAGTGCCCCGGCGAAAATGGCAACAACATTTGTGATTTTTAGCTTGCCATAAGCATTCTCAAGGCTCTTAAGAGCAAATTTTCTGTATTCACTTTCCTTTGTCAGTGGCTCATAGCCGAAATTGTTTTCAATATATTCGGGCGGCTTTTTCTCGCCTTTGAGTATCTCATCGCAGGTCACTCCGAAAAACTCGGCAAGCAGGGGAATGACACTGATATCGGGTGAGTATTTATCACATTCCCAGTGGCTTACAGTCTTATCCGAAACATTGAGATATTCAGCAAGCTCCTTTTGGGTGATGCCCTTTTCCTTGCGCAATTCCGCAAGGAAGCTGCCTATTGATTTGTTTGTCATGAAAATCACTCCTTTTGATTGTTCTTGTGACTTCAGTATATCGGCGGAGTACAAAAAGGTAAACAAAGCAGACCTTGAAACAACTCTCGCAAAACGAGAATGATTGTTTTAGTTAGGAGTTAGGGGTGAGGAGTTAGGAGTTAAGGGTCGCTTCGCTCCGATTATATCCGCTTTAACTAGGAATAAAATAAGATATTATCCCGCCAAATCGGTCAGTGACGGAGCAAATAAAATTTCTCGCTATTAAAAATAAAGGCTTATAATCGACGGCATTTGCCTCTTTCAGCTGCTTATTTTGCGGGTAGAAAGCGAGGGTTACAGGTATCTGATCCGCGACCACAGCTCCTCACTCCTAACTCCTCACTCCTAACTTTATCAAACCTGACTCAGTCCAATTCTATATCAAGCTCAACGGGGCAGTGGTCTGAGCCTAAAATCTCAGGGTGAATTTTCGAGTCAACAATTTTATCCTTGATATAGTCTGAAACCACAAAGTAGTCTATACGCCAGCCTGCGTTCTTCTGCCTTGCCTGAAAGCGGTAGCTCCACCATGAATATGCACCTTCAAGGTCGGGGTAAAGATAGCGGAATGAGTCAGTAAAACCTGCTTCAAGAAGCTGTGAGAATTTCCCACGCTCTTCATCTGAAAAGCCTGCGTTGCCTCTGTTGGTTTTTGGGTTTTTAAGGTCAATTTCATTGTGGGCAACGTTCAGGTCGCCGCAATAAACCACAGGCTTGTTTGCACTCAGGGATGAAAGGTATTCTCTCAGGTCATCCTCCCATTTCATGCGGTAGTCAATTCTTTTGAGACCGTCTTGTGCGTTGGGGGTGTAGCAGCAGACAAAATAGAAATTGTTATACTCGAGAGTAATAAGTCTGCCCTCGGTATCATGCTCAGCTTTATCCATGCCGTAAAAAACACTTAAAGGCTCTTCTCTTGTAAATACGGCAGTGCCCGAATAACCTTTCTTTTCCGCATAGTTCCAATACTGATGATAGCCGGGGAGGTCAAGCTCAATCTGACCTGCCTGAAGCTTGGTTTCCTGAAGGCAGAAAATATCGGCACGCAGCTTATAAAAAGACTCCCTAAAGCCCTTCTGCACACAGGATCTTATGCCGTTGACATTCCATGATATAAATTTTTTCATAGGTGTTTCTCCTTGAATGTGTAATCTTTTAGAATAATATTAGCATAAATTGTAAACTTTTACAACAGATTTCTTTCTTCGGTTGACACGAAGACGGTTTTGCACTATAATGTAAAATACTCATAATAGGTTATTCTGCCCTATTATAGTATTATATAGTTGTAAATATATACAACAAAACTGAGCAATCTGACTATTGACTTTAGAATATAAACGAAGCTTAAAGAAACGAGGTAATTAAATATGAAGAAGAGAGTTTTGAGTCTTGTTCTGTGCGGCATAATGATACTGAGCTCAGTGCCTGTGACTCCATTGGCTGATATTTTCACAATTGAGGCTTATGCGGGGGATATCACTGAGCTTGAAAAGGTCTATGAAAGTGTGCCCGATAAGTCGCAATGGGGCAACTACATAGATACGAGCCTTCTTGAGGCATATTACAAGCAGGCTAAAAATATCATAGACTGGAACTGGATAAGAGACTACTCTCAGGCTGAAATAGATCAGGCTACCGAGGATCTGAGAAAGGCTATAAATAACCTTGTGCCTCACACCCAGAGCATATCCATTGATAAATCGGCAGTGTCCGTTGATGTGAATAAAACTGTAGTGCTCACTGCAATGCTCGGTCCCGAAAACGCAGGTGACCCGGTAACATGGTCATCAAACAACAGTGCTTGTGTCAGCGTTGAAAAAACAGACACTCTGGAAGCAGTTGTTACCGTAAAGAAATATACACCCTCAAAGGTAACGGTTACGGCAACCTCAAACGGCAAAACCGCAGTGTGCCATGTTACCACCCTTAACCCTCTCTCTTCTGTTAAGCTTTCGGGTGACAGCCTCACACTTTTTGAGGATCAGTCAAAGGCTCTTTCTGCAAGCGCACTGGGCGTTGATTCCTCGGCAACACCCACAGGCGATGTTTTCTATACATGGACTTCAACCAACACTGCAGTTGCTTCTGTTGATGATAAGGGCGTTGTCACGGCAAATGCTCCCGGTGCCTGCACAATCAAGGTCACCGCAAGTGACGGCGATAAAATCAGCGTCAGCGCATCCTGTAAGGTAACTGTCAATAAGACAGTGCATATAACAGCCCTCACCCCCACAACAACCCTTGTTTCAGAGACCTTCTATATGGTCAAGGGTGAAAAGGAAACCTTCAAGCTTGCAATTGCTCCCACAGATGCCAGCTTCAAGGATATTGAGTGGAAATCCTCAAAGCCTGCCGTTGCGTCTGTCGGGGACCCTGCCGTATCAGGCTCAACAGCTACTGCAAAAATAACGGCTCTCAATGAGGGCAGAACAAGAATAACCTACTTAGCAACAGACGGAAGCGGCGTTACGGGCTCTTTTGTTGTTGAGGTTCAGCCTCAGGTTTCTTCACTGAGCTTTAAAGAGAGCAAAAAGGTTCTCACTCTCACCACGGAAGAAGCTAAGTTTACGGCTGTAATTGCTCCCGAGGATGCAGGCAATCAGGTTCTCACATGGACTTCAAGTGATGAAAAGGTCTGCACGGTTGATAAAAACGGTGTGCTTTATCCTAAGGCAAAGGGTGTGTGCACAATCACCGCAACCACAACCGACGGCTCGGGTCTTACCGCTTCAGGTACCCTCAGAGTTGCCGCAAAGGCAAAGAGCGTTACCCTCGACAGAGAAAGTGCTGCCCTTGACGGCGAAGAAACACTTCAGCTCAAAGCAACCGTTGCCACAAGTGACGGCGATAAATATACAGATGTCAAGTGGACATCCGGTGACACCAAAATAGCCACAGTTGACGATAACGGTGTTGTTACGGCAAAATATCCCGGTGAGGTTGTTATCAAGGCAACCGCACTTGACGGCTCGGAAGAATATGACACCTGCGTAATCACAGTTACACAAAGCGTCAAGGGTGTTGCAATTTCTCCCGCTGAAACCGTCAGCACGGGCGATTCAATTACACTCAGGCCCACAATTACACCCTCATTTGCTTCAAATCAGGATGTTACATGGCACTCAAGTGATGAAAGCGTAGCCACTGTTGACCCCTACGGTGTGGTGACAGGTAAAACAGTGGGCACTGCAGTTATCACCTGCACAACCGCTGACGGCGGCCACACTGCAGAGTGCAGAGTAACAGTTGTCATTTCCGCTCAGGGTGTATCTCTCGGCAGAGACACACTCACTCTCTGGGCAGGCTATAAATTCCAGTTCAATGCGGTTATCACCCCCACAAGTGCCACAAATAAAGAAGTCGCATGGGCTTCAAGTGATGAAAATGTGGCTGTAATATCCGAAACAGGTCTTGTAACTGCTGTTGCAGGCGGAAGCTGCTATATCACGGCAACCACCGTCAGCGGCGGCTTCACCGCCAAGTGTCTGCTCACTGTTTTGCAGGATGCAAGCGGAGTGGCACTTGATTACAGCACAAGAAATATGTATCTCGGTCAGACTACCACCCTCAATGCAACAGTGCTGCCCGAAACGGCAACAAACCGCAAGGTCGCATGGTCATCAAGCAATTCAGCCGTTGTTACTGTCACTGCCACCGGCAAGCTGACAGCTCTCAGCAAGGGTACTGCCATAATAACAGTCAGAACCGAAAGCGGCGGTTACACGGCAACCTGTGCCGTAACGGTAGGCAAGAAAATTCCCGTTACGGGCATGACCCTTGAAACAAATGCCATGCGCATCAAAAAGGGCGATTCAGTGCCCCTTATTGCAACAATAACTCCCGACAACGCAAGTGAAAAGGGCATCACATGGACCTCAAGCGACAAGAGCATTGCCACTGTTTCCTCTTCAGGTGTTGTAAAGGCAGTGTCAACAGGTGAGGTTATTATCAAGGCTGTAACAAAAGACGGCTCCTTCCAGCAGCAATGCAAGGTTGTTGTCGTTCAGCCCGTAACGAGCATAAGCCTCAGCAGCGACAGCATAAAGCTTGCCAAGGGCAAGACAAAAACTCTCAAAGCAACCGTAGCTCCCGAGGATGCAACGGATAAGGATATCATCTGGACCTCCTCTGATGAGAATGTGGCAACAGTCAGTGCTTCCGGTGTGGTAACAGCCAAGTCACAGGGCTATGCCTCAATAAGTGCAACGGCAAAGGACGGCTCCTGCTCAGCCTCATGTAATGTTAATGTTTATGTTGCTGTTTCAGGTGTAAGGCTGGCGGCAGACAGAGTTACCATACCTAAGGGCGAAAAGAGAATACTTTCAGCCACGGTGCTGCCCTCAGATGCAGAAAACACAGATGTAACATGGGAAAGCTCAGACACAGATGTTGCAAGAGTTAATGAAGCAGGTCAGGTTACCGCACGCACAAAGGGTACGGCAAAAATCACCGTTACCACAAAGGACGGCGGATACACCGCAAGCTGTGTTATTGAAGTAGTTCAGCTTGCAACAGAGGTAAACCTTGACTTCACAAATATCTCTATCAATGCAGGCAAAACCAAAACTCTTGTTGCAACGGTCAAGCCCACCACAGCCTCTGACAGAACTGTAACATGGAAGTCGAGCAACACAAAGGTTGCAACGGTTAATTCAAAAGGTGTTGTCACCGCTGTTGCAGCAGGCACGGCAAACATAACCGCCACATCAGCCGACGGCAACGCATCAACCTACTGTAAGGTTACGGTCACTCAGCCTCCCACAGGTGTTTCCGTTTCAGAAAAAACTCTCAAGGTTGGCATAGGCAAAACCAAAACCCTCACGGCTACGGTCAAGCCTTCAAATGCAAGCAATAAAAGTGTCACATGGAAATCAAGCAACACAAAGCTTGCAACGGTTTCTTCTTCAGGCGTTGTCAAGGGCATAGCTGCCGGTACCGTAAAAATAACGGCAACAACAATGGACGGCAAATACAGTGCCACCTGCACCATTACGGTTTACACTGCCGTAAAGAGCGTTAAGCTCAACAAGACCTCACTGACACTGAAATACGGCAATTCCACAACAATCACACCCACAATTTCACCCTCGAATGCAACATATAAAACAGTCAAATGGACCTCAAGCGACAACGATGTTGTTACAGTTGACTCAAAGGGTAAGATAAAGGCAGTGGGTGTGGGCTACGCAGTTATAACCGCAACCACCACTCAGGGCAGCAAGAAGGCAACCTGTCAGGTCAATGTTGTCAAGCCCGTAACAGGTGTTAAGCTCAATAAATCATCGATAAGAATAGAAGTGGGCGATAAATACACTCTTAAGGCCACAATCAGCCCCTCAGATGCAAGCAACAAGACCCTTTCATGGAAGACAAGCGACAAGAGCGTTGCAACAGTTTCCTCCTCAGGTGTTGTTACGGCTAAAAAGCTGGGCAAGGCAACTGTCACCGTAACAGCGGCAGACGGCGGCTACAGTGCAAAGTGCACCGTGAATGTTGTTAAGCTCGTAACAGGTGTAAAGCTCAACAAATCATCCTCAGAGCTTTATCTGGGTAAGACCCTCACTCTTAAAGCAACAGTGTCACCCTCAGATGCAACCACAAAGACAGTTAAGTGGACCTCAAGCGACACTGCAGTTGCAACAGTTTCCTCCTCAGGCGTTGTTACACCCGTCAAGCCGGGCACGGCCGTAATCACTGTCAAGACAAGTGACGGCTCCTTCACAGCAAAATGCACCGTAACAGTCAAGAGAGCTGTGACGAAGATAACGCTCAATAAGACTTCGGCTACACTTAAATCAGACACAACTCTTACTCTTAAGCCCACAATTTCACCCTCAAATGCAACGGATAAGACCGTTACATGGAAGTCAAGCAACAAAAAGGTTGCTACCGTTACCTCATCAGGCGTTGTCAAGCCTGTGGGCAAGGGTACCGCCACAATAACTGCAACGAGTGAAAACGGACTTAAGGCAACCTGCAAGGTAACTGTTTATATGGTGGTAACAGGTGTTGAGTTCAATAAGAGCGAGGCAGATGTTTATGCAGGCGAAAAGATAACTCTCAAGGCAAGTGTATTGCCCTCTGATGCAAACAAGCAGACGGTTACCTTCTCAAGCTCTGATAAAAATGTTGCCACGGTAAGCTCAAAGGGCGTTGTAACAGGTGTCGGTGTGGGCACCGCAGTTATCACCGTCAAAACCGATGAGGGTGCAAAAACTGCTCAGTGCAAGGTAACTGTCAAGCAGCATGTAACCTCAATTTCACTTGACAGAAGCAATATAACAGTGGTTCTCGGTGCAGAGCACAAGCTCAATGCCACCGTTAAGCCCGAAACAGCAACAGAAAAGGGCTACACCTTCTCAAGCTCAGACGATAAGATAGTTTCTGTTGATGAGCAGGGCAATATAAGAGCACTTGCCTGCGGCACAGTAACAATCACGGTTACATCAAAGGAAAACGACAAAAAGGATACCTGTAAGGTGACGGTTATCAAGCCTCTTGAGGATATTGAGCTTATCACTCAGGAAATCACCGTTTATAACAGAAAGTCAAGCCTCATTGACTATAAGGTTATCCCTGAGGATGCAACGGATAAAGAGGTTGTCTTCTCAAGTGAAGACGAAAATGTTGCTGTTGTTGACGAAAACGGACTCGTTACAGGTGTCGGCAAGGGTACAACATATGTATCTGTCAAGGCGGCAAACAACGATGAGGTTGTGAAGATGTGCAAGGTTACGGTGCTTCAGGGTGCCGATGCCATAGAGACAGACAAGGACGAATATGTTCTTTATGAAAACGAAAGCCTCAGGATAAACGCAAGGGTTGTGCCCGATAATGCTGAGAACACTGCCGTTTATTGGTCAATTGAGGATGAAAGCGTAGCTCTCGTTGATGCTCAGGGTAATGTAAGAGCACTCAAAAAGGGCGAAACCATAATTAAGGTTACCTCAAACCAGAATCCCGAAGCCTTTAAAGAGGTTAAGCTGACTGTCAAAAAGGCAGTGACAAAGCTTACCCTTGATTCGGCAGAAAAGACTCTTTACAGCGGTGAAGACTTTACCCTTGCTGCAACACTCCTGCCCGAGGATGCAAGCGATAAAACTGTTGTTTGGCAGTCAAGTGACGAAAAGGTTGCCACTGTCGAGGGCGGTAAGGTTACAGCTGTTGCAGGCGGTGAGGCTGTTATCACGGCAGTGTCTGCCGATAACGAAAAGCTCACGGCACAGTGCAAGGTAACGGTAAGACAGCTTCCCTTAAGTGTGGAGCTTGCTGCTGAGAGCAAGACCCTCAATGTGGGTGATAAGTTCTCGCTTGCTGCAAAGGTAATGCCCGAAAATACTTATGATAAGTCAGTGACATATAAGTCAAGCGATGAAAAGATAGCCACAGTTGATAATCAGGGCAACATCACAGCCCTTTCAATAGGTGAAGCGGTTATCACTGCCACAGCTTCTGACGGCAAGACATTTGCCGAGTGTAAGGTCAGGGTTATGGTTCTTGCAGAAAAGGTTGACCTCAGCCTTGGTGAGCTTACTCTCGAAAAGGGCAAGGGCAAGGTGCTGATAGCATCTGTTCTGCCTGAAAACGCAACTGAGAAGCAGATTGTGTGGACCTCCTCAGATGAGAAGGTTGCCACCGTTGATGAAAACGGCAAGGTTATGGCTGTTGCCGGCGGCACGGCAATAATCAGAGCTGCAAGCACCACAGACGGTGTTTTTGCCGAATGTAAGGTGACAGTTCAGGTCAGCAGCAAGACCATCACCTTAGACAGCGAAAAGGCTACATTGTATTCGGGCGAAGCTCTCACACTTAAGGCTGAAATCACCCCGGAGGATGTAACAAACAAAAACATTATCTGGACCTCCTCAGATGAAAGCGTTGCCACTGTAGTTGACGGTGTTGTTACTGCAAAGGGCAGAGGTACGGCAAAAATAACTGCAAAAACACAGGATACAGGTCTTGAGGCAGCCTGTGAGGTAACTGTAATAAAGCATGTTTCATCAGTGACACTTCCTGTCAGCAGTGCAACAGTCTATGCAGGCAAGACTCTCACTCTCACAGCCACGGTTCTGCCCGAGGATGCGGAAAACAAGAAGCTTATCTGGAAGTCAAGCGACGAAAAGGTTGCCACTGTCAAAGACGGTAAGGTCACTGCTCTGAGAAGCGGTTCAGCAGTTATCACTGTCAAGAGTGAAGACGGCAACAATTTCGCATTCTGTATTGTAAGGGTGCTTCAGGGCATAAATGAGATTAAGTTAGATAAGCCTGATGCAGTTCTCGATTTCAAGGAAAGTGTAACTCTCGTGCCTACCCTTTCACCGGAAATAATCGACGATAACCGCATTATATGGGTGTCAAGTGACGAAAGCGTTGCAAAGGTAATAGACGGTGTTGTCTCTGCTCAGGAAAAGAGCGGTACAGCAATAATCAAGGCAGTTTCAGCAAGCGATGAAGCAGTTTATGCGCAGTGCCTTATAACTGTCAGAGAGCCTGTTGCCGAAATTACACTCAGCGAAACGGAGTTCACTATGACGGTAGGCGATCAAAAGAGCGTTACGGCAACAATTCTGCCTGAAAACGCCAATGATAAAACTGTTATCTGGACAAGCGGCGACAGCACGGTTGCAACGGTTGAAGACGGAGTAATCACTGCAGTAGCCTCAGGTGTGGTTGAAATCACCATCACAAGCGTCAGATACGGTGTGTCGGCCAAGTGCAGAGTAACAGTAAATGCCGCAGCATAACATATATATAATGTAATAAAAGAGAAGTTGAGATACACTTCTCTTTTTTTATTGACAATTTAAGGTTCGGAACATATAATTGAAGTGTAAAACACTAAAGGAGTGTGAAAATTATTATGAAAAAAATGAGCAATGTTTTATGGGGACTTCTCTTTATAGTCCTGGGTGTGGTTTTTGGCCTGAGTGCCTTTGATGTTATCGAAATCACGGATATTTTCTTTGACGGCTGGTGGACAATGTTTATTATTGTACCCTGCACAATTGAGCTTTTCAGAAGCAGAGACAAGACAGGCAACATAATAGGTATAGTTATCGGCGTAGTGCTTCTTCTTGCCTGTCAGGAAATACTTACATTTGATATGATTTGGAAGCTTCTTGTTCCTGCAGTGCTTGTTATTATCGGTCTGTCTCTTGTGTTTAAGGATGCCTTTATGGGCAAGGCCAAGAAGGCGGCATTCAAGGGCTTCGGTGATAAAAAGGGCAGTGAAGACACCCACTGTGCAACCTTCGGCAGCAAGAGTATAAAATATGACGGTCAGACCTTCTACGGCAATGACCTTACGGCAGTTTTCGGCAGTGTCACATGTGACCTTCGCGGTGCTGTTATAACGGAGGATGTTATTATCAATGCAAACGCAACCTTTGGCGGCATAGATATTTTCCTGCCGGATAATGTGAATGTGCAGATTAAGTCAACGGCAATCTTCGGTGGTACTGACGACAAGAGGAGCCTTCCTGAGCTTCCCGGTGCTCCCACGGTTTATGTCAGCTCACTTTGCCTTTTCGGAGGAGTTGATATTAAATGACAACCTTTCAGAAAATAATAAAATAATGTGCAACAGCACTTGCAGTTTTTCTCATTGTCACCATAATCGGCGGTGCTGTTACGGCACTGCTGGCTATCAGCGGTGTTAAAAATCTTAAGAATGAGATTAAGGAAAATAAAGCTGAGTTTTCAGAGCTTAAGGAATACACTGTCGGCAGTGAAGTTGAAGCCTTGGATATAGAGGTGGGTGCCGCTGATATAGTTATTGAAAAAGGCGACAAGCTCACAGTCAGATATTCAGGTGTAAACTTCGATTTCAGCGAAGAAGACGGCAAGCTTGAAATTGAAAATGATGATGATTCCTTCCTCGGCTTTGATGCTGCAGGCAAGCTTGTTGTTACGGTACCCGACAAAATGAGCTTTAAAAAGGTGGCACTCAGTGCCGGCGCAGGAGATATCTTTATAGAAAGCCTCAGCTGCGGCAGCCTTGACCTTGATTTGGGTGCAGGTCAGATTGATATTGACTATATCAGGGCGAAAAATGATGCCAATATCGACGGCGGCGCAGGCGAAATGGTGATAGCTTCAGGTGATATAAACAATCTTGATATTTCTCTCGGTGTGGGCAAAACAGAGCTTAAAGCACTTCTCACAGGCAAAAGCACCGTTGAGGCAGGTGTTGGTGAGCTTGTTCTTACCCTTCAGGGCAAAAAGGACGATTACACGGTTTTTGCAGAAACAGGCATAGGTGAGTTCAGCGTTGACGGTGAGAGAGTATCTGACGGCTATACCGTGGGCGACGGAGCAGGCCTTGTTGAAATTGAAGGCGGCATCGGTGCTGTCAGAGTTAATTTTGAGGAATAGGGTGATATTATGAAAAGCATAAAGCCCGGCAGAGGCCCCTCAATGATGAGTGCCGTTGTTGGCATATTTGTTGCCCTTTTCGGCGTGGTCTGGACCATAGTGGCTGTTTCAACGGGTGCAGGCATATTCGGTCTTTTCGGCCTGATTTTTGTGGCAATAGCCATAGTTAATGTGGTTTACAATTTCAAAAATGCCACAGGCAAAAACAGATATTCCTCATTTGACATAACGGATGACGGGGAGGAAATCGACCCGTGGAACGAACGCTTCGGTGAAAAGAGAGAATATATGCAAAAGGAAAATATCGGCACTGACAGCAAATACTGTCCCTATTGCGGTGCAAAGGCACAAGGCGACTTTGAATTTTGTAATCAGTGCGGCAAGCGTCTGCCGTAAAAAGACAAAAATATAGCAGGGAAAGTCAAGCGACAATCCCTGCATTTTTTATTTGATTTTCTCTTTCAGTGTGTCAAAAAGAACCTTCGTTTCCGTCAGGGTCTTTCCTGCTATAACTAATTTTTCTTCGCCTATGCTCAGCACTACACAGCCCGCATCCTTATAGTAGGTGTAGCGTGTGTAATAGCCGAATTCATCGTTTTTGAACTGACCCATAAGAAGTCTGAAGGAGCCGAAGCCGCCTGTTCTGAGACCGTCAACGGTAACTTCACGGAACTCTATATCATCTATGCTGTCATAGCTTACAGTGATATCGCTATAATAGTCCGCCTCAATTGTCAGTGCTTCTTCACCTAAAACAAAATCAATATTACCTGTGTTTGAAATAAGAGGAACAAATATAACAATTGCTGCAAGGCATACTATAGTGATAATCTTATATGTCTTGGGCATCTCTGCCACAACATTTTTAGCGGTATAATTTCCATCCTTGAGCTGTTTTCTATAATAAATATAAGAATAAACCGTGGGAACCACTGCCGTAAGTAAGATGATGCCGAAAAAAATAAAGGGAAGTGCCTTTTCGGGCAACATGATGCAGGGCAGCAGCAGAAAGCCGCAGATGAACCAGACCTTGCCGCCGAAACGGTGGGTAGCTCTCCAGTTTTCCGCATTTTCAAGAGTCCACTTAATCTTTATTCCAAGGGTTGAATTCTGTGTGCATTTGGGCAGATAATTGCCTATGAAAATGAACATGAATGAGAGCAAGCCTATAAGGGGTACCATAGGATTAAGCTGACTCTTAAGAGCTGCAGAATAAAACACAGAGCTGACAAACAGACTTGCCGCAGGCAAAATCCAGAATACTATTCCCATGGCTTTTTTGTTCTGATTTTTATTGTTAGGGTCTTTGCCTGTTATCCATAAAGAAAAAAGATGCAGTGCCAGAAGAACAAGGGGTATGCCGAAAACGCACAGGGCTTTGGGGCTCATGGCATCAGTTTCACCGCTAAGACCTATGTGCGACACCATTTCATTGGGGAGCTTATCCCAGAGAATAACCCCGAAAAGAGTGGGTAAAAGAATAATAAGTGAAGAAATGAGAGTTTTCAGCTTGTTGTTTTTAATCATGGTTTTTGTCTCCTTTCAGCTCTTTAAGCCAGAGCAGTGTTTCCTCTAAAACAGAGGCATTGAGTTCATAATAGATATATTTGCCTTCTCGCTCGTCTCTTATAAGGTCCGCTTCCTTCAAAACCGATAAATGTCTTGACACTGCAGCACCGCTGACAGGAAAGTTTTCCACTATTTCCCCTGCGGAAAGTCTGCCTTTTTTCAGCATTGAGAGAATCTCGCGCCTTATAGGGTCGCTGAGGGCTTTGAGTGTGTTTTGTATGCTCAAAGGGCATCACCTCGCTTGCAATATTTAACATTTAACTTAAATGTTAAATGAATTATAGCACGGATTTTTTAATTTGTCAACAGGTAAAAAGAAACAGCCGCAGATTTTTTTCTGCGGCTGTTCGGTTCAGCTTTTAGAAGATATAGATTTTCACAATATTCATCATAACCTTGAGCACCTTTGCAAGGACGGAAAGAATCTTCTCAAAGATGTTTTCCTTATCCTCCTCGGCAGGGTCCTCAGCGGGGGGAGTGTAGCCCTGTGCAACATCACCCTGAGTGGTGTCTTTCTGAATTGCAATTGAGTCAACTGCTGTAACTCCCTGCTCCGTTACTGTGTAGGCATCGAAATAAAGTACGCCGTCAACAATTCTCACTGCCGAGAACATGGGAGCGTCGAAGGAAAGCATCTTATCTCCTCTGGGGAAGTATTCGTCTGTGAGTGAGGGATCGTTCTGAATATATGACTTGACACCGCTGCAGCCTGAAATGACATAGGTTGTGCCTGTGGGCTGTATCTGTGCCTTGTAAACCTTGCCGTCAAAATTGAGATAGGTTGAGTCATAACCGGTCAGGGCATTATTTACAAGTGAGCCCGTTCTCATATAAACATGATCGTGACCCTGGAAGACCATATCAACATCTAACTCAGGCATAAGCACGCTGAGCTGCTCGCGGATAGCGCATACATCCTTATCCTTATAGTGTGAGCCCTGTGAATAAACTGCCTTGTGAAGTGCAACGAAATTCCACTGAGCATCGCTCTTATTCATATCGTTTTTCAGCCACTCAATCTGCTCATCGCTGAGACCTTCGTTTTCACCGAGGTTTTCTGAGTTGAGCACTGCAAAGTGGATGTTGTTGTAATCGAAGCTGTAGTAAACACCGCCTGTTGTGTCCTGCTCGGGAGCGTTGGGAACAACGAAGTTATTGACTATGGCATTTTCGCCGTGGCCCTCATGGTTGCCTGATGTGGGCATAAGATAGGTGCCCATAAGCTCGTCTGATGCTGTGTTGAGGAGCCAGCCCCAATGCTTGAAGTTGTTGCCGTGGTCTGAAAGGTCGCCTGTGTTGATTATAAAGTCACCGTCGGGATGTGTCTTATAGGCTTCTTCAACCACCTTTGCCCAGGCTCTCTTATACTGCTTTTCATTCTGTGACTGGGGGTCAGTCATATGGAAGAAGGTTACTTCCTTGCTGCCGTCGCCGGTTCTGATAACGCCTGTGTCGCTCCACCAGCCCTTTTCGGCAGAGCCTATGCGGTAATAGTAGGTTGCACCCTCTTCAAGGTCTGTCAGTGTTACAATGTGACGGTTAACGGCAAATTCATACTGAATAAAGCCTGCAATACCTATGTCAATGCCCGGGAAGGAGCGTGTAACAGCTTCTGACTTTATGTCAATGCCGAAGTCGGCATTTGTTGTGGGTGTACCTGTAAAGGCGGGCTCGCTGTCTGCCTTATAAATTTCAATATCGCCACCTACGGAATATTTTGAGAACCAGCTGATATAGGCACTCTTATTCTTTTCTTCACCGAGTGTCACGCTGACAGTTGTGGGAAGACGGTAGTTTTCTCTTGTTACGGGTACCTCTACCTTTTCCGTTGAGTAAGCAACACCGTAGTCACCCTTTTCGGCAGGGTTCTTATCACCTGTGAAGTCATTGAGCACATAGGCAACAAATACGCCTATACCTTCAAACTGACTGAAGGTGAGATACTTCTGAATTGCAAGCTGATCAAGCACATCGTAAAGGTCCTTATAGGGGAGAATCTCAAGTGCAAAAACTGTGTCCACAAGGTTCATATATGTGGGGTTACCCTGAAGCAGTACATTGACAAGATAGTCAATTCCGTCGCCGAGAGCCTTGCCGATAACATCGTCATTCATAAGCTTACCGAGGCGGATTTCAAGCTTGCCGAGGATGTTATCCTCAATCAGATCATGTAAAAGAAGGTCAATAAGCAAATCAAAGAGCTTGGTGATTGTCTCGCCGCTTTCGCATTTTGCAATTGCATCCTGAAGGAACTCGTTATCCTTGGCATCCTCATTTCCGTCGTACCAATAGGTCATTGCAGTGAGGATAAGGTCGCCTAAGTTACCGGGTCTTGATGCATCGCCTATACCGTGGCTTTCAAGAAGTGCAGTGCAGGGCTTATCTGAAACCTGAAGACTTGTAAGCTCTGAAACCAGATCCTCAAGCAGGTTGTAAAGAACATCGGGGTTTTTGATATAAAGGTCATAAACCTGACCTAAAAGGTCATTGATGAACCACATAATATTGTCAACGCTGAAAATATTATATCCGCCAACCTTAATGCCATCACCGATATAAGGCTCAAGGAAGCCGCCGATAATTGCACCAAGGTCTATATCCATTATTTTAAGGAAAGCGTCAACGCTGCCTGCTTCGCTTATCTGCTCAATATATCCGCCAAGGAAGGACTTGACAATATCAACAAGGAAAATTGCCGCATCAGCTCTGCCGTTTTCACTTTTGAGACCGCCGAAGGCATTGTTGAAAACTGTGTTTTTATATGTGCCGTTATCGTATGTAATGCCGTCATAGGTGAATTTTGCCTTGTCATCGAAGTCAACACTTTCAAAGCTCATTTCGCTTTCACCGTCGGCATAGGTTTCAATTGTCATTTCACGGTAGGTGCAGGGATAGCTTGAAACGGAGGCTGTTTCGCAGTCATAGAGCACCTCACCATCATCGTTTATAACGCAGGCGATGTCGTCTGTGTGAAGATGGCCTGTAAATGCATAGTGAATGCCCCATGAAGCCAGCTGCTCTGCAACCTCTATGTAATTGTCAAGAGGGAATGCGTGAGTTATTGAAGGCTCAGTTTCCATGTGGGCTGCAAGACCGTGGTGAGTCATTACAAGAGGAGTTTTGCCGTTTTTATATGCATCCTCTGCAAGAGCCTTGACCCATGAGAGAAGCTCATCAGTCATAGCACCGTCAGTTTTGTGGTCGGCAGTTTCGGGATCAAAGGTGTATTTGCAGCTGTCGATAACTATAAGGCGATAGCTTTCATTGCCGTTTTCGTCCTTAAGGTCAGCCGCATAGGAAAGGCCGTTTACCTTCTTTTCGCTATCCTCGGCATAGCGTGCAAAAGCAAGGTCATAGCCGAGATTTTTATAAACATCGTCAAATTCGTGAGCCTGAATGGGTCTTGCTCTTTCCTTTACGCCGTTTTCAAAGGTGAGGGCTCTGTCCTGATTAACATCATGGTTGCCGTTTATAATGAAAAAGTCAACGCCGTAACGAGCCTCATATTCCTCGAGCAAAGCAGCAAACTCCGTGTGAGCCACATATTCGCCGTCTTTTGTCAGGTCACCGGGGATAAGAATATAGTCAAGCTCAGGGTTTCTTGCCACAGCAGTTTCAATAGCGGTTCTCATCATCTGCTCTGACTGGGCAAACTGCTTTGTGTTGGTTGAGGCATACTTCTGCCATGCTTCGCCCTTGCCGCCCATAAGGCTTTCGGGATAGAAATGGGGGTCTGAGATAGTAACAAAGTTGAGCTTTGCCTTAGGTGTTTCGTTTCTCAGCTCTGCCGCATAAGAAAAGGAGCTTGCAAGAGAGAAAATCATTGCAAGGCATAAAAGCACGGAAACGATGCGTCTGAAGTTCTTCATAGTGATTTATCCTCCTAAGAATTAAATTCACAGCAATTATACCATAATAATGCAAAAAATTAAAGCGGTGCGGCTTTATAAAAAGCAATTTATCGTTTTAAACAAAACGGCAACAGGTAATTTGTTTAATAATAATGTAATTTTCGTCATTTTGTATATTTTAAGTTGTGCTTTGCAGTGCAAAATCAATAAAAGATTTTGCCGAAAAGTGTAGATTTAATTTTTCAATAATGATATAATATCAAAGAGAATCAGACATGAGGAGAGTTAATCATAATGCAAAGAGAGAATAAAATGGGCGTTATGCCCATAAAGAAGCTTGTTATATCCATGAGTCTGCCTATGATGATATCTATGCTTGTGCAGGCTCTTTACAATGTTGTTGACAGCATATTTGTCTCTCAGGTCTGCGAGGATGCTCTTACGGCAGTGTCCCTTGCTTTTCCTGCACAGAACCTGATGATAGGTGTGGCTACGGGTACCGGCGTGGGTATAAATGCTCTGCTGTCAAGAAGCCTTGGCGCAAAGGATTTTGACAAGGCAAACAAAATAGCAAATCAGGGTGTTTTCCTTGCACTGCTCAGTGCGGTTGCCTTTATGCTTTTCGGTGTTTTCGGTACCTCTCTTTTCTTCAGGACTCAAATTGATACTTCATCACCGATTTATAGCTACGGTGTTGATTATCTTTCTGTTGTGTGTGCTGTGTCAATAGGCCTTTTCGGTCAGGTGACTATGGAAAGACTTATGCAGGCAACGGGCAAAACCACTCTTGCTATGATAACACAGCTTGTTGGTGCCATAACAAATATCATACTTGACCCCATTCTTATTCTGGGTCTCGGACCTTTCCCGAGAATGGAGGCAAAGGGTGCCGCTGTTGCAACTGTTATCGGTCAGATATTAGCCTTTATTGTGGGCATAATCTTAAATCAGAGATGCAACAAAGAGGTGCACATAAATCTTAAGGGCTTCAGACCTGACGGCAAGCTTATAGCTGAAATATATAAAATAGGTGTGCCGTCAATTATTATGGTGGCAATCGGTTCATTTATGACCTTCTGCTTTAATAAGATTCTTCTGGGCTTTTCCACAACGGCTGCGGCAGTTTTCGGTGTTTATTTCAAATTGCAGTCCTTTGTGTTTATGCCTATATTCGGTCTCAATAACGGTGTTATCCCTATTGTTGCCTTTAACTACGGAGCGAGAAAAAGGCAGAGAATAACGGCAACACTTAAATTCAGCTGCACAATTGCCGTGGCAATTATGGCTTTCGGAACGCTTATGATGTGGGCTATCCCCGAAACTATGCTCAGGCTTTTTGATGCAAGTGAGGATATGATGGGCATAGGTGTGCCTGCTCTTCGCATTATCAGTACCCACTTTATTTTTGCCGGTGCAAGCATAAACTTAGGTGCATCCTTCCAGGCTCTGGGCAGAAGCCATTTCTCAACCATAGTGTCTTTCGCAAGACAGATTATCGTGCTGCTTCCGGCGGCATATCTGCTGTCAAAAACAGGGGTGCTCAACTATGTGTGGTTAGCTTTCCCTATAGCGGAAGTGGTGTCACTTATTGTTTCTCTTATTTGCTTCAGATATGTCTATAAAACACTTATCTGCAAATTAGACTGATAAGCAAACAGAAAAAAGCCGAAGGCCTTTTGGGGGTACCCCGTAGCCTTCGGCTCTTATTTTTTAAAAAATATTAAGAAATAGAAAAACCACTTTTAAAAATGCAACATAAATGCTATTATAATGCTGTAAAGCAACAAAAACTCAGGCATTTGTTCTTTTCGCATTAATTTGACAACTTCTGGTTCTCTAATATCTGTAAAGTTCCGAATTGCATCGTTGCGGTTCGGAATTTTACATTTTATCAGGTCGGTTCATTATCGGCCTTTTTCATTTTGATAAAGTGTCTTACAAGATAAATAACTACTCCTACGGGTATAGCGCATATAACAATCTGAATAATAAGATGAATGGGGATGTAATCGTAAATTCCGTCGCCTAAAATAGTGAAAAGCACCACACGGGGCATAATGCCGATAACAGATGCAAGGAAATAACGGGGAAACTTAGCCTTTGATGCGCCCCAGAAAAGAGAAACGAAGTCTATGGGAAAAACGGGCAAGGCTCTTATGACAAGAAAGGCAGGAAAGTTGTCGTTGATTTTCATATCAAGTATTTTCCGGCCGCCCTTGCTTTTTGCAAGAAGCTTGTTTACATAGTCTCCGCCAAGGAAAAGACCGAGGAAATAGGTGAGTGTAACCTCAATGATTATGCCCACAAGACTTATGAGGCTGGCGGTTAAGGGAGAAAATGCCATTCCTGTTGAAATATAGATAAGAGAAGCGGGTATAATAAAGAGAACGGATTTTACAAGATAGACACCCCATAATGTGAAAACTGCAAGCAGCAGGCTGGAGGACCCCTCAACAAGGGCACGCACATCTATATTTTTCAGTTTTTCATAATTTACAACAGCTAAGACGAATATAGCCATTGCAACGCCTGCTCTGAGCAGAGCCAAAAGAGTAGCTTTTGTTTTACTGTTCATATAATTTATCCTTTCAGAATAGCTTTTAATATTATACACTAATCATTGGCACAATACAATAAAAAAATATAATTCACTTTTTTGTTATAGACAATTTAAAGTAATTATGGTATATTTATATGGAATGTATTAATACTCATTAAAAACGGAGGTACCTCAATGACAATTAAAGAGAAAGCCGAAAGAATGGCGGTTGGTGCTACCATTGACGGACTGCTTAAATATATTGACAAAAATCCTCAGGAAAATCTTATTAAGCTCATTGACCTTGCCGAAAAGCTTTTAGGTGATACCTTCCCAAAAAAGAACATAGAAGCGGCAAGAAGAATTATCAGAGAGCAGGATAATGTTTATTACACCCTTGCTATGAGTATTCTTCGTGACCTCGACAGAGAAATGCTTAAAAAGATGCTTCTTGCTGTGGGTCTCGGTGCAGGTGTCAAGGGTACCAAGGCAGTAAGAGAAAACAGAGAGAAGTATAAATGCAATATACCTTTTCAGATTTTGTTTGACCCCACAAGTGCCTGTAACTGCAAGTGCAAGGGCTGTTGGGCTGCAGAGTACGGCCATCAGAACAACCTGACTTATGAAGAAATGTCAAGCATAGTTTCTCAGGGCAGAGAGCTTGGCACACACTTCTATATGCTCACGGGCGGCGAGCCTCTTATAAGAAAAGATGACCTTATAAAGCTTTGTGAGGAATATCCCGACTGTGCCTTTATGGCATACACCAACGGTCACTTGGTTGACGAAAAGCTTTGTGACGATATGCTCAGAGTGGGTAACTTTGCACTGGCACTCTCAATTGAGGGCGATGAGGAGTCCACAGATGACAGACGCGGCGAGGGTAACTATCAGAAGGTTATTGGTGCAATGAAGCTGCTAAAAAGCAAGGGCTGTCTTTACGGTATGAGTGTCTGCTACACAAGAAACAACATTGATAAGGTAACAAGTGATGAGTTCCTTGACAAAATGGTTGAGCTTGGCGTTAAGTATGCTCTTTACTTCAATTTTATGCCTGTGGGTCATGAGGCATCCCCTGAGCTTATTCCCACTCCCGAGCAGAGAGAATATATGTATAAGTGGCTCAGACGCGTCAGAAACGGCAAAACCGGCAAGCCCATGTTCTTCATGGATTTCCAAAGTGACGGTGAGTATGTTGGCGGCTGTATCGCAGGCGGCAGAAACTACTTCCACATCAACTCTGCAGGTGATATGGAGCCTTGCGTATTCATCCATTTCTCTGACTCAAATATAAGAACTCACACCCTTTTAGAGGCTCTGCAGAATCCCTTGTTTATGGCGTTCAGACACGATCAGCCCTTTAACGACAATCACCTGAGACCCTGCCCCATGCTTGAAAATCCTCAGTGCCTGAGAGATATTGTAAGCAGAACCGGTGCAAAGTCAACTAACCTTATTCAGGAAGAAACTGCAGAAATGCTCTGCAGCAAATGCGACAAATTCGCTAAGGAGTGGGCACCCAGAGCTGACGCACTGTGGAACAGCACAAAGCATCCCAACCCCAAGACACAGTATTACAGAGATACTCCCGAAGGCAAGGCGGAGTTTGGAAACAAGTGAGGAGTTAGAAGTTTCGGTCGCGGATTTACTCACTTCCGATAAAAACTCCGCAAAGGCAACCGGGATAAAACACCCACTGCCGTTGATTATAAAAAATTCAGCAGGTCACTACCTATTGGAAGTGACCTGCCTTTAAATTAAGATTGATGAAACTTCAAGTTTCTGAGTTTTAACTCTGCGGACAGAGAGTTTAAGATTAGTCAGCCGTAATCCCGCGACCACAATTTTGCATTTTGCACTTTGCACTTTGCATTTAATTCACTCTTCCATCTGCTTGCCTAAAAAGCCTGCAGCAACCTGAGTGAGCTTGATGTCCGTTTGCGAAGGGGCACTCATTTTATCGGTACCCATGAGCATAACTGCCCCCATAACATCACCGCCGCCGATAATGGGTGTCATAACGCTTATAGGCTTGGGGCTGTCTTCTGAGACAATAAGGTTATCCTTATCCTGACCGAAAATATAGGTGTTTCGTCTTTCCATATAGCTTTCAAGCAGAGGTGAAATGCGCTTACCAACCATTTCCTTTTTCGGTATGCCCGATACGGCAATAACATGGTCTCTGTCACATATTACCACGGGTACTCCAGTAGTTCTGCCAAGGACATCAACATACTGCTTCGTGTAAGGTCCCAGCTCACCGATAGGGGAATACTTTTTAAAGATTACCTCACCGTCGGTGTCGGTATAGATTTCAAGGGGGTCGCCCTCTCTTATTCTCATGGTTCTTCTTATTTCTTTCGGTATAACAACACGCCCCAGATCATCTATGCGGCGTACTATTCCGGTTGCTTTCATAAATTTCTTTCTCTCCCTTAAAAATACAAATTGTGATAATATTATCTGTAAAACAAGGAGATTTATACTTAATATAGTAGACTTATTTGTATCTAGATAAACACATTGGTTATAACATTAAATTATCTATTGTAGAAGTTATATCCCAATCGCTTTTCTGCTTCAATTAAAATCTTTTGGTAATTACTTGAATTTGTTGCTTTCATTCTTCTGTAACCACTAAAACTCTTTGGTGCTATGTCTGGGCATTTTTCAAATATAATGTCGTAAAATTCTTTATCAATAGCCGCTTCTTCTTTTTCTCTTACTTCTTTTTCAAAAAGTTCTTTTTGTTCTTTTGTTCTCTCGTCAACAAACGGACGATTACAGTATTTTACTAAATCTCCTTTGTAGTTCCAAACGGGTTCAGAAACTCCATCTAATACTGGATATACCATAATTCCACAATGTTTGTGTTCGGGCAATTTTTTTAGCAAATATTCCGGTAATTTGGGATATTTTCTACTTTGACCACTGATACTAAAACGGCGTTTTGTATATTTAGCACACTCCTCACAAACAAATGCTATCTCATTTGTTTCTACAATATCAGTATTTCCGTATATCTCTCGATTGATTCTATCATTATAAGTCTGTTGTTCTAATTCAAATTGTCTAAATAATTCTTTGATTTTTAATTCTTCTCTTCTTGCCTCATCGAACTGTCTGTCTTGCTTTAAATACTCCACTAATCGCATATAATCTTTTTCTGGCCAAGAAAAGTTAGAATGGGGAAATATCTCATTAGATTTTCTTAGGCATGCAATCGCCAAATCCATTCTCCCATTTCTTTTATGTTCGGTCGCTTTCTTTTGCAATATGTATTCAATATTATTCGAAGGATTTCCCATTCCTTGCAACGGTTTGTATTTAGGTATTTGTATATTCATAATTCCTTGAATAGAATCAAGATCATATTGCGGTTTTGAAGTAAATATCTTTTTTAAAAAGTTTTTCATAATTGTGCGTTTATCTCCTCGATTAACTATTTTTATCTAGTATGAATGTTAAAAATTGATCGCCCAATTTAGTGGTTCTCTTAACTACCATGCCACTGCTTGTCATAGTACAATTTAAACTTTCAGTATTGACCATTCCATCAATATAAAGGTCTTTATATATTTTATTAAACAAATCATTATCGAGCTCTGGATGAACAGAAAAAAGAGGAGTTGTTGGAGATCCCATTATATACGAACTACTTGATATTCCTTCAAATCGAGTGGGATCATAAAAGAAATTTATAATTTTAATATGCGATACTGTATATTTGTCAATCAAGTCAAGAAAAACTATCAGTCGCTCCTCATCTAAATCTTGATCTATTGTGTTAACGACCGCATTAGCAAGATATGATAATTTTTCCCCTCTTGCAGTTCTCATCGCTAATTCGGTTCCTTTAATAAGCGCAGTAGTAAATAACTCATTGTTGCCGATGTTTTCAAGCGTTTCCTCAACGGCACTTAATCGTTCTTCCAATGCTCTTTTCCATTCTTCTTGTCTTTTGGCTAAACAATTTCCTTTTACCGCATCATAAACTGCTGCTACTAATGCACCGCCAACCGGAATAACGCTCAAAGCCGTTTTTGCAACAATTTCCACAGTGTCTAATGCAACGTTTTTATTCATAGAAATTTCCCTCTTATTTTCTTAATTAAAAGCATTATATCATACTTTAAATTAAATCACAAGTGAAGTAAAAATCATCTCGCATTGACTATGTATAAAAAACGCCCAAAAATCATGTTTTGACACCAATGCGTTCAATGGGGCAAATCAGCGAAAACCCTAGTGTTTATGCGGGGTTCAGGCGGTTTGCCCTATTATAACGCATTCCTCTATGCGGCGTACTATTCCGGTTGCTTTCATAAATTTCTTTCTCTCCCTCAAAAATACAAATTGTGATAATATTATCTGTAAGAAATGGAGAAATATACTCCACACCCCATCGCCCCGCGTACAAGCTCTTGACTTGAAGCACATAATGTAATATAATTAAATATCAACCAAAAACTCAGAAAAGAGGTTTTAATATGAGCGACTATAAAATTGCAACCAAATGTATCCACAGCGGATATACACCCAAAAACGGCGAGCCCAGACAGCTTCCTATCTGTCAGAGCACAACCTATAAATATGACTCAAGCGTTGAAATGGGCAAGCTCTTTGACCTTGAGGCTTCGGGCTATTTTTACACAAGACTTCAGAACCCCACCAATGACTGCGTAGCGGCTAAAATTGCTGACCTTGAGGGCGGTGTTGCCGCAGTGCTCACATCATCAGGTCAGGCTGCAAACTTCTTTGCTATCTTCAACATCTGCTCGGCAGGCGACCATGTTGTTGCTTCCTCAGCAATTTACGGCGGTACCTTTAATCTGTTCAATGTTACAATGAGAAAGCTGGGCATCGACTTCACTTTCGTTACTCCTCAGTGCTCGGAGCAGGAGCTTGAAGCTGCTTTCAAAGAGAACACCAAGGCTGTTTTCGGTGAAACTCTCTCAAACCCCTCACTGCAGGTGCTCGATATTGAAAAATTTGCAAATGCGGCACACAGACACGGTGTACCCCTTATTGTTGATAACACCTTCCCCACACCCATTAACTGCCAGGCATTTAAGTACGGAGTAGACATCGTAACACATTCAACCACCAAATATATGGACGGCCACGCAACTCAGGTAGGCGGTGTTATTGTTGACAGCGGTAACTTTGATTGGACCAAGAGCGACAAGTATCCCGGACTTACAACTCCCGACGACAGCTATCACGGTGTAACCTACACCGAACGCTTCGGCAAGGGTGCATACATAACAAAGTGCGTTGTTCAGCTTATGCGTGACCTTGGCTCAATCCCCGGACCGCAGAATGCATTCCTGCTTAACTTAGGACTTGAAACTCTGCACCTTCGCATGGAAAGACACTGCAGTAACGCTCTGAAAGTGGCAAAGTATCTGAGCGAAAGCGATATGGTTTCCTGGGTGTCCTTCCCCGGCCTTGAAAGTGACGAGCAGTATGAGCTTGCAAAGAAATATATGCCAAATGGCACCTGCGGTGTAATCTCCTTCGGTGTTAAGGGCGGCAGAGAGGCTGCAACAAAGTTTATGGATTCACTGAAGCTCGCTTCAATTGTAACCCACGTTGCAGACAGCAAGACCTGTGTGCTTCATCCCGCATCAACCACTCACAGACAGCTCACAGACAAGCAGCTTGAAGAAGCCGGTGTTAAGAGTGACCTTATAAGACTTTCAGTAGGTATTGAAGATGCTGAGGATATTATTGCCGATATCGAGCAGGCACTTGTTTCAGCTACACGCTGAAGAAGTTAGGAGTGAGGAGTGAGGAGTTAGGAGTTGTACGGACAACTTACACAATATAAACAACTGATACCCCACGAACTGACACAATATCTAAACGTAGTAATATAGAATCGGAAAGTTTTGAGTTTGGCAGAGCTTGGAATTAAAGGAAATATCTGATTAACCGACAGATAACTCCTCACTCCTAACTCCTTACTCCTAACTATTTCCGACCAACGGGAGGAAAAAATGAAACTTGGTATTGTTGGTTTGCCCAATGTTGGCAAAAGTACACTTTTTAATGCAATAACAAATGCAGGCGCACAGTCAGCGAACTATGCCTTCTGCACAATTGAGCCTAATGTAGGTGTTGTTGCAGTACCCGATGAAAGACTTGAAAAGCTCAGAGATATGTATAATCCTGTTAAATTCACCCCTGCAACAATTGAGTTTGTTGACATTGCGGGTCTCGTCAGAGGCGCATCCAAGGGTGAAGGCTTGGGTAACAAGTTCCTTTCACACATAAGAGAGGTTGATGCGGTTATTCATGTTGTGCGCTGCTTTGAGGATGACGATATTATTCATGTTGACGGCAGCGTTAACGCAAAGCGCGATATTGAAACTATCAATCTTGAGCTTATTCTCTCTGACCTTGAAATGATTGAGAGAAGAATTGACAGAACATCAAAGGCAATGAAGGGCGACAAGAGCCTTGCTGCAGAATATGACTTTTTGCAGAGAGTGAAAGCTGCCCTTGAAAACGAGCAGACTGCAAGAAGCATTGAGTGCGACGAAGAAGAAAAAACAATTCTTGACAGTGTTGCACTGCTCACATCAAAGCCCGTTATCTATGCCTGCAATATGAGCGAAGCCGACTTCGTAAGCGGTATCGACACTAACGAAAACTATAAGGCAGTGTGTGAAATTGCGGCGGCTGAGGGCAGTGAGGTGCTTCCCATCTGCGCAGAGCTTGAGGCTGAAATTTCCTCACTTTCAAATGAAGACAAGCAGATGTTCCTTGAGGATTTAGGCATTGAAAATAGCGGCCTTGACCTGCTCATTCAGCGCAGCTATAACCTGCTGGGCCTCATCTCATATCTCACTGCAGGTCAGCCCGAGGTCAGAGCATGGACAATCAAAAAGGGCACCAAGGCACCTCAGGCGGCAGGCAAAATTCACTCAGACTTTGAGCGTGGCTTCATCAGAGCTGAGGTTGTTTCCTTTGAAAATCTTATGGAGCTTGGCTCACTTGCTGCGGCAAAGGAAAAGGGTCTTGTCAAGAGTGAAGGTAAGGAATATGTTATGAAAGACGGCGACATTGTTCACTTCCTGTTTAATGTTTAATTAGATTTATGAAACGCGGGCACACCTGCTACAAAAGGCAACGGTGTACCCGCTGATTTTATTTCAGCACAAGGAGAAAAATGAACATTTATTTTAAAAATCAATCTGATAAAAGAATAATACTAACTTTAAACGGAATTGTTTATTTTTTGCTGTCGGATGCCGATGAGATATATCCTATAGACAAAAATGAGGTCAGACTCACCCTGACAACAGAGGATGAATACAGCTTTGAGACCTTTTCACAAAAACGCGGCATGACTCTTTTTCACAGATTTATTACTGTAGCACACTATGATTTTGTGCTTGAGAGAGACAGTGAGATTTCACTGAAGGTTGAAACGGTCAGGGGCAATAACCTTGAAAGCTATCAGAGAGTTGTTCCCTCTCTTAAAGGCGGATTTCTTCCCGAAGCCTATTACACGGTTAAAGATGCAGACAGCGTAAGAAATAAGCTGAGAGACGATGAACAAAAGCTGGGAGCGTTTGAGAAAAAAGCGGATAAGTGGAGCAGGGTTTTAGATGTAGGAATGTGGCTCGACGATGCCTTCGCTGTTATATGCGGAATATTACTCGGGCTTATATTGCTTGGAACAATTATAGGTTTGATGATAGTTTTTCCCATTCCCACAATAATTGTGTTATCGGTGCTTTTGGTTGTGGGAGCCTTAGGGTGGAAAATAATCAAAAAGGTGTTTAATTTTGCCTTTAAGAGCTTTGACAGACTACTAGGCAGACACGGTGAAAAAATAGGTGAATCAATAGCACCCTGCAACGATATGCCCGAGGACATTTTTAAGGATGACACTTCATATTTTGACAATGAATATATTTCAGCTGTTTTCAGACACAGCACAAGGAGAAAATGATGAAGATAACTTTTGACAATAAAGCAGATACTACCGTTATAGTTACATTACAGGGAACAGACATTATAAATGAAGTTATAGCAAAAGGTGAAAGGAAGGAATTTGAGCTTTTTGCTGAATGCTCAAAATTAACTGTAATCCCTGAGGGCAAAAGTGATGTTACATATCTGCTTGCAAAGTTTGGCATTGTTTTAAAGAGATTTTTTAAAACGGCTTCGCATTATACTTTTACTGCACAGGATAATATGGAAATCCTTCTGCTCACAGATAAAAAGCGAGGCAGCTTTGCCGATGAATATGAAAGGGTAGTGCCGTTCTCAAATCAGAGCAGATTTGCTCTTGTGCGTTATAGCGTCAGCGATGAAGTGAGAATGAAAGGAATATTGGAAGAAGCTATAAACAAGGGTGATAAAAGCCTTAAAATATTTGATGCATTTGATATTCTCGGCAATGCTTTTACGGGACTGCTTCTTCTTATCATACCCTTTATTCTGATATGGGTTTTCGGTGATATTCATCTGGCGGCAAAAATATGCGGCACAGCCTATATCCCAATATTCATAATAATCATATTAATGAACAGATTTTTTGATAAAGTGAAAAGGAAGCTATGGAAAAGGGCAAAGGGCTTCACTTTAAGAAAGCAGATATTTAAAGACTATAATTCATATTTTGAGGATGATTATATCAAGAGTGTGTTTGATAAAAAATAATATCTAAAACCAAAACGGCGGGTAAGAAACTGCATCTTAGCAGAATCTTACCCGCGTTTCATAATTATTAAATTAAACTCTGATAACCCTGATAATGTTTTCAGTGTCGGCAATTGCCTTGATTGTTTCGTTGCTGACCTCGTCAGGTGTGTCAACCATTGTGCAGGCGTAATTGCCCTTTGAACGGTTTGCCATATGCTCAATGTTGATGCCTTCATCTGAAATCTTGCCGGTAATGGTGCTTATCATATTGGGCACATTTTTGTGAAGAACAACAAGTCTTGACAGTGCACTTCTGGGCATTTCAATGCTTGGGTAGTTGACACTGTTTTTTATGTTGCCGTTTAAAAGGAAGTCGCTGAGCTGATGTGCCGCCATAACTGCACAGTTGTCCTCGCTTTCGTTTGTTGAAGCACCGAGGTGAGGTGTTGTGATAATACCCTCACAGTTGATTGTCTCCTCTGTGGGGAAGTCTGTTACATAGCAGCTTACCTTGCCGCTTTTAAGCACCTCCTTAAGGTCGGGCACATTTACAAGGTCGGCACGGGAAAGGTTGATAATCTTAACACCGTCTTTCATTTTGGCGATAGCTTCAGCGTTAATCATGCCTCTTGTGTCAGGTGTTGAGGGAATGTGAAGTGTGATATAGTCAGCCTGAGCGTAAACCTCGTCATAGGTTGAAGCCTTATTGATTGAGCGTGAAAGATGCCATGCCGCATCAACTGTTATAAACTGGTCACAGCCGATAACCTTCATGCCAAGGCTCTTTGCAGCGTTGGCAACAAGACCGCCGATAGCACCGAGACCAATAACGCCGAGAGTTTTGCCGAGAATTTCACAGCCGCCAAAGGCACTCTTGCCCTTTTCAACCTGCTTTGCAACATCACTTTCAAGGGTGTTTGCCCAGTTAATGCCGTCGGTGATTTTTCTTGAAGCCATAAGCAGTGAAGCAATTGTCAGCTCCTTAACACCGTTTGCATTTGCACCGGGAGTGTTAAAGACAACTATGCCTTCCTCTGCACACTTTTCCACGGGGATGTTGTTGACACCTGCACCGCAGCGCACAATAGCCTTTAATTCACTGCCGAACTTCATATCGTGAAGTGATGCGGAGCGCACCATAATGCCGTCGGGATTGTCAATATCGTCAGAAATATTGAATATATCCTTGTCAAGCTCGTCAAGACCGATTTTTGCGATCTTGTTCATTGTTTTGATATTTTTCATTTTTGTCACCTGCTTATTTCGGATTTTTCTCTGCAAAGTCTTTCATAAACTCTACAAGAGCTACAACACCCTCATAGGGCATTGCGTTATAAATTGATGCTCTCATACCGCCAACGCTTCTGTGACCCTTAAGGTTCTGAAGACCTGCCTTGGCTGCCTCTGAAGCAAATTTCTTGTCAAGATCAGCGTCGCCTGTTACGAAGGTTACATTCATCATTGAACGGCTGTCTTTAGCTGTGGGAGCAATATAATAATCCTGGCTGTCAAGATAATCATAAAGCACTGCGGCCTTTTTTTCGTTGAGCTTTTTCATTTCTGCAAGACCGCCAAGACCCTTGATCCACTCATAAACAAGCTTTGCCATATAAATGCAATAGCAGGGGGGAGTGTTATACATTGATTCACCCTCGGCCATAAGCTTATAGTCAAGCATGGCGGGTGTGATATCTCTGGCGTTGCCGATAAGATCCTCGCGTACAATAACGATTGTCAGGCCTGCAGGAGCCATATTCTTCTGAGCACCGGCATAAATAAGGCCGAATTTGCTGACATCAACGGGCTCTGAAATAATGCATGAGGACATATCCGCAACAAGAGGAATGTCGCCTGTGTCGGGGATATAGCCGAACTTTGTGCCGTAAATTGTGTTGTTGAAGCAGATGTGAACATAGTCTGCATCAGCTCTGAAGGACTCTCTTGTTGTTTCGGGGATGCGGCTGAAATTGTCATCCTTTGATGAGGCGGCAACCACTACATCGCCGTATTTCTGAGCCTCTTTATAGGCCTTGGTTGAGAACTGACCTGAAAGAATGTAGTCAGCCTTGCCGTTTTTATTCATAAGGTTAAGGGGCACTGCGGCAAACTGAGTTGAAGCACCGCCCTGAAGAAACAGAACCTTATAGTTGTCGGGAATTTCCATAATTTCACGAAGGAGAGCCTCTGCACTCTTGATTATTTCATCATATACTGCACTGCGGTGGCTCATTTCCATAACGCTCATACCGCTGTCGCCGTAAGAGATAAGCTCTGACTGTGCCTTCTCTAAAACTGAAAGGGGAAGCATGGACGGACCTGCTGAAAAATTATATACTCTTTTCATTAAAATCACCTCTGGGATTAATTATATTCATTATCTTAAAAAGAATGATTAACCCTAATTATATAGTGTTAAAGTGCTAAAGTCAATATACTTTTCACATAATTTTTGCCGTTTTTTGGGGTATTTTGTGGAAAATATTACAAAAATAAGACGCTTTAGTACATAAGAGCGAAACAATGCAATAAAAATTCCGCCTGCTGAGTGTACCCGAGCAGACGGAAAATTTTTTATTTCACAATGAAGCTTAAAAATGCTTTGAAGAAGTTAATGACACTTTCAATAAGGTTTGCAGGCATAGGTCTCAGCTCAACGCTTTTGTCGTCGGGGCAGATAATGTCCTCACGGGCATCATACTTCATAAATCTGGGGTACTGCTTATAGGTGCTGACAGTAGCCTCCTTCTTTGCACCGAGCAGAGTATGTATCATTTCATCAAGAGTGTCGCAGTTCCATGAGTGTGATATATTTCTTATAAACCATGTTTTTGTGGGGAAAAGGCAGGTTGATGCATCAACTGTTTTATCGGGTGAGATATACTTCATATTCTTGCCCTCGAGATAGTCCTCACTGAAGGTGGTGCCGAAGGGTGCTGTTGTTGCACCGAAGGAGTTATATTTTGTGTCAACGGTGCCGTCACTCAGGCTGTTCCATGAGGGAGTAACTGCAAGTGAAGCATAGCCGTATCTTGATATAACAACTACCTTTGCATTTTTATCGAGAGCCTTGAGTGTTTTTGTTTTATTCTTTCTTACAACCTTGTTGTAGTTCTTGATTTTGGCAAGAAGCTTTTTTGCATCCTTGTCTTTTTTGTCGTAAATCTCATTGAAAACAAAGTGCATAGCCTCATCTATCTGCTCGTCGGGAATCATGGCCCAAATTGTCAGCCAGTTGGCGAACAGGGGAGCGAGAGCCTCAAAGATGTATGCTTCCAGCTTTGCCACGATATCATTGCCCAGGTCGGCAACAAGCTCAAAAAGACCTGCCTGCTCAAATATTTCAAGAAGGCTGTCAACGATAATTTCCGCATCCTCGCCCTTGAGCATATTTTCAATGGCATAGAGAATAGATTCACTGCCAAGCTCAATATTGCCTGTGAGAAGGTCGCCTGTATAGCTTTCACCGTAAATTGCAGTTGCATCAAAGGCAACACCGCTGATATCATCGTTGCCGTAAATTGAAAGGTAGGAAATGACTATAACACCGCCGAGAGAGTGACAGCTCAGAGAAACCTTCTTTTTGCCCGTAACCTTTTTGACATACTTGATAAAATCGTTAAGGTCGTCGGCAATATCAACAGGGTCGCGGCGCCAGTCATAATCGAAATCAATTTCGTCGCTGTTTTTTATTTCTTTCTTTGAGGGGTACTCGAAGCATGTGCCCGAATTTCCGCTAACTGACCCGTCGGGGTTATTGTAAAGACCGTAGAAAATGTTTTCGAGTACGGGAGAAATGCCCTTGCCGAAGGCATCCCAGTCACCCTTGAGAAGAAGTGCACCAAGGGCAGGCACGGCTTCTTTGACACCGTCTATAATGTGATTTGCCTGCATGGGGAAGTAAAGCTCGCTGTCGGGGTCATTCTTATCTGCATTGATGTCGCTTGACATAAAGCCGTGAACATAAATTATGGGATAGGTATTTTTATCCGCGGCAAAAGCAATAACACTCATTGATGACAGAAGAATGAGCACTGCAAGCAAGAGAGAGATTGTTTTTTTAGTGAGGCTTGTTTTCATCTGTAACAACTCCTTTATAATATGTATGCAGAAATATAATACCACTGTGCAGCTTTATTTTACAGATTGAAGTTGTTGATATTTTGTTAATAAGATGTGAAAAAAGCATTTTTAACACATTCATTTCACATAAACATATAGTCTTAAGCAGAATAGAAACTCATTTTAGGTGAAAAATAACAAATGAAAAATAATAAAAACAAATTTATGAAAAACTATTGACTTTTTAGTGTCTTTCAAGTAAAATATTAAACGCTGTTGAAAATGATTCACTAGCTCAGTTGGCAGAGCACTTGACTTTTAATCAAGGTGTCCGGGGTTCGAATCCCCGGTGAGTCACCAGCGAAAAAAGCACTTCTTAGGAAGTGCTTTTTTCAGTTTTATTGATTCGCAGTGATATTGTGCCTACAGCACAACAAAGTTGCCCTTACAGGCAAGGGAATTGTTCTTTCCTGATTGTAACATTGACAAAGATTATGGCAAGTGATATTATTGATTTGAAAAGATGTAATTCATCAGTGAAGGAGACCCAAAATGGAAACAAAGATTTGTACGTCTATGTATTGGAAAAAACAAACAAGATTTCTTCTTGGTATTTGTTTTTTTATTGGATTTGCTGTTATTGTGTTTTCAATAATATACAAAGATTTAGAAATGTTTGTTGTATTAGGTGGTTGCTCTCTTGTTTGCATATTGTGCATATTTTACTTGATATATTGTATGCGTAGGTTATTGACAGAAGTGCTTATAAGTGAAGCGTTTTTTCAATCTGTGATTTTAAATAAAAATCTCGCTGTAGTAGACAAAGACCAAATAGTTTATTACGCTATATTTGAAGAATTTGAGCATGCTCATCCTCCGACAAAAGTAAAGTTTATACTTATATCTAACTCACCTTTTAAATATGAACCAAGAAAATCTGTTTTTACTAAAGGCATTTTAGGTCGTTATGATATTCATACTCAAATCTTAATCCCATATAACAGTGATACAATGAAGTTTTTTGATTTAGAAAATTGGCTTTGTGTTAGTTAAAATATATTAAGAACTATTTTTAATATTTCGTAAATATATTTGTATTTTATTCTGTTGTCGAATTGGTCGCTAAACACAGTAGAAGCATTTACCGTAAGGGTAGGTGCTTTTTTCATTTTAAAAGGCACTCACAATTATTGCAATTATTACAAATCTATGCTAAAATACACTAAAGAAAAAATTCCGAAAGGATGATATAAATGAAATATGTAGTTGTTTTATATGACGGTATGGCAGACTATCCCGTGCCGGCTCTCGACGGCAAAACCCCTATGATGTGTGCAAAAAAGCCTCTTTTCGACTCTCTTGCACAGAAGTCTGAGGTGGGTCTTGTCAAAACAGTTCACGATTCACTCAAGCCCGGCAGTGATGTTGCCAATATGAGCGTTATGGGCTTTGACCCTCTCAAGTATTACACAGGCCGTTCACCCCTTGAGGCTGTGAGCATCGGCGTTAAGCTCAGAGACGATGATGTTACCCTTCGCTGCAACCTTGTCACACTCTCCGACGAAGAAAGCTACGGCGATAAGACTATGGTTGACTATTCCGCAGGTGATATTTCCTCCGAAGAAGCAGCAGAGCTCATTAAGGCTGTTCAGGCTGCTTTCGGCAGTGATAAGTTTACCTATTACAGCGGTGTCAGCTACCGCCACTGTCTTGTGGTACGCGAGGGAACGACGGATCTGGGCAATATGACACCGCCTCACGATATCAGCGGCAGAGTTGTCGGTGAGTACCTGAGCACCCACGAAAATGCAGCGGAGCTTATTGATATGATGAAAAAGAGCTATGATGTGCTTAAGGACCACCCTGTAAACAAAAAAAGAATTGCCGAAGGCAAGCGTCCCGGCAACTCAATATGGCTTTGGGGCGAGGGCAACAAGCCTATACTGCCCACCTTTGAGAGCCTTTACGGCATAAAGGGCAGTGTTATCTCAGCCGTTGACCTGCTTAAGGGCATAGGTCTTAGTGCAGAAATGAACGTGCCCGAGGTTGAGGGTGCAACAGGCTATATCGACACAAACTTTGAGGGCAAGGCAAAGTGTGCTCTCCAAGAGCTGGAAAAGGGTGCCGACCTTGTTTATATCCACATTGAAGCTCCCGACGAGTGCGGTCACAGAAATGAACCCGAAAACAAGGTGCGTTCAATTGAGCTCATTGACGAAAGAGTGCTGTCAATTCTCCTTGAGGGACTCGAGAAGTATGACGACTATAAGATTATGATACTTCCCGACCACCCCACACCTATTGTGACAAAAACTCACGCAAGAGATCCCGTGCCCTATATGATTTATCATAAGAGTGCACCGGTGAAGGGCGTAGACACGATCAACGAAGAAACCGCAAAAGCCACAGGCAACTTCATTGAGCACGGCGCAGACATAATGAAACACTTTATTCAATGATGAGGCATTGAATAAGTTAGGAGTTAGGAGTGAGGGGTTAGGAGTTGTGGTTGCGGTTTTTACCGCCCACTAACCTCAAGTCTCTTTCCGCATAGCTGAAGCTCAGAGGCGGCAAATCTCATCAATCTTAAATTAAAACGGCAGGTCACTACTGAAAACTTGTAGTGACCTGCCTTATTTGTGCCTTCCGCTTGCGGTGGATGAGGATTATAATCTGCAGAGCCGGAATTTAATCCCAACTCCTTTTGCGGGAGAATATTATTTATCGGCAGAAAATTTCCCGCGACTGCAACTCCTCACTCCTCACTCCTAACTCCTGACTTACTCTATCGTTCCTCCGCCGATAACAATATCGCCGTCATAAAGCACCACTGCCTGCCCCTTTGATATTGCTCTCTGAGGCTCGTCGAAAATTATATGCAGGTGGTTTTCATCGGTCTGAGTCACCGTTGCCCATTGCTCTTTTGCGTTATATCTTATGCGAGCCTTGCAGCGCAGCGGCTGAGTCAGCTTGTCATAGGCTATGAGGTTAATATCTCTTGCGGTCAGCTCATGCTTGAAAAGCTCCTCGTTGCTGCCGAGTACAACCGTGTTATCTTCGGCACTTTTGCTCTGCACAAAGGCAGGCTTGCCAAGAGCAATGCCGAGACCTTTACGCTGACCCACAGTGTAGTGAATAATGCCCTGATGCTCACCGAGAATGTTGCCTTCGGTGTCAATAAAATTGCCCTTGGGCAAGGTGTAATCGAGTCTGCCCTCTATAAATGAAGCGTAGTCACCGTCGGGGATGAAGCATATATCTTGGCTGTCATGCTTTCTTGCATTGACGAAGCTCATCTCCTCGGCAAGGGTACGCGCCATATCTTTGGTCATATCGCCCAAGGGGAAAAGAGTGTGCCGGAGCTGATGCTGTGTAAGTGGATAGAGCACATAGCTCTGGTCCTTGCTTTCGTCTGCACCTTTTTTGAGAAGATATCTGCCGCTTGCTTCGTCAAAGTCAATTCTGGCATAGTGACCCGTTGCAATATAGTCGAAGCCCTCGTCTATGGCTTTCTCAAGCATTTTGCCGAATTTCAGATGACGGTTACATTCAATGCAGGGGTTGGGGGTCTCGCCCCTGAGATAAGAGGCAATGAAAGGGGAGATTACCTTGCTTTCAAAGCCATCATAAAGCTCATAGGTAGTGAAGGGTATGCCCACTTTATCTGCAACATTTTTTGCATCAAGCACATCCTGAGGCACAGCGGCTTTGTCTTCGTCATAAAAACGGCAGTTGACACCCACCACATCATGGCCCTCTTTTTTTAGCACATAAGCCGAAACGGCACTGTCAACGCCGCCACTCATGCCAACCATAACCTTTGCCATAGAAGCACCCCCTTAAGTTGATACCATACAATTATATAAAGCCTCGGCTTTATTGTCAAGGCTTTATTTTTTGGTACGCGGGGAAGAAAATGGAAGCGGCAGGTTTGTGCCCGCCGCTTAATTTATGTTTCATCATTAGTATGTGAGTCATTTTTATTTAGTTTGTTTAAAATTTTATGCAGATACCTTGTAATATATCCGCCGACGAGCGTTATTGCAAAAATAGCGCCTACTCCCGGCCAATTTAAAAAACCGGCAAACAAATAGTCGATTACAAGACTTATAATTAAAGTGATTGCAAAAAAGAATAGTTTCATAAGTGCACCTCATAATAATCTTCATGTTTATTGGACTGTTACAGCCTCTGCGATATAGTCTTTAACTACTGTTCCAAAATTTCCGGAAATAGAAAGAACCTTATCTGCAGATATACTTACACTAATTCCTGTTAAACCAAAGGTTGTATGCCCATACCCTGCTTGAATATTTGCAACAGTTGGCACAATAATTCCGAAATTAAGAAACACATTGAACATATTATCATCTACATCACCAATATTACAATTGTTGCACCTGGCTGTATAAGAGTTAAACTCAATATATGGAAATAAATTTTCATATAACATCTCAGCGTTTCCGCTAATTCTATTGTCACCTGAGACACTACTATACATGGTTGTGAATTCCTTGCAATCCTCACAATAAAAAATTTGATTTACATATCCGTTTTCATCATATGAATCATCGTAAACCGCATTTGAACCTATTGCCAAAACATCTGTTGTTCTTAAAAACGGAAAATCCTCCCACCACGCATTTGCATACACAGAGAAGTATTTGTTCCCGTTAACAGTTTTTCTGAGTCCGTAGTTAGTTGTGATAGTCATAGCTCCATCATTAGATTCCCAACTAGCTAACGGTGTTGCAATATTTTCCCTATCATCGGTAACACTTGTAGTTGATATATATGTTTTAGTTGTTGTTATACTTTTAAATTCCAACACAAAAAGATATGCATCCTCTATAGGAACAATCTGTTCCTGACCGGTATAAAGCATAATAAATTGTGCAATTTCAGCATCTGTCAAATCAGGCAGTTCATTTCTCACTGCATTTATGAATATATCTATATTATCATAAGTGAAAACTTCATTACCACTAATATCAACTGAGACTGAAATATCAATAACCTCATCTGCAATAGACATCATCGTCGGTGTTTCCTCAGCAAAGGCAAAAGATGTCATTGTAAAAAGAATTGAAATAGTTAACAAAATGCTTAAAAGCTTTTTCATAATAATATCCTCCTGAATTCTAATATAATTGAGATTAAATCCGGGCAACAATGCCTGTTACCCAATTTATCTTATTCACCGGTTATTGTTTGTTGATTTGCAATTCACCTCTGCATCGGTATCACCTCTTTCTTTTTATCGTCTCATATATTTAGTTATGAAAATCAAAAAAAGTAACACAGTTTTTCAGGAAAATATTATTAAGAATTATTAATGACCTCCTCTTTTGGAAAATTTTACCATTTTATTGTGAAATCTGTGTGAAAAAAGTATAAAGAACAATAAATGCCGGAAGAGCCTCTTCTTCCGGCAAATTTTTTTAAAAATCCAACTGTTCATCGGGGATGTCACTTGCATTGATATAGGGCAATATCACCGTAAAATCGGTGTAGTCCTGGGTGCTCTTTGCTCTTATGGTGCCCCCGTGAAGCTCTGTTAACTGCTTTGCGATTGCAAGACCCAAGCCTGAGCCGCCCGTTGAGGAGGTACGGGAAGTATCAACGCGGTAAAACTTATCAAAGAGCCTCTCTAACTTTTCTTCGGGAATCTCGTCGCTTTTGTTGCGGAACTTGATAATCACTCTGTCACGGCGTATTCGTGCACCTATTCTTATAACAGTGTTTTCATAGGAGTAATTGACTGCGTTTTTGAGAAGATTGTCAAATACCCTTGCAATTTTATCTGAGTCGGCAAACATAACTATATGCTCGATAATGTCAATATCCACCGTCAGATTTTTTTCGCTGAGCATGGGATAAAACTCATCGGTGATCTGAGCTATCATCATGTTAAGGTCTATGCGGTTTCTTTCCAGAGTTACATTATTTATGTTGAAGCGTGTAATCTCAAAAAACTCGTTTATGAGCTGCTCGAGACGGTATGCCTTATTGAGAGCGATATCCGTAAACTTTGCTTTTTGCTCTATGGGCAGCTCGGGACATTCATCAAGGAGTGTGAGATAGCCGATAACCGAGGTCAGGGGAGTTTTAAGGTCATGGGCAAGGTACATAACAAGGTCATTTTTTCTGTTTTCGGCCTGTGCTGCCGCCTGCCTGCTTTCCACAACATCAAGCTTGATATCTCGGAGCTTTATCTCAACATCACTGTAGCTTTTTGGGAAGGATTCAAACTCAGCCTCACTGTCAAGGAAGGTGTTGAGACTCTTATAGGTCTTGTTGAAAAGGGAAAGAGTTATAACCGAATAAATGAAGCAATTGACAATAAATATGAGGGCAAAAACAGGCACTATGAGCAGATAGCTGTTTGAAAACAGAAAGCTTTCACCTTCTTTGCCGAAAACATCAAGCAACAGGGGCTTTAATATACCGTTATAAATTTCGGGCTCCTGCAAAATGAAAAGATAAACAATAACATAGCCTATAATTATGCCTAAAAGACAAATACTGTTCCAACGAAGAAAATCGCCTATAATACGCAGGGCAATGCTTTTTGTCTGCCTGGGCCTTTTCTTTTTGGCGTGCTTTATTTTTTTAGCTTCAGCTTTCTTTTTCAATTTTATATCCCACTCCCCAAACGGTTTTGATAAACTTCGGATTTTTCGGCTTCTCGTGCATTTTTTCTCTGAGTCTTCTTATATGTACCATAACAGTGTTGCTGCTGTCAAGATATTTTTCGCCCCACACAGTTTCAAATATTTCCTGAGTGGAAACAACTCTGCCTGCGTTTTTACAAAGCAGACGGATAATACCGAATTCAATGGGAGTCAGGTCCAGCTCCTGACCGTAGAGCTTGCATATGTGGGTACTGCCGTTCACCTCAAGACCGGATATTTCCATAATGTCCGTGTCGGCAGCAGGCTCGTTATACTGATAAAAGCGCCTTATCTGTGCCTTGACTCTTGCTGTAAGCTCAAGGGGATTGAAGGGCTTTGTCATATAGTCATCCGCACCGAGGGAAAGCCCCGAGATTTTATCGGTGTCGGCAGTTTTTGCCGTCAGCATTATAACGGGGAATTTATGCTTTTCTCTTATTTTGCTGCAAAGGCTGAAGCCGTCAACACCCGGCAGCATAACATCAAGCACCGCAAGGTCAAATTTTTCGTTTTCTATTTTGCAAAGAGCCTCATTGCCGTCATAGCAGCAAACTGCATCAAAGCCTTCATTTTTAAGATAAAGACCTATCAGGTCGGCAATTTCTCTTTCATCGTCAACGACAAGGATTTTCACATTCTCACCTCATTTTTTTCTGCTGCCTACAGTATAGCATATATAAAGTAAAAAAGTAACTGTTTTATTTCTTAAGATTATCTTAAGTTTTTCCCTGCGCTTTTCAGTTTTAAGTTAAATTAATAAAATTTTATTCTCAAAGTCTTTATTTTTAGCTCGTTTTGTATTATTATGTATATGTATAACTGTAACTGTAGCTTTATGATTTGACAAAAGGAAGGATGAAAACTATGGGTAAAATACTTATTGTTGACGACGATGTTTCTATTGCACAGCTTATATCAGATGCACTTGAGGATGAAGGCTTTGACACTGTTATAAAAAATGACAGCAAAAGTGCTTATGAATATGTTATGGAAAATGCTTATTCAATATCTCTCATTACGCTTGATATTATGATGCCCGAAATTTCAGGAATGGATTTGTGCCGCTTTATCAGAGACAGAGTTGAGTGTCCTATTATTTTCGTTTCGGCAAAGGGTAAAACCGTTGACACCGTGCTTGGTCTTGAAACAGGTGCAGACGATTATATATCAAAGCCCTTTGTTGTTGAGGAATTTGTTGCAAGAGTCAAGGCACATTTAAGACGCGAGCAGAGAAACACTGCTCAGGTTCAGGAGGGCACTATCAAGGTGGGGGATATCGAAATCCGTACCGGTTCTTTTGAGGTTTATAAGGGCGGCAAAATGGTGCCATTTTCAACAAGAGAGTTTCAGCTTTTACAGTACCTGATGGAAAATGCCGGCAGGGTACTGACAAGAGAACAGATTTTCAGCCATGTCTGGGATACCGAGTTCGGCGATATCGGAACGGTTGCCGTTAATATTAAAAGCATCAGAGATAAAATTGATAAGGAAAATGAATATATCAAAACCGTATGGGGTGTGGGCTACAAATTTGTTAAGGTAAATAAATAAGGGCAGGAAAGCATATGAAGCAAATGAAAAAAGCCAATTTTCTGCTTGTCATTATCCTTCTGGGTGTTATAGCAGCTTTTGCTTATTCTTATAATGCCTATGTCACAACAATAGTTGCCGACGCAGCCTATAATGACAGGGATATTCTGCACAACTATAACAATGAGATTATATCCAAGCTGGTTGAGGAAAGCTCTGTCAGCGGCTGGTCTGAAATAGTGGAGCAGTATGAGGATGTTGTAATAGTTATAGAAAACAGCTCGAATAAGGTTGTGACTAAATCCATAGGCAGAACATGGTCTGCTCTTGATGTGAAGGTGCAGACTCCTTTTGAGTATAAGGGTGAGGCATATCTTCTTAAATCATCGGTCTATTTCTTAAGAGACTATGTTACAGATGTCAGGGTAATGGTCAGATTTATTTTTGTTGAATTTCTTATAGGTCTGTCTGCCCTTTGTTTGCTGATATTTATTATTTATCTCATTATGCTCAGACCCTACCGGGGCCTTTACAGAGCAAATGAGGAATATGATAAAACAGGTAAGCTCAGACGCATAGCTCTCAAGGGATATGCAGGTAATGTCTATAACAGATTTGTTTCCCTGACGGAAAATCTTGAAAGGCAGAATAAAAACCAGCAGAGAATAATTGCTTCAATTTCGCACGATATAAAAACTCCGCTGACATCAATTATGGGGTACGCCGAGCGTCTGCAAAAGGATACGGTACCACAGGAGAGAAAAAAGAGATATCTTGAAACGGTCTACGGCAAAAGTCTTGAAATTCAGCAGCTTGTTGACGAGTTTGACGAATATCTCAGCTTCAATATGTCTCAGGAGATAAAAAAAGAAGAAATTAATGCTGAAGAAATAAGAAAATGCGTAATATATGATTATGCAGATGAGCTGGAAAGCTCAGGTGTGGATTTTTCAATAAGCAACTATGCAGAGGATGCCTGTGTGTTTATTGACAGACAGAAGTTCAAGAGAGTTCTGGGCAACATTTTCAGCAACTCCATGAAGCACTTCAAAACAGACAGACGGATGATAGACATAGATATCAGCTGTGATAAGGACACTGTCTTTTTTGAAATAAACGACAGCGGCGAGGGCGTTGAAGAAGAAAAGCTTGATATGATATTTGAGCCTCTTTATACCTCTGATGAGGGCAGAAAGGTTGCAGGTCTCGGGCTTTCAATATGCCGTGAAATTGTTGACAGCCACGGCGGAAAAATATATGCAAAAAAATCAAGGCTTGGCGGTCTTGCAGTTTTAATTGAGCTTGAGAGGTCGGATAAAAAAACGACTCCTCAGCAAAAGATCAAGGAAGCCGGCGAAAGGTTAATGTATGGCAATTCGGAAAAATGATGAAATCAGACTGACAATCACCACTCTCACATCTCTCGGCAGCGGTCTGGGCAGATATGAGGATATGGCGGTTTTCGTCGAAAATACTGCAGTGGGCGATGAAATAATCGCCCATATTATTAAGGTTAAAAAGAACTATGCAGTGGGTAAAATTAAAAAGATAGTGAAAGCCTCAAAGGACAGAACAGAGTCTGACTGTGAGGTTTCTCAGCGTTGCGGCGGCTGTGCCTACAGACACATAAGCTATGAGGCTGAGCTCAGAGAGAAAAAGCAGAGCGTCACCGATGCTATGCAGAGAATAGGCGGCATTGACAGGGAGGCCGAGGCTATACTGCACATAGCTGAGCCCTCACATTACAGAAACAAGGCACAGGTACCCGTGAGCCTCAGTGAGGACGGCAAGCTTTGTGCAGGCTTTTACTCAAAGCGTACCCATAGAGTGACAGACTGTGACGATTGCAAGCTGCAGATGAAGGAGTTTTCACCTATAATAAAGGCAGTGAAAAGCTTTATTGCCGAAAACCCCGTTACGGTTTATGATGAAAAAACGGGCAAGGGGCTTGTTCGCCATATATATTTAAGGCGGGGGGCAAAAACCGGTGAGATTATGGTCTGCCTTGTTATCAACGGTGACGATTTGCCCAAAAAAGAGCGCCTGATAAAAGCTCTCACCGGCACAGACGAAAACATAAAATCCATAGTCCTCAACATCAATAAAGAGGACACCAATGTGGTTCTCGGAAAAAGGTGCATCACAATTTACGGCAGTGACTATATTGAAGACGAGCTGCTTTCCCTCCGCTTCAGAATTTCGCCTCTTTCATTTTATCAGGTGAACCCCGAGGGAACTGAAATTCTATATTCCAAGGCAAGGGCTTATGCCGCTTTGGTACCCGGGGAAACCCTTCTTGACCTTTATTGCGGTGCCGGCACTATAGGTCTCACCATGGCTGAGGATGCAGGGCAGGTTATCGGTGTGGAAATTATTCCCGAAGCCATTGAAAACGCAAAGCAGAATGCAGAGATTAACGGCATAAAAAATGCACGCTTCATATGTGACGATGCCTCAGGTGCGGCAAAGACCCTGTACGACGAGGGAATACGCCCCAATGTGGTTATTCTCGACCCGCCGAGAAAGGGCTGCAGTGAGGATGTGCTCAGAACAGTGGCGGACATGGGCCCTGACAGAATAGTTTATGTTTCCTGTGACAGCGCAACGCTTGCGAGAGACTGCAGAATATTTGATTCTCTGGGATATGAAGTGAAGGAATATACGGCAGTTGATATGTTCCCGAGAACTACACACTGCGAATGTGTGGCGAAGCTCATAAGAAAGGAAAACTGATATGTACACAATAGAACTGGGAAAAAGCTCCTTTGCAGTACGGCTTTTTTGAAGGCTGCTTCATCGGTAACAGAAAATTCCCCGAGCTTAATAAAAAACTCAGGGAGCTGGCAGAAAAATACGGTGTGTCTGAAACAACAATAGCTTTTGCCTGGATACTCCGACACCCTGCAAAGATGATGCCGGTTAGGGTGAAGAGTATAATCCGAACCCGTTTTTTTCGGACGGATTTTCGCCATCTCTTCGTTAAAATACTCGTAAATCCGGCAGGATTTACTGCGTTTTGTGCCTTGATATGACAAAAATCCGTCTCGCAAAAAATCTGAT
>JAFQLV010000029.1 GCA_017396515.1 Clostridia bacterium | reverse complement strand
TATGGGAACGGGTAATAAACTAAACTGCGATTTTAAGGTGGCGGATATTAAAAAAACCAAGGTTTGCCCCCTTGCGCGCGTTATGCGAAGGGAACTTGCAAAACGCAATATAACTTCTTTAAAGTGCGTTTATTCCGAAGAACGTCCCATTCTTGCAAGCGATAAAAGTAACCAAGAACGCAGAATACCAACGAGTATATCAACGCCGGTACCGTTGTATTCATCTTCGTTAATAAGCACGGGCTCCTTAGCACGGCCTGCAAGCTCTGTTACGATCTTACGTACTCTATTCCAGTCGTCACGGTCAGCGTCAGTGATTTCCTTGCCGTCTTCAACCCTTGTGTACCAATCCATGAACATATCTGCGAAGCTTTCAATAAGCTCGTCTGACATGATTGAACGCACAATAGTGATAAGAGCCTGACCGGGGTTACCGTAGAAGTGTGTGAAGTAGCCGTCTGTGCCTGTTGAATTTGACTTAATTCTCTCAATCTTATCTGAGCCGTAGCTTGCAAGGGCTGCGAAGTCGATGAAGTTAGAAATAACAACATCGTTTGCATCAGCATCTTCTTCCTTAACAAGGCCCGTGATAAGCTCATTGAGCATATTTTCAAGGTTCAGGAATTCGTCAAGAAGTGATTCGATATCAAGCTCAAGTGCTCTTGCAAGAATGGGGTCAACAATGTTCAGAAGAGCAAGAACGGGTGAGATAAGGTTCTTAGCTGCCTGAGCAAGGTTGTTTGTCTTGATGAATGCACCTGACTCGTCTTTTTCTGTAGTTTCATATGAATACAGCAGATAAGCAATGTTGGGAAGCTTTGAAAGCAGAGCAGTGAGAGGACTTTCGAGAAGACCGAGCTCGCCTGATGCATCATCACCAACAAGGAATGCTCTGAGAGCTGCAAAGAGAGGTGAAAGAGGTGAGTTAACTGTGTCCCAGTTTCTGCCTGTCTTATTTGCCTCGGGGTTAGTGCTGCCGTGTACATATGTGAGATAGTCGTTAGCGCTCATTGAAGCGGTATAGTTTGTGCCTGCAATCTTAACATCACCGTAGCCAAGTGACTCAATAAGGAATGCCATTGCATTTGTGTAACCGGGGTTACCTTCAAGCACAAGCTCGTCAAGAAGAGTAATATCCTGACCGCTGAAGAGGAATGAGAAGAGAGGATTCAGCGGAGTGAGAAGTGTCTCAAGTGCTCCGAAGAATGTGTCAATCTTAACCTCTGCAGTTTCATTGCCACTCAGCATATAGAACCAGTTATAATCGTCGGCAGGAGCCTTTACATGTGCCCATGTCATATCCTTAACAGCAATACCTGCTTCGGTAGCACAGCTCTGAAGCCAACCGCTGATAGCAGTGTTGCCGTCCTTGACAGCTGCATTATAGAAGCCAACGGGTCTTATATCGATGTCAAAGTCCGCAAGAGCTGTAAGGAGGTTTGCAAGGATGCCTTCACCGAGAAGACCGCCGAGAAGACCTGTATCCTTTTCAGTTGTTGTTTCGCCTGTTTCTTCGTTAGTTACTTCCTTGTCCTCGCCTGTGCCTACAAGCAGAGTTACAAGAAGCTGCATTACACCGTTTGATGTGATAACATCAGCAACGATATCAGCAAGTGTGTCGTTTTCGCCAACGTTCTTCAGAGGCTCAATAATGCCTGCCATATTTTCGGGAAGAAGTCCCTCAAGCATGGGAAGAAGAACAGGAAGAAGTGAGGGAAGAAGGCTCATAATAAGGTCGTCGATTGACTTGATAGCTCTGTTGACCTTACCTACCATAATCTTCTCATCGTCTGTGTCAAAGATACCTGCTGGGTTGGTCTGATATGCGCCGTCTGCATAATATTTGCCGTCGGGTATGTCTGCGAGTGACTCGGAGAGATACTGACCTACAACAAATTCACCTGATGCGGCACCGATAGTCTTGAGAATCTCAAAACCGCCTACATAGTGTGTATCCTTATAATCATAGAAACCGGGATTATACTCATTGAGAAGTGAAATAAGTATAGCCACAACTGTGTCTGCCTGACCGTCAATAATAGGCAGTATTGTATCGATAATTGTAACGCTTGAAGCACTGTCCTCATCTGCACTTGAGCCACCGCCAAGTATACCGTTAAGCAAGGGAGCAATCGCAGTAATGAGACCGTCATTCATTATCCAACGGAACAGTGAAAGAAGTACGTCACCGGGGTCTGCAACTATATGGTAGTTTGGAAGGTTTGAATCCTTACAACCGGAATAGGTTTCATACTTGATTGTGCCGGCTGCCATTATTCTGTTTACATGGATGTCAAGAGAGAATCCGCCAACGCCGTTTCTGTTCCAAGTAAACATCTCAAAGAGTCCTTCTTTAGCAACACCAAAGAGAGTCTGAGTGAGAAGGCCTAAATCGGTATAGTAGTTTCCGTCGTCATCTATATACGCATCAACTACAGGAGAGTAATCTGCAGCAAGCTCTTCATCTGTTAAGTTGCCGTATGTCCATTCACCGTCGCCATCATCATCCGTCGCATAAATCATATTGTTATTTTTATTGTGTTTATAAACAACATGTCCGTTTGTGTCGACTCTTTTTACCGTCAGTACTTCGCCGTCGTCAATCATAGCTTGGGTTGGCGTACCCTTAACCTTTGTTGCTTTCAGCAAAATTTTAACGAGACCGCTGATACCCTTTGTGAGATCGAGACCGAGGTCATCCAGCAACGGTAAAACAAGCTCTGAAAGTGAAAGCTCATAAATAGAAATGTTTAAACTGATAACCAACTTTGTAAGTTTGATATTAACTTTAATGTTCTTGAGCTTCGGCATTAACTGGTTGTAGTCAAGCATACATAAAAGGTTCGGTAAGAGCTCAAGAATTTCCTGAACCGGATTAACAAAGAGTTCGGTTTCAAGATAATATATAATCGGCTCAAGCAGATACTGCCAAAGCAACGCGCCGCCAAATCTGAGTGAACATGTGTTACCAAATGTCTCTGCCCATGAACCACATGCATATGTAATATCCGAGGCAGTATGATAACCGCCATTATATGTGTAATTCATAGTTCCTTCCGGAGCATCGATTTCTTTATCAATACCTAAAAGTCTGTAAAGAGGTATAAACAGACGATCATACAGAGCATCACCCGTATTTTCTGCCGATGCAACAGCATCAATACCTATAGGCTGTATTTTAAGGTCCTTTGAGCCACCGGTAAGAAGCGCTGCAAGAGGAAGTGAAAGACCGCAAAGTGCTGCTGCAAATGAATGATAAAAGTCATCCATATCGTCAATATTCCAAGCAGCTCTGTTGTCAAGCTCTTCCCAAGCAGAAGCGGGAATACCTGCCTTGCCGGCTGAATACTTACCGTCTTCAACTTCTTTCCAATATGACTTTGCATCCGTGCCGCCCCAATCAGATACGGGCGCTTTTTTCAATACATCAAGAATAGCAGTGTAATTATACTTACTGTTTACAGCTGCACTGTTGCTGGGCTTTCCGTCACCGGCATCGCCATTATAAGCCTGGCCAGTGAAATACTTATACCAGTTAACACCTGTTGTGTTGCCACCAAGGGGTGTGCTTCCGTTCCAGTTGTGATAGAACATATGAGGCATAGTGGGAATCGCTGTTCTTGCCCATTCAGGAAGCAGCTCATAGATTTCACCGCCAAGAAGACCTGTTACAATACCCGGAAGTGATACCTCAAGGTTGTAAACTGCAGTACCGATAACTTCATTTATGGCCTTGAATATCATTGTCTGGAGATCACCGCTCCAAAGCAGGCTGACAATTGTATAAATAAGGAACTCGCGAAGATCATCGATAGGATCGCCTATATTAAACTCTTCACCGGTTCTGGACTTATAATAGAAGTCCCATTCACCCAGGAAACCTTCTGTCTGACCTGTTGTAGCATCAACCGTCGTAATAAGAGCATTCAAAATTGAACCAAGATCCTTTGAAACCAGCATCTTGTCAAATTTAGCAACCATCTCATCCATAAGTGTTGCTGTATCCCTGCCACCAAGACCGATGTTAAATTTCTCTATAAGCTCAGAAATTGTGTCATAGTCCAGAGTACCGGCACCCTTAGCCCAAACATACTCATAGAACTCGCCTGCATAGTTATTTGAGCTATCATTTGCTTTATCAAAGAGGTAATTCAATATTGTTCTGTCACCGGTGAGACCGCCTTCAAGACCGGCATAGGTTCTCATGAGAGACAGGTTATCTTTAAATTCCTGAGCCTTTGTTGAATAGGGAAGCACGAGCTCAAACATTGCTTCAAGCTCTTCAATAGTGCGAGCTTGTGCACCTGCTATCACGAATTCTTCTGCTTCAGGATTATATGCAGGGGCTTCTCTGAGGAACTTGAAAAGTACACCCTGCTGTGCATCAACAGCCTTTGTTGCCGAAAGAATTGCCTCAAAGTTGTAATATGTTACATTGCCGACAGTTTTCTTGTCGCCACCTTCAAGATAATATGTTTCTATTCTTTCAAGCTGCTCATAAATACGGTTAGCGGCACGGCGCTTAAGGTCATTTACAAACTTATCATAAGGAGCCATACCCTCTTCACCGAAGATGTCATTAAAGAGAGCTGCCTGTGAAGGATTCTTTGAAAGCTCTACACACTCATTGTAGCCATATTCAACTAATTCGTTGTAGTATGTAGTGATGTTCTTATATGACATACCGCCTGTAAGACGAGCTGAGTCTATAAGTGCATCCATATTTGCCTTATTTCTGATATAGTCTGAGCCGTTGATGTAACGGTTAGCCTTAAGATAATTGTTATAGAAAGCTCTCCAGTTTGACTCATTGAATGTCTCTGTTGCAATAAGGTCAAACTTAACATTGCCGTCTTCATCAGAAATCAGGGGGAATACCTTAACTTCAAATGTTGCAATAACGGGAGCTGCTGCAGTGAAGAATGCATAAGCCTCGTTGTAATCAACATGCACGCAGTGCTGAGGAACCTCACCGGCATCAATCTCGCTGTCTTCGTCTGCATCTACCCAGCCGTATGTGCAGTCACCACCGTTGTATCCGTCATCTTCTGTGAGACCGTTGCCCTTACCGTCACACCAATCTGTGCAACCGTCGCAGGGTGCCCAAATGTGACCCATAGCTGCTGATGTGTTTGCATCAACAACGGCAGTATCATAAATTGCATCATAGGCACCGGCCCACTCACTTGCAAACTGACGTGCGGTTCTTGTTGCAAGAGCAGTCTGCTTTTCAACAGCCTTATCATAATCGCCGCCGAGAGCAGCAATGATATCATCAGCAATGTTTACATTGGTGTCGCCGTTGAAAGCTTCCTGATTGTCGATTTTTTCAAACACTTCAACAACCTGAGTGTAAATATCATAGAGCTGGTCGCCGAGAGTCTTGTCATCGTTGGGATCTGCATCTTCTGTGAGAGCTTCAGCCTGAGCATAAAGGGAATCAAGCTCTGACTTATACTGAGCAGCATAAGCCTTTGCAAGATGAACATTAACCTTTTCCTTATACCAAGCCTGCATCTCATCCCAATCTCTCTGCTCGTTCACAGGAGTAATGTTGGGAGTTACATATGCATTCCAGATTTCTTCTGCTGTGCCTACAGCTGTGAAAAGAATAGCATTCTCAAAGGTATAGAGCTTATCTGAAATCTCCTTAACCTTTGTGTTAAGCTCATCTGCAGTCAGGGCATTAAAGTCCACAGCAAACCAAGCTGCAGTAAGCTGTACGAATTCTGCAACTGATCCTTTGATTGTACTCATTGCTGCTGCTGTCATTTCTGAGTCCATCTGATTGTTGGTGAAAGCAATGCTGTCTTCGGTCAGACCGTAGCCGTTGTTCTCAATACCGAGGGTCTTAAAGCTTACATTTGCATTATAAAGCTTAAGATCCTTCTCATCAGTAGGAATCTTTGTATACTCGGGGGCCCACTCCAATACATTGAAGCCCAGACCGATATAAAGTGTAATTACCTTCGGGGTGTTATAGAAGCCGCCTGTGGGCTCAGCTGTCTCACCGAAAGCAAAATACTTCAGAACCTCATCGTACTGGTCGATGCTTACAAGGGCACTGCCACGGCCTACCATTGCAGTTTCAACCTGCTCGAGAATTTCTGCATAAATTCCGTAGTAGGTGTGCTTTGTTGCAGCAACCACCTTTGCAGCTTCGGAATATGCAGCTGCAACCCAGTGCCATGCGCTTGCACCTGTGTCAAGGTCAACCTTCCACTGAGTAGTGTTTTCCTGCCTCGGAACCTGCTTTTCAGCTTCCTTGAGTTCTGCCTCAAGTTCAGCTATTTCAGCTTCATCCGTAGCGTTTGCGAGCTCGTCCTCAAGCTTCTCAACCCTCGCAATAAGGTCAGCTAACTCTGAATAGTTAACCTCAATACGGGTCATGAGGTTGTCAATTGTGTTATCTGCGCCAAGAACGCTGAAGCACACTGACACGCTGGAGACTATCATCATGATAGCGAGTACGCAACTTAGTACTTTTTTTCCAACTTTCATAAATTTTCCTCCTTAAATGAAAGAATAGAATATATTTTAAAATAGGAATTCCCTATATATTCCCGATATTTACCCAAAAATGGGTGCAAAATACCCATAGAGACACCTATAACTATAAGTAGTATATCATTCAAGAGCAAGTTTTGCAAGAATTTTTTATAATTTTTTTTAATTCTACGCTTTCCACAAATGAAAAGCCCCTATTTTGGTAAGTTTTACAGCATTTATTTTGCCTTTTCAGAAGAAAAAAATTCCTCTTTTTTCCCGCTTTCAACATTTGGTGTACCCTGCCGAAACCTACACAAAATCTTGGAAAATCGGAATTCGGAATTGCGGGGGAGCTTTTATCAAAACAAAAATCTCTGCTCACAGAAACAACGGCATGAAGCGGTACCCCTCTGACAGTCCGCTTCAATAAACTCTCACACAATTTCTCTTTATCACAAATAATATCCACCTGCCTACAACATAAACAGGTGGATAAAATTATAGTATTAACATAATCATATTATAAGCTGCGGGCAGGATTCACCCTCTGCCTATAATCCTAGTCGCAATTCTGAATTCCGAATTCCGAATTTACTTAGCCAGTGCTCCGATTTCAAGCATAAATCCGCCGATCTGTGCACCGAATTCCGGGCCGCCATCCATAACAAGACGGCCTGCCTTTGTTGCCTCGAGCATATCGTCAATGCTCATAAGAATACCGAGTGCACTGTCAAGGTTATTGAAGCGAAGTGTGAAGAAAGGCATTGCTCTCTTATATTCGCCTCTGCCTGCGCGTGACTTACCTGCCTTAATACGGATAAAAGCAGAAACCTGAGGATAGTTGTCAACAGCAAAAGCGTAAACACGGTCGGGGCTCTTTGATGTCCAGTCTCTGATTTCAGGATGGCCCATCTTATTGAGCTGGCTGATACCGCTGGAAAGAAGATAGAAGTAGCACTTTACAAGCAGTTCCTTTGTTTCTTCGTCCTTCGGGGGTTCAGTTGCACCGAGAAGGTTTGCCATTTTAAGCAGTACCATAACAAATGATATGAGAACGCCTGCTTTTTTAAGTCCCTTTATCTTGGGAATGCCTGCCGGAGTAATATTACCCTTGAAGAAATCGTTGAGAGCTTCCATACTCTTGAATTCAAGTTCAATTTCAGGATCCATTGTGAGACAAGTATGAACTTCCCATTCACCTTTGTTTACAATGAAGTGCATACCCTGCTTGCCTGCCTCACATTCGGGGTCAAGGCAGCTTACCTGGATAACTGCTTCTACATTTTCAAACTTCTTCTTAAGAGAAGGCACATCGTTTGCGATAACCTTTACAAGCGGCAAAGCTGCATTAAGGAATATTTTATTTGAATATAAGGCTTCTTTTGTGTGAGCCATAATCTTTGCCTCCTTGTATTGATTAGAATTCGTCGTCCCAGTTGTCGTCTTCTTCAAAGTCTGCGTTCATGGTCTCACGAACAGCAGCGATGATGCCGTTAGCATCAATGCCTGCATCTGACATAATGTCTTCGTGAAGGCCGATCATTGCAAAGCTCTTGTGACCGAGCATCTTGAATGCACAGCCCTTACCGTACTGAGCCATAACCTCAGCAACTGCTGAGCCGAGGCCGCCTGTAACAAGGTGGTCTTCAACTGTAACAATTCTTCTTGTGTCAGAAATTGCTTTCTGAATAGCCTCAACATCGATGGGGCTGATTGTGTGCATATTAAGAACACGAACGCTGAGACCGTCTGAGTTCTTGAGGAATTTAGCAGCCTCACGAGCCTGGAATACACAGGAACCGCAAGCGATAACTGTGATGTCTGAGCCTTCGTGAACTTCTACTGCCTTACCGACTTCAAAGCCGTAATCCTGATTATCATAAAGAACACGGTCAAAGCCTCTGTTGATACGGATATAATAGGGTCCGAAGTTTTCGTATGCTGCGTTAACTGCGTTTGCTGTTTCAAAGCCGTCAGCAGGTACGATAACAGTGAGGTTAGGCATTGCTCTTGTAATAGCAAGGTCAGTGATTGCATGGTGTGTTGAACCTGCCTGACCGAAGGATGTGCCTGAATGAGTTGCAATAATCTTAGCATTTACATTCTGATAGCAGATATCAGTGTGAAGCTGATCGCAAGCACGCATTGATGTGAAAGCAGAGAAGCCTGAAAGGAAGGGAACCATACCTGCTCTTGCCATACCTGCAGCAACACCGAACATATCCTGTTCTGCGATACCAACGTTGATAACTCTTTCGGGACAAACCTTAAGAACGTCGCCGAGTTTTGTTGATTTTGCAAGGTCAGCTGTGATAGCAACAACCTTGGGGTCTTTTAAAATAATATCAGCAAGAGCCTTACCGTAAATTTCAGCTGTGGAAAGCTCAGTCTGGTCAACTGCTGTGTAAACAAATCCGCCTGCCATAATTATTTGCCCTCCTTTTCTGCACGAGCACAGCGCTCTTTGTAGTCCTGTTCAAGTTCTTTGTTGAACTTTTCAAAGCGAGCATCATCAATTGCACCGTAGTGCCATGTGTAATCGCCTTCGATTGATTTGATGCCGGCACCCTTCTTTGTGTCCATAAGAATACAGGTAGGTGCACAGGGCTCCTTTGATCTTTCAATAGCAATATCAATAGCATTGCAAAGCTCACCGATATTGTTACCGTCAACAACGATTGTGTTGAAGCCGAATGCTGTCATCTTGTCAGCAAGGGGTTCAAGCTTCATAACATCCTCGGTGTTACCGTCAATCATGTTGTGGTTTCTGTCGATAAATACAATACAGTTGGAAAGGTTATAGTGATTGATTGTCATAAAGCCTTCCCAGCATGAGCCTTCGCCCAGCTCACCGTCACCGGTAACAACATATGTAAGGTAGTTTTTACCGAGCAGTCTTGCTGCCAGGGCAGTACCTGCAGCGATTGAGGGGCCGTGGCCGAGTGAACCTGTTGAAGCATCAACGCCTACAACCTTGTTTGAGTCAAGGTGCATACCCATCTTTGAGCCTGAAAGATTAAAGCTCTTGAGCATTTCAACATCGTTGAAACCCTTGTCGCAAAGCACGGGAGCATAAGCAATTGCTGCATGACCCTTTGAAAGGATAAAGCGGTCTCTGTCTTCCCACTGGGGATCGTCAACCTTAATGTTAAGGTACTTGTGATAAAGAACGGTAAGAAGGTCCATAACGCTCATACCGCCGCCGAAATGTCCGCTGCCTGCCCATACTGTTGTCTGAACAGTGAGCTTACGAAGCTCGTAAGCCTTTTTTTCAAGAGCAAGCCATTCCTGTTTTGAAAGTGGCATAATAATTTCCTCCATATTTTAAATATTATTCTGTCCCGGGGCACCCTCTGTCAGGTACCCCGAAACACAGTTTACATTTTTATCAGCCGAAGATGTGAGGGTTGTTCTTTGCAACAACGCTGAATGCTTCCTCAGCAACCTCGATTGTGTGCTTGATGTCCTTGTTTGAAAGGGCAGCGTTGATGAAGTGGTTGTGATGGCTTGTGAAGAATATGCCTCTTGAAACCATTTCAGCAACCCACTGCTGATGAAGAACAAGGCTGTCATCGTTAGCTATTCTGAGATAGAACAGAGCAGGTGCACCTGAAACAACAAGGTCAAAGCCGTGCTCCTTACCTGCAGCAACAAGACCCTGAGTAAGCTTTTCGCCCTTTTCCTTAAACATCTTGGGTGTGTCAAGCTCCTTCATCTTGTTGATGTTTGCAATACAAGCTGCAAAGGGTACTGCTGAAAGCCAGTATGAACCGGTGTATGAAAGTGCACTCATTGAGCTCTTGAGGAATTCCTTACCGCAGATAGCTGACATATTGTAGCCGTTTGCGAGTGCCTTACAGAAGCAGATAAGGTCAGCCTCAAAGCCGAAGAAGTGGTCTGAGCCTGCAAGGTCAAGACGGAAGCCTGCACGAACGTCGTCAATAATAAGAACGATATCATTGTCTGTGCAGATCTTTCTTACCTGCTGCCAGAAGCCCTTTTCGGGGAAAGCATTATCATGGAAGTTACCGTGGTCATAGGGCTGAGCTATGATGCAGGCAATTTCATTCTTGTTTTCTTCAATTGTCTTTTCAAGAAGGGGAATGTCATTCCAGGGGAGCATAATGTTGTTTGCAACATCCTCGGGGAGTACGCCCGGATAGTCAATCTTCTGACACCAGGGTGAAACACCGTGGTAGTAGCCCTTGAACATAATAACCTTCTTGCGGTGTGTGTATGCTCTTGCACACATGATAGCACCCTGAGTAGCATCGTTACCGTTCTTTGCAAAGAATGCCCAGTCAGCAGTTGCAACTGTGTCAACAAGAAGCTCTGCGCATTCAACCATAACCTTGCCGGGCTGTGTTGTGCAGTTACCCAGAGCTGTCTGCTTTGCTGCTGCAGCATCAACATCGGGGTCACAGTAACCGAGCACGTTGGGGCCGTATGCACACATATAGTCAATAAACTTATTGCCGTCTACGTCCCAGATATATGTACCCTTTGCCTTTTCAGCAAACATGGGCCACTTGCTTACGGGGATAAACTGACCTTCTGCGGGGCCGAGATGACCGTAGATACCTGAAGGTATAACTTTTGTAGCTCTACCGAAGAGCTCTGTGCTTTTTTCGTAATTATAAACGGGAAAACTCATTGCTTATACCTCCTTATGCAAGATAGAGTGCTACTCTGTCGAGTATTCTGTTTACATTGTCAATCATGCTTACAAGACCGAACATGCCGATTTTGCCTTCGCCTATGCAGGCAACTGCGTTAACCTTGCCGTCGAAAAGGTCTCTTGCAAGACGGATGTCATTAAATTCCATCTTTGAGCGGAAGGTTTCGGGCTTCTCTTTAATTGTAACCATGTGGTGATCCTTAACTCTGATACCTGCACTTACGCAGTCCTTGATTGAAACCTCGATAATACCGTCGTCAATAAGGCTTGCACTGAAGGTGCCGATTGCATCGTTGTTGCCTATCTGTGAAAGTGCAACAGTAATAACATAAAACATAAGCTTTGTGCTTATCTCAAAGAACTTGTCATCCTTAAGGTCTTCCTCGCTGGGTCTGAGGTAAGCTGAAAGCTTATCTGTCAGCGGTGTGAATTTCTTAAGCAGGAAGCCTATCTTTGAAAAGCCCTTGCAGGGGATAGGAGTAACGGTGCCGTCAATGAGACCGTTAAACTTTTCGCAGGATGAGAAGGGGAGAAGAACGTCACAGTTTTCGATACCCTGTTCCATTCTGCATCTGCCGTTTTTGAAAGTGATTGTTGCGCTGGGACCGTCTGTAACTGCAAGACCTACAGAAACAGGCTTCTTTGTCTTAACCAGTGCACTGGCTTCGCTGTCAAGCTCGCAGAGATTTTCCAGCGTGCCGAGGATAGCATACATATTGATATATGCTAAGGTTTTTGCATCTGTCATGGATATTTCCTCCTTTTTGTGAGCAGCTGCTCACCGCAATATGTGTCAGCCCTCAAGTTATACGATAATATTTTAACAAAATTGCGACTTTATGTCAATGCCTATAAGTGTTTATACATAAAATTTTATAAATTTTTATCTCTTTATTGTCGTTAACAACCAAATTCAATAAAAGCTACGCCACTACAAAGGCGATATGTTTGCTCACGCAAACCCGATATGTCCGCTAAAGCGAACCCGATATATTTGCCACAGGCAAATTCGATATGTTCCGCCGCAGGCGAAACGAGAAAATAAAAATTTCATCGAGAAACCCCCAACAGTATCACTGACAAAAAGCAACCAAATCAGCGACTCACGACTGTCGGGTAGTGAGTGGGTAAAGCAGGACTATACAAGGCCAGACGAGAACAGACTATGTAAAACAGCTCAGAGTAGCGGTCAGGTTGATGTATTTACCCTTAAACGAATCGCTTCGGCTAAAATTACCCTTGAAGCAGAAAACAGATATACGAACAATTACCGATAAGCAGAAGTTTTATGTTTCTTAATAACGAAGAAAAGGGTAAAAAGCTTAAAATCTCATCCGAACTGAGACGGTAATTTTCGTCCTTCGGCCCTCCGGCACCAAAGCGTGCTTTTGCATACTTTTACCACAATCGGGAAAAGTATGAGCCCCGCGGCTTGAGCGAGCAGAGACTCAGGCATTGATCAAAACGGAACCTTAACTGCACTGTCTTCCCTCATCGTCAGAAAAACCGCCAAACCCCAAAGCCTTCTCTTTTATCAATAACTACAAACCCAAAACCACTACAAAGGCGATATGTTTGCTCACGCAAACTCGATATGTTGCCTAAAAGCAACTCGATATATTTGCCATAGCAAATTCGATATGTTCCGCCACAGGCGAAACGAGAAAAACGGCTCCGTTCCATTCGGAACAGAGCCGTTATTATTAAGTCAGTTCTGTTTTTTCAGATAACTGCCACCAATTAATATCTGCTGTCAGGACAGTCACAGCAAATGTATCTGCCTGTAAGAAGCTTAATAATCTTGTGGAAGAATCTGAAGAGCATACCCCAGAAGTTGTTTCTGTGGCAACCGCATGAGCAGCTCTGTGAGCCTTCACCCTTGAGAGTGGGAAGTGTGCTGTTTGTGATATCGCCGTTTTCATTTACTGTGATATCACCGCTGTAACCGCCCTCGTGACCGGGAATTTCAAGAACTCTTACGAAGTATTCGCCTGACTGCTCAACATAGAAGGTTGCAACACCGTTTGTGTCTGTCAGGTTGGGACCGTAAACCTTACCTGTGCCGTCGTGAGTGATTTCAACCTTAGCACCGTGATATGCCTTACCGTCTGTGTCCTTAACAGTAACCTTAACTACGATATACTGCTTAACGGGAAGCTTCTCTTCAATTGTGTCGCCGCAACGCTGGCAGGTCTTAACTGCAAGACCTTCTTCCTTATAGGTGGGCTCCTTAACTACCTTGGTTACATAGTTGTGACCGAGAGCAGGAATATTACCTGAGATGTAATAGTAACCGCACTCTGAGCAAGTGTACTTGTAGCCGCCGGACTGTGTGCAGTCTGCTGCTGAGGGAACACCGCTGTCGAAGCTGTGGCTGACTGCTTCGTATACGGGACGAACGAGAGTATCCTTTGTTACACCCTTTGAAAGGTCAACATCCCAGCCCTTGAATACATAGTGTACCTTTGAGTCTGATTCGGGGATACCGAATACATCCTTATCAAATGCATACTTGGTTACATCGTTGCCGTCCTTGTCAACAATCTTGCCGTAAGCAATACCTGAGAAGGTCTTCTTAGCAACGCTTTCGCCTGTAACAAGTATTGATGTAGCAAATGTTACTGAGAAGGTGCGTGCTGTTGCTGTGTAAGCAGCGATATAAGTTACATTTGCAGTTGCAGCGGGAAGATCCTTGGAAGCAACAGGTGTGTCGCCTTCCTTAACAATCCAACCTGCAAATGTGTAATCGTTCTTGTCGTCTGATGCCTTTGAAGCAAGCTTAGCTGCAGCTTCAGCCTGTTCAACAAACTTGTTGTTAACCTTAACTGTAATTGTGTCAAGTCTTCTGCCGTTGTGGTCTTCAAACTTAATTGTGTATGAAGCCTCTGCTTCGCTGAGAAGCTCGCCGCACTCTGTGCAGTGGATTTCATTCTTGCCTGTTTCTTCGTTGTAAACAGGGTCGCCTGCTACGTGGTCAAGAGCTTCCTTTGTGATCTCTGTCCATACATAACCGCAGTCTGCACAGGTGTATTCTGTGATTTCAGGAACCTTACAGTTTGCTTCCTGCTTAACTGTACCGCTTGTGCCCTTATCGTGAGCTTCAGCAGTGTAAACAGCGTAAACTGTTGTCTTTTCAGTGATATCTGTCAGGTCAGCTTCTGTTCTGCCGTCAGTTGATGTGTACCAGCCCTTGAAGGTGTAGTGATACTGAGCATCGCTTGCCTTTTCGGGTGTGCCTTCGCTGGGTACTGCTGTAGCGCCTGCAACAACATCCTCAGTGTCAAATACAACACCGTCGCTCATGAAGATAACTGTGTACTTCTTAGCTTCAGCCTTGAATGCAGCCTGATATGTTGCGTCGCCTGCGATCTTACCGTCATACTTGCTCGGGTTTGTACCCTTGGTGTACCAACCGTCGAAGGTGAACTTGAAGTAATCTGTTTCTGCAAATACGGGTTCTTCACCGGGAGTTCTTTCATCACCGATAGCACCCATAAGTGACTTGAATTCCTTATAACCGCCGTATACTTCCTCATCTTCTTCAGTTGCGGGAGTATATGTTGAGGGGATCTCAAAGTCTACTGTATAGAAGATATCCTTCTCCTTGAACTTAGCATAGAGAGTGATATTTTCTGTGCCGATTTCCATGGGAGTTGTGTACTTCTTATCGAAGCTGCCGTCAGCCTTCTTGGTGTACCAGCCGTCGAATACATAAGCTACCTTACCGTCAGCACTGTCAAGCTTCTTCTGCTCGTGAAGAACATTGCCTGCTGTTTCACCGGGAAGACCCTTATCTACCTGCTTGGATTCCTGTTCAACCAGTGTAACCTCGCCTGTTTCTTCGTCTGTTACCTTAACAACTGTTGTGCCGATGAATGTAATTGAATATTCTACAAGTGCATCAATCTTTGTGGGCTCCTTTGTACCTGGACAGCCTTCAACTGCGCACTTATATGCAATCTTACCTTCAACGCCTACTGCAGGCTCAACGCTGTTAGCTTCGTCAACTATCCATGTGTGAGGAATTGCATCGTAGATATATCTTGTAACTGCTGCACCGTTTTCGTCAGTGATAACTGTGTCGCAAACTGAGCATACATTTGTTTCAACACCGAAGTATTCCTTACCTTCAGCATCTGTGCCGCGTGCAAAGCATCTTGCAGCCTCAGTTACAATCCACTTGTCAGGTGTGTGGCCTGTGGGAGCATATTCAGCGTCATAGTTAGCTGCTGTCTCGTCACTGCCCTGAGCGATAGTAACTTTTTCGCCGCAAACACGGCAAAGCTGTGTAACCTTACCTGCTTCTGTACATGTGGGCTTAACCACCTGGGGTTTATAGAAGTTGTGTGCATCTGCCTGAGGAGCAATTTCCTCCTGCTTTGTTTCACCGCAAACTGAGCAGGTGAAGATCTTAACGCCCTTGGTCTGACAGGTTGCAGCCTTAACAACTACACCTGCATTCCATGCATGACCCTTTGATTCTTCAATGAGCTCACCTGTTAAGGTGTAATAGTTGATCTCGGGTTCCATGTCGCATCTGCCGCAGGTTGTTATTGTGTAACCGTTTTCGTCACAAGTTGCATTTACGAGAACTGTCTTAAGTTCGTGACCGAGCTCGGGCACATCTTCCTTATTGAAGTCAGCGCCGCAGTTGAGACATCTCTGTGAAGTGAAGCCTGCTGTCAGACAGTCGGGAGCTTCGTTATAGTTAACAAGTGTGTGTTCCTTAAGAACTGTGAAGAATACGCTTGTCTTGTTGCCTGCCTTATCGGTAACAACAACCTGATGCACGCCTTCACCGATATTGTACTTCTTGTTAGCTGTTGTTTCGCTGATGGGTGTGCCGTCAACTGTAACAACATAATCTGTAGCCTCTGTTACTGTGATTGTAGCCTGCTCGCAGTATGTGTTTTCAGCTGCGTTGTAGTTACCTGCCACATCAACAACGGGCTTAGTTGCATCATAGATAAATTCGGCAGTTCTGATGAAGCTCATATTATTAGCCTTATCCAAAACCTTAGCATAAATTACATATGCCTCGCCGTCTGTCAGGTTATAGCTGCCAAGCTTAGCTGTGAAGTTAGCATTATAATCCTTATACATTTCGGGAACATAAGCCCAACCGCCGTAGTTCTTGATAAGAAGAGTCTGGATTGTGGGCCAATCGTAAGCTACAGTGCCAAACGAATCGATTTCCAGTGACAGCTGCTCTTCGCTATATACACTTTCAGCAGGAGCAATCAAAAATTTGATTTGCTGAACACCGATGCCCTTACCTGTTGCGTTATAGTCATTATCAACATTACCCTTGTCGGATGTTGTGATAATAAAGTCTGTGTTGGGGTTAGCATAAATTGTATCTGCAGCTGCAGCAGCGTCAAAGTCTGACCAGTTAGCAGTGCCGATATAAGCTGTTGAGCCGGGATCTACTTCATCCTTAAGGGCAGGAATAACGCATGCGGGAATCTTGTCCTTGTCTGTTGTGCCTGTCTTTTCTTTGTTACATTCACACCAGAAGCGCTTGAGGCCTTCGCCTGTTGTTGCGGGAACTACAGTGCCGTCATAGTCTGTGTAACCTGCTACGGGATATGTGGGAAGTGTAACGATTTCGCTCTTGTCATAAACGTGCTGGCCAACCTCGAAATCTGCAACGATAGTGATATCCTTAGTGATTGTTGCATTTTCGATATCAAAAGCATCTGTGCCGAGTAACCAGCCTCTGAAGCCGTTATGAGTTGTTTCATTCACATAACCTGCAACGGGATCTGATACAAGGTCCTTAATGTTTGCGCCGTCTTCAACTGTTAAAGTGTATGTGTTGGTACCGTCGTTTACTGTAACCTTATGCATCTTAGCTGTCAGAGCATAGGTTGCATAGAACTTCATGTCGCCTGTGATTGTCATGTTACGCACGAAGGGCTGTGCATTACCGTTGGCATCCTTATAGTACCAGCCTGCAAATACATAGTTCTGGCCTGCTTGATCGCTCTCGGGTACTGTAAGTGTAACTGAAGGAGTATGCATCTTAGCACCGTAAACATACTTACTTGTTGCAACGGGAAGACCATTTTCATCATTCATTGAAGCTTCGTCATTATACCACTCTACATTATAATAGATATAAACGGGCTTGTACTGAGCAATGAATGTCAGTGTGCTGTCAGGCTCGCCGCCTTCGCACTTTTCGGGAACTCTCTTATCCCAACCGAGGAACTGATAGGTATATGTTTCGTCGGCAGGTCTTACTGCAATATTTTCAGCCTGAATTCTCAGCTCATTGAGCGAGTCGCCAAGATGGAATGTGCCCTGCTTAAGAACTGTACCGTCCCAGTTTTTGAATACGAAGTTGTAGTTATAAAGCTTATAGATAAACTGGGGATAAAGTGTTACATCAGCGCCGATTGCAGTTTCGCCGGGCTTATACTGTGTGCCGTTTGTAGCTGTTTCGTCAGTCTGCACTTCGTCAAACCAACCTGCAAATTCATAAATACCGAATTCAGTGTTTGCCTTTGAGGGTACATATGTTTCTGTAACTGTACCTTCAGCGGTATCAACCTGGTGTGTCCAGTAAGGAAGCTGTGTTCCGTCTGTGATTCTGAATTCCTTTGAAAGGTCGCCGTCAACATATGTTACTGTGCGGAAGGGCACACCGTCTGTGTAAACAGCTGTGAAGGTAACATGGTTAGCAGGATAATAACCTGCAAGCTGTGAGGTACCGTAGGTGTTTCCGTTTGCACTGCAGATCCAACTGCCATTGAAGCGTAACTCCTGAGTACCGTCATCATAAGTGTCACTGGGCTTAAGTGCATCAATAAAGCTCTGCTCTACACTGTAGCCTTCATATACTTCTGCAGTCTTTGTTATAAGCTCACCTGCTTCATTTCTGAACACATAGCTTACATTATAGGGCTTTTGCACACCGTTGTCATATCTGGCAACATATGATGTTGCTCCTTCACAAATTTCCTCGCCTAAAACAATATCTGCACCTGCAGCGTTTTCCTGCCAGCCAAGTATTGTAAACTCTAAGCCATACATAGCATATGACTCAGGAACTTCTTCAGGAATCTCAATCTTCTGTCCGTACTTATACTGAACAGTCTTATCAACAAAGTTACCTATTTCATTGGCGTATACAAATACAACATCATAAGGCTTCGCATAGCGTCTGAATACAGGATAATATGTTGCGTCGCTTCTTACAACAAAGTCTTCTGCAATATAAACCGGATTCAAGCCCACATCATAGTCTACATCCTCAAGCATTACATGATATGTAAGACCTGTTGTTGGAACCTGTGAAGACCAGCCTACAAATTCATAGCTGTAATCCTTTGCATTTTTGTTAACAGCTGAAACCTCATTTACAGCCGGAACAACAGCAACATCTCTGTAATTATAATCGCTGTCTGAAATAATATTGCTGTCACTGTTATAGAAGGTTACCTTGTGTGTCTTATCAAAGCTTGCGCTTTCATACTGAGGTGTAAGAATAAGGTCATGTCCGAAGGTGTAACCGGTAGGATCTACAACCTCACCGTCGATGTTAACCCATTTCTCTGTCCATTTGGTGTAAGTAAATGCACCGTTTGTGTAACCTTCCTTATACTCCGCTGCAGGCTCAGGCCATACAATAGCTTGGTGTGTTTGACCTGCCTTAAGACTAAACGAATCAATATAGCTACCGTCAACATCATAGAACTTAACGCTTACATCGTTTGCAAGCCACCATGCATAATATGTTTTATTGCCTGTGGTGATACCGTCTGTTCTGTAATTCCACTGCTCACCTGCATCAGTATAAAGATCTTCCGGAAGAGTAAGATATGTATCACTGTCTACAGGCTCTGCAAAGCTTGCCTCCGGCGAGAAGGGCTCACCCTTTTCTCCGGGATTTGACGGCTGTGGCTTCGTCCAGAAGCCGTAGAAGGTAAAGCCGTCCTTCTCAGCATACATAGGCAGAATAAGTGACTTCTGGTTGTATGCAAGATAGTCGGGAACTACTATCTGAGCATCCGGCTCTGTGCCCTGGTCGTCACCGTCCCATGCATATACCTTTGTTTCATCTGTTGTCTTGTCTTCAACAAAAATCGATACCTTGTGGTCATTAAGACCCAAAACCTCACCGTAGAAAGCCCAATCATATTTAGGATATACAAAATGAAGCTTCTGTGAGTCTACAGGGGCACCATCTGCTTCTGCCATCTGTGCCACGAGATAAAAATCTCTGGTGTTTCCATTTTTCAGTGGTACAGAATAAACATCCTGCATTACTGCACTTGCTTTTACATGTGCTGTTGTCATATCAGAACTGAGTTCCCACCAAAGACCCGATTCCTCATCATTTATGTCAGTAGCAACAACATCCTCAATCGACGATAAATTGTAGCTTGGAGTATTATACCATTCTACACCATACTGATCGTATGCCTTCGCTGTAAAACTTCCTACATCAATAGCATCGAGTTTGTCTATTTCAGGAAGTACAATGGTGGTTGTTCCGCCGAGACCTTCTATAGTTGTTGGCTTAGGCTTAGGCCAATTCCACCCAGTGTGTTCGCTGGTTTTTTCCGAATCAGTATCATAAACAGAACCGGTTGTACCGCTTTCCGAGGGTGTAAAAGATTTAGTGTTTCCGCCACTAAAACTATAGTTTCCGGGCACAGCTGTCCTGCCGTTTATTTCTATTCGAGTGAAGACAACATCCACGTCACCCGCAAAACTATTTGTTAACTGAATAGAAATACTTGATGGCCAACCGGGAACTACACAATCAATATATGCACCCGAAACATTGTCAGAGCTCCATAATTGACCTTTGTCAAATGCTTGCGATGTTTCGGTGCCGGTACCATTATCCGATATATACGATATAGTAATATTGGATCCATCTGGTCGTGCATCGGCTGCACCACCCCAACCACCGTTGCCTATATTGAAGTAAATTCTAACCGTATAATTAGATGTAGCAGCCTCCGCCTCAGTGGGAGCTACCCATACCCAACATGACAATACCATAAGCACTGTCATTATAAGTGATAAAGATTTTTTTAATTTGTTTTTCATTAAGATTTCCTCCTTAATAAAAATTAACCTTTTATTTCATAATACGGCAAAGCCGTCAAAACGAAACTTATCGTGGCTTTTTTTCCTCTTGAAATCACGCCTGCACAGCCCCTGACCTGACCGTTTTTTGCACGCACTGACCCCTTGAGGGTATAAAGAGTCACTATTAGTTAGTATCAGTATATCATTTAAAAATCAATAAAGTCAATGGCAAAATTAAAAAACCTTAAATATTTTTTAAAAATTGGTTTATCCTACAAAAAAACATACCCCTTTTTGTCACTTTTGCCGCAAAGAGCCCCTTTGGGTACCGTATCTGTTTTCATAATCCCTAATGTTATCAGAGAACCGGTCTGTCCGAGCATCTGTGTAAGAACAGCCCTGTCCCCTGATAAAGAATTTCATCGAAAAACTCACCCCGTATCACTGACAAAAAGCAACCAAACATAGCTTTGCACAAACAGCGTAAAGAATGTGTAGGGATCGGCGTCCCCGACGGTCCGTTTGACCCACAAATAAATAAAAACAAACCTTAAATGCAGAGATTTCCCTCTTCGTCAAGCAGAACAGCCTCAACCATAGAGACACAGCATACCATATTCGCCAGACCTCAAACCCCTTCTCTCTTATCAGCAACCACAAACCCCAAACCTCTGCAAGGTCGATATGTTTCCTAAAAGCAACTCGATATGTTTGCTCACGCAAACTCGATATATTTGCCATAGGAAAATGCGATATGTTCCGCCCGCCACAGGCGAAACGAGAAAATAAATATTTCATCGAAAAACTCCCAACAGTATCACTGACAAAAAGCATACTCATTAGCGACTCACGACTGTCGGGTAGTGAGTAGGTAAAGAAGAACCATACAAGGCCAGACGAGAACAAACTCTGTAAAACAGCTTAGAGTAGCGGTCAGACTCATGTGTTTACCCTTAAATGAATCGCTTCGGCTAAAATTCCCCTCGAAGCAGAAAAGAGAAACACGAATAATTACCGATAAGAAGTGACCTGATATTTCACTATAACTGCGAAAATGCCTATGAATTAAAAGTTTCTGCAAACTAAAGCGGTAATTCTTCGTACTTTCGGACCGATGGCACCAAAGAGGGCGCTTTGGTTACTTTCCGCTTATCTGTGGAAAGTAACGCCCGTCCGGCGAGGACAGCAGAGATGTTTACATTGATAAAAACGGAACCTTAACTGAACTGTCTTCCCTCATCGTCAGAAAAGACAGCCTCACCGATAAAAATAATCTAACCCTGCACAAAAAGCAAAGCCTCCCTTTACACAAGGAAGGCTTATAAAACAAAATCGGTTCTTTTTTATCAGCAGGTACAAAGAACAAGCCCCTGCAAGGTCGATATGTTTGCTCACGCAAACTCGATATGTCCGCTAAAGCGAACCCGATATATTTGCCATAGGCAAATTCGATATGTTCCGCCACAGGCGAAACGAGAAAACGGCTCCCTATGCACCTTACGGTGCAATAAAAATTATCAGAGGACAAAACTGCCCCCTGATATTTTTTATACATAATAAAGCTTAAGCTTATCAAGACAAATACCCGCAAGCTTTCCGCCGTAAGCCGCACCGCAATCAAGAGCAATATGTCCGTTCTTGGAATAAACCTTTCCCATAAGCTTGGGATTTATGGCAACCGTAGGCATATGGCCCGTAACCAGATATTTGTTTTTGAAGCAGGGCTTTGAATAGTCCGTAACAGCAAAAACAAAATCCTCCTCCATATATTCCTCAAGGTCCTTGCCTTCTTCAAAGCAGTTTATGCCCGCATGGGCAAGCACAAAGGTTTTGCCGCCTGCTTCAACCTCCTCATAAGGCTGAAACTCACTGAGATAATCCATAATGCTCTCCTTGTCTTCATCTGAAAGGGCAAGGAAATCACTGATTGTTTTTTCGCTTTTCATTGTCAGCCACTTATCAAAAAGGTCTTTGTCTTCACCTGAGAGCTTTTTTGCCGCCTCTTGGGTACTTTTGCAGTCTGCTATGAGGGGAAGCACCTTTTTTGCCATATATTCGTGCTCACCGAGTACAGGATAAATGTTTGTGCGATACATCATATCCTTAAGTATTTCAATTGAGCTGTCACCTATATCGATAACATCACCCAGAACAAAAACCGCATCCGTATCCTTGGGTGAGATTTTATCAAGGATTTCATCATACTTATCCTTCATTCCGTGGATGTCGCCGATTACATATATCATAGTATATCTCCTTTTGTTATTTTGTTATAAGCAGTTCGTTGTTTTCAAGAAACTCGTCGTAGGTTTCCTTTCTGTCATATACTCCGTCGGGTCTGAATTCAATAATTCTGTCTGCAATTGACTGAACGAACTGATGGTCGTGCGAGGTGAAAAGCAGTGCACCCTTGAATTTTATAAGGGCATTGTTAAGTGCAGTTATAGATTCAAGGTCAAGGTGGTTGGTGGGCTCGTCAAGAATGAGCACATTGGCACCGCTGAGCATCATTTTGCAAAGCATACAGCGTACCCTCTCGCCGCCGGAAAGCACCTTGGCTTTCTTTGTTGCCTCCTCGCCCGAGAACATAAGCCTGCCCAGCCAGCCTCTGACATCGCTTTCAAACTGCAGGTCTGAATATCTTCTGACCCAGTCAATAAGGCTGTCTTCCACTCCGTCAAAAAATGCGGAATTATCACTGGGGAAATATGCCTGAGATGTGGTGACACCCCACTTGAAGCTGCCCTCGTCAGGCTCCAGCTCGCCTGTTATAATTTTAAAGAAGGTTGTTTTTGCAAGGGCATCGGTGCCTACAAAGGCAACCTTTTCATTCGGTCTTATTGTAAAGGAAACATTATCCAGTACCTTTCTGTCACCGACAGTTTTCGAAAGACCCTCAACAAGAAGCATATCATTGCCTATCTCTCTGTCAGGCTTAAACTCAACAAAGGGGAAGCGTCTCGAGGAAACGGGCATATCCTCGAGCACAAGATTATCAAGAAGCTTCTTTCGGCTTGTTGCCTGCTTTGATTTTGAGGCATTGGCACTGAAGCGTGCAATAAATTCCTGCAGCTCCTTCATTTTGGCTTCGGTCTTCTTATTCTGCTCACGCATCTGGCGCTGTGCCATCTGTGTATATTCATACCAGAAATCATAGTTGCCCACATACATTGTTATTTTGCCGAAATCGCAGTCTGCAATATGAGTGCACACCTTATTGAGAAAATGTCTGTCATGGCTTACTACAATAACAGTATTCTCAAAATTCAGAAGAAATTCCTCAAGCCAGTTGATTGCCGCAACATCAAGGTGGTTGGTGGGCTCGTCAAGCAAAAGGATATCAGGGTTGCCGAAAAGTGCCTGTGCAAGAAGCACCTTGACCTTCTGCTCACCTGTCAGCTCCTTCATAAGCATATAGTGAAATTCATTGTGTATTCCCAGAGCATTGAGAAGAATTTCAGCATCACTTTCTGCACTCCAGCCGTCCATTTCGGCAAATTCCTCTTCAAGCTCGCTTATTCTTATGCCGTCTTCTTCGGTAAACTCCTCTTTTGAATAGAGCTTTTCCTTTTCATCCATTATTTCAATGAGCTTTTCGTTGCCCATAAGGACTGTTCTTATTACATCATATTCGTCATAGGCAAAGTGATCCTGCTTGAGTACGGAAAGTCTCTCACCGGGGGTAATTGTGACATAGCCCTTGTTAGGCTCTATTTCACCTGAGAGAATTTTTAGGAAGGTGCTTTTACCTGCACCGTTTGCACCTATAAGACCGTAGCAGTTGCCCTTTGTGAAATTGATTGACACGCTTTTAAAAAGCTCTCTGCCGCCGTACTGCAGAGTTACATTATTTGTGCTTATCATATCATCACTTCCTGTTCTGTAATTTTTGGCGTTAACTTTTTAATTATAACATATAAAATGAGGTAAGGCAATAAAAATTTAACCGTCGCCGCCACAAAAAACTGATGAGATTACTCCGGTGGGGTAATCTCATCAGTTTTTTTATAAATTATCCTTATTTTATCACATCAATGCCCATATAGGGTATAAGTGCTTCGGGAACAGTTACACTGCCGTCTGCATTCTGATAGTTTTCAAGAATAGCTGCCGTTGTTCTGCCGATAGCAACACCTGAGCCGTTGAGAGTGTGCACAAGCTGTGCCTTATCCTTGGGGCCGTTCTTATAGCGGATTGAAGCGCGTCTTGCCTGGAAGTCCTCAAAGTTTGAGCAGGAGCTTATTTCAACATATCTGCCGTAAGAAGGCATCCATACCTCAATATCATATGTCTTTGCACTTGAGAAGCCGATGTCACCGCTTGACAGAGCAACAACTCTGTAGGGAAGACCGAGAATCTGAAGAACTCTTTCAGCGTCGTTTGTCAGCTTTTCAAGCTCTGCATAGCTTTCCTCAGGCTTTGTGAACTTAACAAGCTCAACCTTATTGAACTGATGCTGTCTGATAAGACCTCTTGTGTCACGGCCTGCTGAGCCTGCCTCAGCTCTGAAGCAAGCTGAATATGCACAAAAGCTCATAGGCAGCTTGTCACCGTCGATAATATCGTCACGGTACATGTTTGTTACGGGTACCTCTGCCGTGGGGATGAGGAAGTAGTCATTTGTTAATTTGAATGCATCCTCTTCAAATTTGGGGAGCTGACCGGTGCCTGTCATTGATGCACGGTTAACCATAAAGGGAGGGAACACCTCTGTGTAGCCGTGCTCGGTATGTGTGTTGAGGAAGAAGTTTATAATAGCTCTTTCAAGTCTTGCGCCGAGACCTCTGTAAAAATGGAAGCGCGCACCTGTTACCTTTGCGGCAGTTTCAGGGTCGAGTATGCCGAGATCTGCACCGATATCCCAGTGTGCCTTTGCTTCAAAGTCAAAGCTTCTGGGCTCACCCCAGCGGCGGATTTCAACATTTTCGCTGTCATCCTTGCCTATGGGTGTTGACTCTGAGGGTACATTGGGGAATTCGTACATCATGGTTTTCTGCTTAGCGGCAAGCTCGCCCTTCTGAGCATCAAGCACCTTGACTTCCTCTTTGATAGCGTTCATTCTTGTCATAATCTCGCTGATATCGCCGCCCTCTTTCTTAATCTGAGGGATTTTCTTGCTTGCGGCATTCTGTTCAGCCTTGAGAGCATCAGCCTTCTGTGTCAGCTCTCTTACCTGCTTGTCAATTGCAAGAATTTCGTCAACAAGGGCATCCATATCCTTGTTTCTTGTCTTCATTGCCGCCTTAACCTTTTCAGGATTTTCTCTTATAAGCTTGATATCTAACATTTTAATTGCTCCTTTTTTTCTTATATAGAATTTTAATTATTTCCTAATGCCAACAGCATTTTTTCAAGATCCTCTTTGCTGAAAAACTCAATTTCAAGGGTACCTTTATTTCCTCTTGAAACGTTTATTTTTGCTTTTCTTCCCATTGTTTCACGAATTGAAAGCTCACATTCGTCATAGAAGGAATCACGCTTTTTCTTTTGCTTTATTCTTTCCTCGGCGGGCTTTGTCAGAGTCTTGACTATCCTCTCTGTCTCGCGTACAGAAAGCTCTTTTGCAATTATCTCCTCAACCAACTTTTTAAGCAGTGTGGGGTCTGTTATGGGCAGAATTGTTCTTGCATGGCCTGCCGAAAGCTTGCCCGTTTTCACCATTTCAAGAATTTCCTGAGGCAAAATGAGAAGTCTCAGAGCATTTGCCACAGCAGGACGAGATTTGCCCACTCTTTCTGCCGCCTGCTCCTGTGTAAAGCCGTAGGTATCCATAAGCAGCTTAAAGCCCTCTGCCTCTTCAATGGGGTTCAGGTCCTCACGCTGCAGATTTTCAATCAGTGCAAGCTCCATAGCCTCCTGGTCTGTCATTTCCCTTACAACTACGGGCACTTCGCTCAGTCCCGCTATTCGGGACGCGCGCCAGCGTCTTTCACCGGCAATGAGCTGGTAGCCGCCGTCTGAGAGAGGTCGCACAAGCAAGGGCTGAATAACACCGTGTTTTGCAATGCTGTCAGCAAGCTCATGCAAAGCCCCTTCGTCAAAATATTTTCGCGGCTGTTCTCTGTTAGGCTCAATATCGTTTATATTGACCAGCTTATCGCCCTTTTCTTCTGTGGAATTGTCTATAAACAGAGCATCAAGACCTTTTCCCAGGCCTGCTTTTTTCTTTGGTGCCATATTTTTCCTCCTATAATTATATATCTCGTTCCGCAAAAAGCGGAACATATCGAATTTGCCCATAGCAAATATATCGAGCTTGCGTGAGCAAGCATATCGAGTTGCCGCAAGGCAACATATCGTCTATGCAAAAGCTTTCCTTCTGTTGATACTTATAAAAAAGCATATATTTAATCCCTACAGACTACCTCTGCGGGCAGAAATTTCTTTACTAAGCAAATTTTCCCGCAATTCCGAATTTCCATCATCCTCTTGGTCTCTTATTATTCTTTTTAAGAAATTCTTTTGTGAAATCCACATAGGCAAGGCTGCCCTTTGATGACTTGTCATAATAAAGCACAGGCTGACCGAATGAGGGAGCTTCCGAAAGCCTTACGTTTCTCGGAATAACAGTGGCATAAACCTTCTGGGGAAAGAATCGCTTGACTTCATTTACAACCTGCTGTGTCAGATTGAGTCTGCCGTCATACATTGTCAGCAAAACGCCCTCTAAATCGATAAGAGGATTATACAGTCTCTTTACCTGCCTTATGGTGTTCATAAGCTGTGAGAGGCCTTCAAGAGCATAATATTCACACTGAATAGGCACTATAACACTGTCGGCAGCACACAGCACATTAACGGTGAGAAGACCTAATGACGGCGGACAGTCGATAATTATAAACTCATACTTTTCCTTTAAAGGAGCAAGAGCATTTTTAATGCGTGAGTCTCTGTTTTTCATATCAACAAGCTCAAGCTCTGCACCTGCAAGGTTCATATCTGAGGGCAGAAGATCAAGGCATTTGAAGGGGGTGTTAATGAGTATTTCCTCTGCCTTGCTGTCACCGACAATCATATCATAGGTTGAGGCCTTGACATCTCTTTTGTTTACACCGAGTCCGCTTGTGGCATTACCCTGAGGGTCAACATCCACAAGGAGCGTCTTATAGCCGAAGCTGCCTATGGTTGCAGCTAAGTTGACAGAGGTAGTTGTCTTACCTACTCCGCCTTTCTGATTAACTATCGCTATAACTTTTCCCATAATATTAACCCATCCTTATTTTGTGATATCTTATTTATTATAGCATAGAGTTTTCTCTTTTTAAAGAGTTACGGCACATTTTTTTTACTTTTTTGTTCCACATGAAACCCTATACTATTATATATAGTGAAAGAACCACCCTCTTGGGGCGGTTCCTTCTTTGGGGTGTGAAAGAGAAAGATATGGAAATACTGCATCGCAGCTTATCCGGCATCGGGGGTTTTATACATAGCCTTTTTGGGTATTTCTATTTTATATATGTAGCTTTCACCTGTGTCCTCACGCTTTATGTCAGCACCAATGCCTGATTTTTGCATTGTGTCCACTGCATTATTTATGGCATTAAGAAATATCTTTACATCGCTGAACATCCTTTTCGTCTGCCTTTTAGGGGTGCTTTTGTCGGTTAAGATGCCTTCAATAAGCTCCTCCGTCTGGCTGACATTGAGCTTTCTTTCGGTTATCCTTTCAAGTACGGGCAAGACATCCTTCTTGTCTAACCTGAGCAATGCCCTTGCGTGGCGTTCTGAAAGAGAGCTTTTCATAAGCAGTTCCTGTGCTTCCGGGGGCAGGGCAAGCAATCTCAGCTTGTTTGAAACTGTTGAAGGTGCCTTTCCCAAGCGCCTTGCCGCATCCTCCTGTGAAAGCCCGTAATCCTTCATAAGCCGTTCAATGGCCTTCGCTTCTTCAAAATATCCTAAATTTTGCCTTTGCAGGTTTTCAATCAGGGCAAAAACGGCACTTTTCATGTTGTTAACATCAACCACTATGCAGGGTACCGTTACAAGCCCTGCAAGCCTTGAAGCACGCAGTCTCCTTTCACCTGAAACCAATTCATAGCCTTTTTCTGTCTGACGAACGGTGATAGGCTGCAAAATTCCGTTCATTCTTATGCTTATGGCAAGATTGACCAATTCTTCCTGATCGAAGTGCTGACGCGGTTGATTCGGGTTGGGAAATATCTTTTCGTGAGGTATAAGCAGAACCTGTCCTGCCGTTCTCGGCTTTTCACTTATCAATAAAATAACCTCCCTTTGCATATATCATATCACTGCAAAGGGAGGTTGTCCACAAAAATCGTTTTACATTATAGCTGCCTTTTCGGCATATAGCGCTTTTATTTTAAAGGGTTTTTCGCCATTTTTGCCGAAGGCCTTGGATATTTGGCAGGTGTTGACGAAATCTTTTTGACATTAATTATTGTTCTTTCGCCGGCATCAAAAAGCTCAAAGGTCTTTTTGTCGGTTATTTCTCCGCCAAGGAGCTTGATTGCCTTTTTAGCTTCAGCAATTTCTTCATCAGCCTTTGCAGCCTTCATAGGCACAAAGCTGCCGCCGACTCTGACAAAAGGCAGACAGTATTCCGCTAAGTCTCTGAGATTTGTCACAGCTCTTGCAGTTGAAAAATCATATTGCTCTCTGTATTCCGGCTTTTTGCCTGCCTCTTCAGCTCTTGAATGGACAACATCAGCCTGCAGCTGCGTTTTGCAGAGGATATCATTTATTACCGTAAGCCTTTTGTTAGTGCTGTCCATAAGGGTCATTTTAAGGTCGGGACGGGCAATAAGCATTGCAAGACCTGGAAAACCCGCACCGGTACCCACATCAATAACCTTTGCTCCCTCGGGAATATCAACAGCTGAAAAGATAGTAAGTGAATCGGTGAAGTGCTTTATGACAATGTCATGGGGTTCTGTGATGGCTGTAAGATTGATTTTCTCGTTCCATTCCACAAGGAGCCTTGCATATATGTCGAAGCGTTCAAGGGCTTTTTCGTCAAGTTTCACGTGAAACATTTCTGCTTTTTCCTTAAGCAGCTCCTTTGAAATAAAGCTTTCCATTATCTTTTCACTTCCTTCTTTGCAAGATAAATAAGCAGAACCGATATGTCGGCAGGGCTGACACCGCTTATTCTCGATGCCTGACCTAAGTTGGCAGGCTTGATTTTATTGAGCTTTTCCTGAGCCTCCATACGAAGGCCCGTAATTTCAGTGTAGTCTATATCTTCACTGAGCTTTTTAACCTCGAGGCGACGCATTTCATCCACAAGGGCAAGCTGCTGACGGATATAGCCGTCATATTTGATGCTGATTTCCACCTGCTCAAAAATATCACGGGGCAAATCAGGTCTTTCTTTGTCGAAGGGTGCCAGAGCTTCATAATTGAGCTGAGGTCTTTTCAGCAGCTCTTTAAGGCGACAGCCTGTTGTCATAGGTGATGTTTCACGTGAAACAAGCATGTCATTAAGCTCTTTTGTGGGCGGAACACTGACTAAAGACACTCTTTCCTTTTCTTTTTCTATAAGGTCCAGCTTCTTCAGAAGTCGGTCATACTTTTCCTGAGAGACAAGACCTACCTTATAGCCGTACTCCGTAAGCCTTATATCTGCATTGTCCTGACGAAGAATCAGACGGTACTCTGAGCGTGAGGTCATCATTCTGTAAGGGTCACTGCAGCCTTTAGTCACAAGGTCATCTATAAGAGTACCGATATAAGAGGATGCCCTGTCTAAAATGAGAGGCTCTTTGCCGCTGATTTTGTTATAGGCATTAATGCCGGCAATCAATCCCTGAGCTGCAGCCTCCTCATAGCCGCTGGAGCCGTTGAACTGGCCTGCACCGTAAAGACCGGGGAAATCCTTGAACTCAAGGGATGCCTTGAGGGATGTGGGGTCAACGCAGTCATATTCAATGGCATAAGCGGTGCGCATAACCTGCACCTTTTCAAGACCGGGGATAGTGCGAAGAAACTGAAGCTGCACATCCTCCGGGAGTGATGAGGACATTCCCTGAAGATACATCTCCTCTGTGTTTTCCCCGCAGGGCTCAATGAAGAGCTGATGACGGGGCTTCTCAGAGAAGCGGACAATCTTATCTTCAATTGAGGGGCAATATCTCGGGCCCACACCGTCTATCTTGCCGCCATAGAGAGGTGAGCGATGAATGTTTTCCATTATAATACGCTTGGTCTCGCTGTTTGTGTATGTAATGTAGCAGGGCAATTTGTTTTCAGGCTTATATTCACCGTCAAAGCTGAATGGCACAACAACCTCATCGCCAAGCTGAATTTCAAGGTTCGAGAAGTCAATGCTCCGTCTGTTGACTCTTGAGGGGGTGCCTGTTTTAAAGCGGCGGGTTGCAACACCAAGGTCCTTAAGTGACTTTGCAAGGGCAGTTGAAGCAAACATGCCGTCAGGGCCACCGTCATAAGCCACATCGCCCACATAAATTCTGCCGCCGAGGAAGGTACCCGTTGCAAGGATAACACACTGTGCATTATATATAGCTTCAAGCATTGTGGTGACCTGCCACTTGCCGTTGTCAGCTCTGACAAGGGAGGTAATTTCAGCCTGAACCAGCTCCAAGTTTTCTTGCTTTTCCATTACATGCTTCATATATTCGCTGTAACGGCGGCGGTCAATCTGTGCTCTGAGTGAGTGGACAGCAGGGCCTTTGCTGAGATTAAGCATGCGGCTCTGAAGAGTATTGGCATCTGCTGCCTTACCCATTTCACCTCCAAGGGCATCTATCTCACGGACAAGATGTCCTTTTGAGGTGCCGCCTATTGAGGGATTGCAGGGCATATTGCCTACCCAGTCCATATTGATTGTAAAGACACCCACCTGTGCTCCGAGCCTTGCCGCCGCAAGACCTGCCTCAATGCCTGCGTGACCTGCACCGATAACTATTATGTCATAATCCTTTGCGTAATATTTCATTTTATACCATACCTTTGAGTTTTCAACACAAATTAAAAATTATGTTGAAAACTGTAGATTTTTCCCTTCAGATTTCATTGAATGGAAATTTTTTAAACGACCTGAGCATCATAAAGTAAATTTCTATTCAACAGAAATTGAAATGTTAGTTTTTCTCACTAAAATTAAGAGTTATATTTCTATATTGTAATTATAATTATGTTATTAATCTATTTTGGAATTATTTTTTTATTTCAGCAGATTTAAGATATCGAGAGGGTCCTCAATGATAAAATCCGCATCACATTCCTGAAATTCCTCTTTGTTGCCGTAGCCCCAGAGACAGCCGCAGGAAGAAACACCTGCACCCTTGGCACCTGTGATGTCATAGTGTCTGTCACCGACCATAAGCACCTGAGATTTATCACTGACACCAAGCTTATCCATTGCCTCAAGTATGAGTCCGGTTTTTGTGGTGTGTCGGCTGGCATCACTTTTGACTCCCACAACCGCATCAAAATATTTTGTTATGTCAAGATAATCTGCAACATCGAAAATCAGATGCTCCGGCTTTGAGGAAGCAATGCCTAAGGTGTAGCCGCTGTCTTTAAGAGTACCGAGCAGAGTGAGCATATCTTTATAAAGCTCACATTCATAGATGCCTTCTCTTTTATAGCGCTCACGGTATTTTCTGATGTAATCGCCGACCTTGTCTTCACCGATGCCGTAGTAGTGGGTGAAGCTGTAGTAAACGGGGGGCCCGATAAACTTTTTAAGTTCCTCTTGTGAGGGTACCTCATGGCCCATTTCATAAAAAGAATATTGCAGACTTTTAAGTATGCCTTCGCCTGTGTTGACCACAGTGCCGTCAAAATCAAACAGTATATATCTGAACATAGAAAACTCAGCCGATTTATATAAAACAAATCGGCTTTCTCTCTTTTATATTTTATTGGGCAGCGTCAGCGTTTCTTTCCTGAGTTTTTCTCAGGAAAGAGTCTATCTTGATTGTAAATCTTTCGTGGGTACCCTTGCCGATGACACCTGAGTTATCGTAGGCCATAACCTCAAAGGTTGCCTTTCTGCCGTCAAAGTCGGTAAGCTTTGAAACGACCCTTACGGGTGCACCCATGCTTGTGGCTGCAAGGTGATGAATATTCACCATTGTGCCCACCGTTGAAATGCCCTCGGGAAGGAATTTTCCGCAGAGCTCGGCTGATGCCTGCTCCATAAGTGCAATCATATAGGGTGTGGCAAGCACATCAAGATTGCCGCTTTTCATGCTTGCGGCAGTCATATTTTTTTCAACGGTAACATTTATCTCGTGTACCGTACCGATTTCCATTTTAAGTTCCATAATTTACCTCTTAGTTTAAATACTCGTTAATCAAATCTTTTTACAAAATCGAAAACTGTTGCTCTGTTGTCATTCAGCTCAACATTACTGTCACCGTAAATTGAGGTCTGAACTCTGTGTGCTGCCAGGGGATAATCCATAAACACAACAGCGGCAGAGCCCACATAGCCTGTTTTGAAGACATCGGGGTCGCTGAGAGTGAACTGTGTTATCTCATAGCTCAGCCAGCCCTTTGCAAGAGCCTGAGCTGCATAGGAAAGTATCTGTGATTTTGTAAGATCGGTTTTAACATATTTGAAAAGTGCATCAAGAGTGTTATTAAGCTGATTTAGAGATGCTTTTTTTGCACTTTCGATAAGCGAAGTGATAACCTGCCGCTGACGGCGGGTTCTGCTGACATCACTGTCATAGTCACTCCTTCTGATTCTTGCAAAAACAAGAGCCTGCTTGCCTGTAAGGGTAACAGCTTCACCTGCTTCAATGTGAAAATCAGGGTTGGTTTTATTGATGTAGGCGGCTTCATATTCCTGAACGGGAACTGTTATGCCGCCAAGGGCATCTATAATATCCCTGAAGGAGGTAAAGTCAACAGCCACATAGTAGTCAATGTCTATTTTGAAGTTTCTTTCAATTGTGTCAATGAGTGCATCGGGGCCGCCGTGAAAATAGGATGAATTAATCTTTGCGTAGCGGTCTGTGCCACCAACATTCATATAACACCATGAGTCACGGAAGAAGGAGCACATGCTGATTTTCTCTGTCTTTTTATTGAGGGAAACGAGTATGAGAGAGTCGGAGTTGCCGCCGTACTGAAGAGCATTCTTGGAGTCAAGACCTACAAGCAGAACATTTATAACATTTTTGCTTGAATAAAGCTCTCCGCCGTTATTTGCCCACTGATAAAGGAAATCGTTCAGAGAGCCTGCAGAATCAATTGCTTCAATAATTGCAAGCTCCTCTTCGTCATATATGACCTCCTGAGTGATTTCGCTGCCGGGCAATGTGGGTGAGTTATCGTCACCTGTTGACATAAGGTCAAGCTTTTCGGTGATGTAACCCATGCCTGCAGTGATAAGACAGATAAAGACAACCAATAGAAAATAGAAGTTTTTCGCTCTTCTTCTTTTATCTTTCCATAGGAATGCTGCAACGGGATTTGGCTTTTTGAGGCTTTCTTCCCTATTTTTATTTTCAGACATCCAATCACATCTTTTCTTTTAAACTTTAAGAAGAAAAAGTGAAAAAATTTCACTTTTTCTTATGTTGCTGAGTCCTTTTTATGTTATATAAGTTACCTTCAGTTAACCTTAAAAAGGACTCAGGAAAGTTTTATCATTCAGCTGAGGGTTCTTCAGCTTCATCCTGCGCACTGTCATCGGCGGGAAGCTCTGCAGTTTCTTCGTCAGAAGCCGTGTCGCGTACTGCAGTGGCTGAAACAACCTTTTCACCTTCGCTGACTCTCATAACACGCACACCCTTTGAGGTACGGGAAACGGTGTTGATCTGTGAGGCCTTGATGCGGATGATAATGCCGTCGGAGGAAATGAGAATTATATCGTCTTCGTCAGAAACCAGGTTGAGTGAAGCCACAAGACCGTATTTTTCCGTGTGGTAGTTGAGAACACCCTTACCTGCTCTTGACTGGATGCGGTATTCGCTGTGATTGCTGAGTCTGCCGAGACCCGTTTCGGAAATTGTGAGCACCTTATAGGAATCGTCCTGACCCTCGGGGATAACGCACATGCCGATAACCTCGTCATCCTCTTTAAGCTCGATAGCCTTGACACCGCGGGCTGTTCTGCCTATGGGACGGCAATCGTTTTCGTTAAAGCGTATGCTCATACCGCCTCTTGTGGCAACAAGGATATCGTCGTTGCCGTCTGTAAGGCGTACCCAGGCAAGCTCGTCGCCCTCGTCAAGGTTAATGGCGATAATGCCGCTCTTGCGCAGGTTTCTGTATTGCTCCAGGTCAGTTCTCTTGATGATACCGTGCTTTGTAACCATGCAGAGATATTTTATCTCTTCGCCGCCGAAGTCGGGTACTCTTATCATTGAGCTTACCTTTTCGTCAGCCTCAAGGGGAAGAAGGTTAACGACATTCATACCCTTACTCTGCTTGCTGCCCTCGGGAATTTCGTAGCCCTTGAGACGGTAGGTTTTGCCCTTTGTGGTGAAGAACATAATATAATCGTGGCTTGAGCAGGTGAACATTGTTTCTGCAACATCCTCCTCTCGTCTTGTCATACCCTTGACACCTCTGCCGCCTCTGTTCTGAAGGGAGTAGCTTTCAACAGGCTGACGCTTGATGTAGCCGAGAGTTGTGAGTGTATAAACACAGTCCTCCTCAGGGATAAGGTCTTCAATATCAACCTCACCGCTGACTGCTGCGATTTCAGTTCTTCTGTCGTCGGAGAATTTATCTCTGATTGCCATTGATTCGGTTTTGATAAGCTCAAGCACCTTGCCTTCGCTTTCAAGGATTTCCATAAACTCGGCAATTTTGATTTTAAGTGCACCCAGCTCATCTTCAATCTTTGTTCTTTCAAGGCCGGTGAGCTGTCCGAGTCTCATTTTAACAATGGCATCCGCCTGAATCTCAGTGAGTCCGAAGCGCTCAATAAGTGCCTGCTTACCTTCGCTCTGATCTTTTGATGCACGCAGTATTGCAATAACCTCATCAATGAAATCAAGGGCTGTCATAAGACCTTCTAAAATGTGGGCTCTTTCCTGAGCTTTTTTAAGGTCATATCTTGTTCTTCTGACGATAACTTCCTTCTGATGATCTATGTAGTGATCAAGAATCTGCTTGAGAGTGAGAATTTTAGGCTCACCCTTAACAAGAGCAAGAAGAATTATACCGTAAGAAATCTGAAGCTGTGTAAAGGAGAAAAGCTGATTGAGCACCACCTGAGCGTTGGCATCACGCTTAAGGTCGATAACAAGGCGCATACCCTCTCTGTTGGAATAGTCGTTAATATCGGCAATGCCTTCAATTTTTTTATCCTTGACTAAATCGGCAATAGCTTCAATGAGTCTGCGCTTATTGACCTGATAGGGAAGCTCGCTGACAATAATCTGATATCTGCCGTTTTTGCCCTCGGCAATTTCAGTTCTTGCACGCACAACAATTTTGCCTCGGCCTGTGCCGTAGGCTGCCCTGATGCCGGCTCTGCCCATAACAATGCCTGCTGTGGGGAAGTCGGGACCCTTGATATATTGCATAAGCTCATCAAGTGAGGCTTCCGGATTGTCGATATAATAGCACATACCGTCGATAACCTCACCAAGATTGTGAGGAGGTATGTTAGTAGCCATACCTACGGCGATACCCGTTGAGCCGTTAACGAGAATGTTGGGGAAACGGGAGGGAAGAACAGTGGGCTCCTTAAGACGGTCATCGTAGTTAGGAGCAAAATCAACGGTATCTTTGTCGATATCCGTGAGCATTTCCATTGAGACCTTGCTCATTTTGCTTTCGGTGTAACGGTAAGCAGCAGGGGGGTCACCGTCAACTGAGCCGAAGTTACCGTGGCCGTCAACTAAAATGTATCTTGTTGAGAATTTCTGTGCCAGACGAACCATAGCATCATAAACGGATGCGTCACCGTGGGGGTGGTATGAGCCAAGCACGCTACCGACGGTATCGGCACATTTACGGTATGCCTTTTCGGGGTAAAGTCCGTTTTCGTGCATGGTGTAAAGAATGCGGCGGTGAACAGGCTTCAGGCCGTCTCTGACATCAGGCAGGGCACGGGATGTGATAACTGACATTGAGTAGTCAAGGAATGACTTTCTCATTTCTCTGTTCAGGTCAACATCAATAATTGTTTGGTTTTCGTAATTTAAATTTTCCATATTATCACCATTTTAAAATATTCAGGGTATATGTCAATTTTTTGTCTGCAAGTAAAAATATTTACTTATAAAAAGATTTTCTATAAGATTTTTTATCATTGTGTACTGCTCCTGAGTGACAACCCTTTTAGGTATGACAAGCAGGGAGTTATCTTTGAAAATGAAATAAAAGCTGGCGTCACTTTCCAGTATACGGTTTATTTTATCAAAGCCGTAGTGCTTTTCGGTGTGGCTTTTAAAATTGCCGTCCGGCAGAAGTCTTGTAACAATGTGGTTATCGTAAAACTCAACTGTGCTTTCACGTCTGAAGATTGAGGATTCGCCTCTTTGCTTTGAAAAAACACTGTTGCCTATAATAGGAAGAATGAAAGAGAATAAAGCCATAACAGCAACTATAATTGCAGTTTGCAGCTCAATAAAGGCACAGACTATAACCGGTACAATATAAAGAGGGATAAGCCTTTTTAATCTCAGCTTTATATAATCTCTGTTATAAATTCTGTCGTACTCTTCATAATCCTCTACAGTAAGCCTGTAGGAAAGGGTAAAGTATTTCATATCACATACCTTCCTTTCCCATATGGCTCATTTTTTCTTTGAACAGGCGGGAGAAGTCATCATAGCTGCCTTTTTCCACACCCGAGGAGTAAATGGAAACGGGTATCATGCCTTTATCTATGATAATTGTAAGCACACCTGCAGCTTCTTGCCAATAAAGTATTTCATCATAATAAAACACAGAGTGTGAATAGGGAGCTTTAAATTCAATTCTGTCTTCAAAAAGCACTGCCTGCTTCTGATAAACAGCCATATTCACCTTTGAAAGCTGTCTGACATAGGTTGTTCTGAAGGTGAAATAAGTGAGAAATGCAAAGCACACTGCCATAACAACCGATGTATAAATAAGAAAACCGCCATTTTCTTTATCCAGTAAAAACAAAGCACCGTTTATAAGAAAGACAAGCAGTATTTCTATTGCCACAGGCTTTATAAGAGCAGAGGCTCTGAGCATTCCGAATTTTTTTTGCCAGACAAGGCAGGACTGCTCAAGAGCGTATAAATTATCCTTATAAACTATTCCGTAAGGTGTCATTTCATCAAGTCCTTAAATATCAAGATTCTGAACATATTTTGCGTTCTTTTCAATAAATTCACGGCGGGGCTCAACCTTATCACCCATAAGAATTGAGAAGGTTTCGTCTGCGGCAATTGCATCCTCGAGAGTAACACGAAGCATAATTCTGTTTTCGGGGTTCATTGTGGTTTCCCAGAGCTGCTCAGGGTCCATTTCACCAAGACCCTTATAGCGCTGAATATCCGCACCGGGCATTTCTGTCATAATTCTGTCTCTTTCCTCATCGGAATAAGCATATTCGTGCTTTTTGCCCTTAGAGAGCTTATAAAGAGGAGGCTGTGCAATATAAACATAACCGCCGTCAATAAGAGGACGCATATATCTGAAGAAGAAGGTAAGAAGAAGTGTTCTGATGTGAGCACCGTCGACATCGGCATCGGCCATAATAACAACCTTGTGATAGCGAAGCTTTTCAATGTCAAAATCTTCGTTGAAGCCTGCACCTAATGCCGTAACAACGGGAAGAAGCTTTTCGTTTGTTATAACCTTATCGGGTCTTGACTTTTCAACATTGAGCATCTTACCCCAAAGAGGAAGAATAGCCTGAATTGTTCTGTCTCTGCCTTCTTTTGCAGAGCCGCCTGCCGAGTCACCCTCTACGATGTAAATTTCAGTCTTTGAGGGGTCCTTTTCAGTGCAGTCGGCAAGCTTGCCGGGCAGTGAGTTGCTTTCAAGAGGAGACTTTCTTCTTGCGGCCTCTCTTGCGCGTCTTGCAGCTTCTCTTGCTCTTGAAGCGTCAAGTGATTTTGAAACGATGGTTTTTGCAACAGCAGGATTTTCTTCAAAGAAGTCTGTCAGCTTATTGTAAACTGTGTTGCTGACTAACTTTGTTATTTCGGTGTTGCCCAGCTTGCCCTTGGTCTGACCCTCAAACTGAGCTTCGGTGAGCTTGACGGAAATAACGGCAACGAGACCCTCACGGCAGTCTTCACCTGTTAATTTGCTGTCAGCATCCTTGAGGAAGCCGTATTTTTTGCCGTACTCATTGAATACCTTGGTAAGTGCTGTTTTGAAGCCTGTTTCATGAGTACCGCCGTCAACTGTATTGACATTATTGGCATAAGAGAAAATTCTCTCTTTATAGCCGTCATTATACATAAGAGCGATTTCGGCACTTCTGTCTCCGTCAACGGTTGAAAAGTGAATAACCTTTTCGTGAACGGGGGTAAGACCGTAGGTTTCACCTATATGCTCAACAAAGGAGCCGATGCCGCCCTCATAGCAGAAATAGTCTTCGATTATATTGTCTTCGTCACGCTTATCAGTAAGTGTGATTGCAAGACCGGCATTGAGGAAAGCTGATTCACGAAGATGATTTTTGAGAGTTTCATAATCGTAAACTGTTGTTTCCTGAAAAATAAGAGCATCGGGCTTGAATCTTATAAAGGTACCTGTTTCATCTGTATCACCGATAACGGTAAGGTCTGTTGCAATATTTCCACGCTCAAATCTCTGATGGTGAACATGGCCTGCCTGAGAAACCTCAACCTCCATCCACTCTGAAAGTGCGTTAACAACTGATGAGCCTACACCGTGAAGACCGCCTGAGACCTTGTAACCGCTGCCGCCGAACTTACCGCCTGCGTGAAGCACGGTGAGTACAACAGTAACAGCGGGAAGACCCTGCTGCTCATTGATGCCGACGGGGATGCCTCGTCCGTTATCACGGACAGTAATGACATCACCGGGTAAAATTTCAACCTCGATATGAGTACAGTAGCCTGCAAGTGCCTCGTCAATTGAGTTATCCACGATTTCATACACAAGGTGATGCAGACCTCTGGGGCCTGTTGAGCCTATGTACATACCGGGACGCTTTCTTACAGCTTCAAGTCCTTCAAGAACCTGAATTGCATCGGCAGTGTACTCCTCGGTAACAGCAGTATCCATAGTTTCGATTATCTCGTCAACTATTTCACCGGCTGTTCTTACTTCATTTTCAGCGTTAGCCTTGATTTCATCCATGGCTAATACCTCCTTACATTTTTTTGAATGCAAAGTGCAAAATGCAAAATGCAAAATTGTGG
>JAFQLV010000004.1 GCA_017396515.1 Clostridia bacterium | reverse complement strand
CCTTATCTATCTGAGAAGAGGTAACGCCTGCATCGTTCATAGCCTGACGGACAGGACCCATTGTAGCTTCAACAAGGTCTGCTGTCAGCTTATTGAATTCAGCTCTTGTGAGTGTCATGTCAAGATGCTTGGGACCTGTTGCATCTGCTGTGATATAAGGCAGTGAAATTGCTGATGATGTTACGCCTGAAAGCTCAATCTTAGCCTTTTCTGCTGCTTCCTTAAGTCTCTGCATAGCCATTTTGTCGCCGCGAAGGTCAACACCCTGCTCTGCCTTGAAGCCTGCAACAAGCCAGTCAATAATTCTCTGGTCAAAGTCGTCACCGCCGAGACGGTTGTTACCTGCTGTTGCAAGAACCTCCTGAACACCGTCGCCCATTTCAATAATTGAAACGTCGAAGGTACCGCCGCCAAGGTCATAAACCATAACCTTCTGGTCAGCTTCCTTATCAATGCCGTAAGCAAGGGCTGCTGCTGTGGGCTCGTTGATGATTCTCTTTACTTCAAGACCTGCAATTTTACCTGCGTCCTTGGTTGCCTGACGCTGTGCATCTGTGAAGTATGCGGGAACAGTGATAACAGCCTCTGTTACTCTGTCACCGAGATAAGCTTCAGCATCGCTCTTGAGCTTCTGCAGAATCATAGCTGAAATTTCCTGAGGAGTGTAGTTTTTGCCGTCAATTGAAACATGGTAGTTTGTGCCCATCTGTCTCTTGATTGATACAATTGTTCTGTCAGGGTTTGTAACAGCCTGACGCTTTGCAACCTGACCTACCATTCTTTCGCCTGTCTTTGAGAAGGCTACAACTGAGGGAGTTGTTCTTGCACCTTCAGCGTTTGCAATAACAGTGGGCTCACCGCCTTCAATAACTGCTACGCATGAGTTTGTTGTACCTAAGTCGATACCGATAATCTTTGCCATAATATTTACCTCCAAAATGTAATTGAGTTTGTTTTTCTTTCTATTATTGTATGTTTATATTAAAAGCTATTCGCTCTAATTAGCTACCTTAACCATTGCCGGTCTTAAAACCTTATCGCCTATTTTATAGCCCTTTGAGAACACCTGAGCGAGAACGTTTTCGCCGAGAGTGTCATCATCCACATGCATCACCGCACTGTGAAAGTTGGGATCAAAGCTGTCCCCTTCTTCACCGAAAGCCTCAACATCGAGCTTCTTAAGTGTTTCACTGAAGCCCTGATAAATCATCTCAACACCTTTTTTATAGGATTCGAAATCAGAATCCGTTACACCTAAGGCTCTGTCGAAATTATCCAGTATGGGAAGAAGCTCACCCAGACAGCTTGCTTTTGCTTCAAGCCATGTTGCCTCTTTTTCCTTGGCTGTGCGTTTTCTGTAATTGTCATACTCAGCTAAGGTTCTTATGTGTGCTTCCTTGGCGGCAGCAAGCTCCTTTTCAAGCTCAGCCGTACCCGCGTCCTGAGAAGCTGCTTCTTCAGCTGCTTCAACTGTTTCTTTTTCAGTGCTTTCCACAGCTTCCTGATTCTTGTCTTTTTTAGCCATTATTCATCCTCCAAAGTATCTGTGAGCATTTCACCGACAAGTCCTGTCAGGTATTCAATGCTTGGAATTAGTTTTGCGTAATTGAGTCTTGTGGGGCCGATGATTCCGATGGCACCGCCGTCGTGACCGCCCACATTATATCTTGCAATAATCATACTTGAATTTTCAAGCTGACGGTATTTATTTTCTTTGCCGATAATTACCTGCAGACCCTTGTTAACATCGGAAATCGCTCTTTCAAGCTTATCCTTTTCATCAAAGAACTGCATCATATCATAGATATCACTGCCGAATTCTCTGTGATGAAGAAGATTCTGCTCGCCCTCAAGCCTTATTTCAGCCTGAAGTGCCTGTGAGGCTATGTCTGCCAGCACCACAAACAAGGGCGACATTGCAAGGGCATTTATGCCCAGAGAGGCAACCAAGGTCTGAATCATAACCGTGCCCACATCGCTGACAGGTCTGCCTATAAAGCATTCCTTCACTATATCATAAAAGGTATCTATCATATCACGGGTCAGCTCGGTTTCGGTTTTGCATATGCCGTTTTTGATAATGCCGTTTGAGGTCATCATAACAACCATGGCAATGCGTGTGCCCACGGGAACAAGCTCTATATGCTTTATCACTGCACCCTCATCTGTGGGTGTGGTGGAAAGCGCGGCACAGCCTGTCATTCTGGCAAGAATTTCGCCCGCCTTTTCAAGCAGCTTATCCGGGTTGCCCATTGACCGTGAAAGCTCACTCTTTATAAGCCGTCTTTCATCGTCGCTGAGAGTGTCCTCATTCATCAGATGGTCGATATAATATCTGTAGCCCTTTTGTGAGGGTACTCTGCCGGCTGAGGTGTGAGGCTGCTCTAAAAGACCCATTTCCGACAGCTCCGACATTTCATTTCTTATAGTCGCCGAAGATACCGAAATCGGAAGAGTCTGCATGAGCATCTTTGAGCCGATGGGCTCGCCTGTTTTTATATAATGCTCAACAACGGCACAAAGTATCAGTTCCTTACGCTTGCCGAGTTCCATATCTTCACCGTCCTTCTTGCTAAGTTTTAGCACTCGAAGTGTTTGAGTGCTAATCACTATCACAAATATACTACTCCTGCTAAAAAAAGTCAATAGAAAAAAGCAACTTTTTTCTGAAAATTTCAAAAAAGTTGCTTTAAACATTATATATAGCTTTAGTTTCTGTGATAAATAAGCTTTGCTTCTTCATTTACCTTAGCGTAGATTGCCTTGTCATCAACAAGACTCTGCAGAAAATTTCTAAGCATAACGGCATACATAGGATATTTTGTGGTTACCAGATGAAGATCAAGTTTTTCAATAAGCAGTGCAAACATATCATCAAAAGAGACTCCCTCACATATATCGTAAACCAGCTCTTTTCTCTCTTTCATTCTCTTTATGTTATATTCGGCAAGCTCTGCCACATTTTCAGTGGGCACATCGTGAGCAGGCACAAAAATCCTGCCCTTCATATTTTTTATTTCCTCAAGGGTTTCAAGTGCCGCATTGATATTATGATAGAAAGGCAGCTTGTGTTCATCCCATGTTTTTTTGGAAAGCACCGCATCAGCAAGAAAAACCACATCATCCTGAGTTCTCACACCAATCATATCAAAGGAGTGACCGGGAAGCGGAATTATCTCAAGACCTTCGGGAGTATTCTCATCAGTAATAACCTCTGCCACCGTAGGCTCAACCATAAAGAAGGGGTTGCGGCTCTTTTCCGTGTCAATGCCGGCATAATAAAACTTAGCTTCAAGGTCAGGATACTCAACAAAGAAAGCTTCACCCTTTGGTGCTAAGATTTCGCAGCCGTATTTATCGGAAAAATATTTATTACCTGCAATATGGTCAACATGGCAGTGGGTATCTATTATAGTTCTGACTCTGAGATTTTTTGCACCGAGGAGTCTGTCAAGACCTCTTATCATTCGCTGATGGTCGCAGGTATCAATCAGAATAACATCACCGCCGCCGATTTCGACGATACCTACATTTGAAAAGGCGGAATAGTAGGATGTGTTACCTGTAAGCTTATTAATTTCAAACATAATTCATACACCTCTTATAGTCTGTCCCTTTATGAGGACTTTAAGTCTGAATTTTATAATTAATTCTTTTCTGCTCTTGCAATAAAATCTGAGCAGTGATAAAATAAGCCAAAAGAAAGAAGAAGGATGGCAAAGATGAAAATAGCAATTGTGGGTTCACGAAGCATAAATGCCGATATTCCCGAAGGCATTATACCCAAAAATGTGTCTATGATCTACTCAGGTGCGGCAACAGGCATTGACACCTCTGCAAGACGCTTTGCTGAAAGCCACGGCATACTCATAACGGAAATACTGCCCGAATATGACCTTTACGGCAGAAGTGCTCCCCTTAGAAGAAATGACATCATCATTGCCAAAGCAGACGAAATTTTCATTTTCTGGGACGGCAGGAGCCGCGGCAGCACCTATGTTATAAACAAATGCAAGGAAACGGGCAAGCCCTATCATCTTTTCAGATATACCGACAACACATTTAAAGAAATCACCTAAAAAAGTGTGCCTTTATCATAGCGATGAAGGCACTTTTCTTTTTTATTAACTTAGATTATTCAGCCTTTGCTTCTTCCTTAGGCTTTTTAAAGAGAATCTTGTCTACGGGGAAGTAGAGGAAGAACTGTAAAGCTGAACAAATCATCATCGCAGCATTACGAGCAAGTGCTTCTGCCCAACCAAAGCCGAGGAAGAGAGTGTTGAGTGTGGGTGAAAGCCATGCTGAGAAGAAAATAAGAGCGATTGTAAATACTATATAAATAGGAAGTGTAACCGCAACATTTGCACCTGAATTAAAGGTCTTTTCTTTATTTACAAAGAAAGCAACAATCTGAGCAATAATGTTTGCAACATTAAAAGCGATGCAATAGCCAAGACCGCCTGAGATTACGGCGCCTGCTTCATCAAAGTTTACAGGATAGCTGAGAACCCAGAAATTAAATTCGGTTGCGTACATTTCCTGAATTGCAGGAATAAGAGGAATAAGGTTTGTCAGAGCTACCTGCACCAGCATTGCAAGAAGGCTTACAACGATGAACTTAACAAACTGCCAGACAGTTGTAAGAAGGGTGCCTTTTTCTGCTGCTTTGTTGTCGATGTCTTTTAATTTTGCCATTTTGATTTCTCCTTCGGATATGTAATTTTTACCTTTGAAAGGTTCTTAACGATTATACAGTATTATAATGAAAAAATCAACCATTAATTTGATTTTTGTCTTTTCTTTATTCTCTGCCAATTTATAAAGCCGTAGGCATCATTAAGCAAAAAGATGCAAAAACAAGCTACCATAGGTGCATAAGAAGTATCCTTAATGCTTGCAAGCACCCACAGCACAATAAGCACTATGTCATTCATGCCGTACCACATGCCGTAGTATTCGCTTCTGAGCATAGTAAGCCCCGATGCCATAAAGCTTGTGAAAACCGAAAGGGTGCCGAAAATAAGATTCGGAGTGTCAAAATATTCTAATATAAAATAAAATATCACCGTCACCACAGCAGAAAGGCAGGTCAGTGCTGTCCATTGCCGGGCGTTTAGGGTGCGTACCCTGACCTCGTGCTCACTGTAAGGATTGCGAAGCCAAGTGATAACGCTCATAAGGGCAATAGGCGCAGACATAAAAAGGTAGGTTATAATCTCTCCGTAATATCTCATCTGCCATGAAACCAGTGCATATAAAAGAGCAAAGACCACACAGAGAGCCTGCCCCACAACATCCCCCTTGGCAACAAAAATCAGTGCCGTGACGCCTACCATTGATGCGCCGTAGCTGAGCAGGCTTTTATCAGGTATGAGAGCATAGCAAACACTGACACCTATAAGAGAAAAAATCCACAGACACTTTTCAAACAGCGTCAGATTTTTTATTGATGAAATGATATTCATAATAACCTCCAAAAAAATAAGCATCCAAGTCATATCTTCAAAGACCTAACGATATGACATGAATGCAAGCATTCCTACCCGGTGGCAGTAGTTTCGTCGCTGAAGCGCCGAAGTGAAGTTTGCTTCGCAAGTGAAGAATGCTCTGCAAGTGAAGTTTCACTTCGTGAAGTGATGTGTCTGCGACGATATTTTGTTGTGGGTAGTATAGCACGGATTAAAGGTGTTGTCAAGAGTCCCGGTACGGGCAGTTCATAACAATCATTCAACACATCTGAAACTTTTTTACATTTAGATATTGACAAAATATTTAACTTGGGTTATAATCATAAAGCTGTCAAGTTAATATGCTGATATAGCTCAGTCGGTAGAGTGCATCCTTGGTAAGGATGAGGTCACCGGTTCAAATCCGGTTATCAGCTCCAAGAACAAAAGCACTTCTTCGGAAGTGCTTTTGTTCTTGTAACTGTGTTTGCCCTTGTGGGCAAGTAATGTACTTTCAGTGTGATGCACAGCCCTACCCGATTGCAAGCCAGAATTATATGTGATATAATAAGCTTGATAAATAAGAATTTGCAGAGGTATTATATGAAACAAATTATTACTTCAATCGTTGTTGCGGGAGTACTACTCAATGTGCTGTTTAATACAAACGATTCTTTGACCAAAATTATAGTTTTGCCATTTCTTATTTTTGCTATATGTTTGGGACTGAAAAATGCTTTGATAATAATGAAAAAAGAGACATTGGCTGTTAAATTCAGCAAAGTGTATGTGGTTGCATTTCTGATATATTGGTTTGGCTTTTTGATATATTGGGATTATATCAGTTTCATCGGTGGCAAATATATGCAAATATTATTTTCTATACTGCTTTGGCTGGGAGGTTTTTATTTTACTTATAATAGACTCTTTAAGAAAAATTAAGAAAAAGCCCGATTAAATTTGACTTATGAATACTCAATTTTTTATTTAAATTAAACCGTCGCATTAAAGCGGCGGTTTTGTGATTACATATTTATTTGTTTAAGCTGTTCAAGCTGGTCTCTTCTGCCGTAAATAACAGCAGTTATGTGTACTTCTTTCAATTCTTCATTTACCCAAAAATAAACAAGAAAATTTTTCACAGGCATTTTATGTACACCGTAGCTTCGCCACGGCTCTTCCTCCATAAGTGCCACTCTTTTCGGCATAGTGTTAAGAGAAAGTATGCTCTTTTGCAGTTCATTAAGCAGTCTTTCTGCCGCAACGGGCTCTTTAAGAGTACCGCTGATATAACTGAAAATTTCGAGCATTTGTGCACTTGCCTGCGGTGTGATTTTTACTTTATATTCATCCATTCGCCAACTCCTTGCGAATGGAATTGAACACATCCTCAGCGTTAAGTGATTCACCGTTTTTTGCCTGCTTCAGACTGTTTTCCATAATACTGTTGAAGGTAGCTTCATCCATTTCATCAAGTGTCACAGGAGCACTCGGCAGTGACAGCGAAAAAGGAATTCCTTTTTTCATAATGATCTGTTTATAGAGCATATTAATCACAACTGAAACGGGAATACCGAGCTGTGACATAATTTCTTCTGCCTGCTGTTTAACATCAGGTTCAACACGGGCAAGCACATTTGCAGTTTTAGTTGCCATATTCATTCCACCTTTCGTTATTATTATAGCACATTGTATATCGATTAGCAATACATTTGATATTTATTTCTTGCCAAAGTATATAACTCCGGTATGCATTTCTTTTATTCAAGACCCAATATATAACCTGCCGTTACTCCATAGTATTTGCAAAGTGCAATAAGATGCCTTATAGGCATTTCATTTTCACCTTTTTCATATCTTGAATAAACCTGTTGTGTAGTGCCTAAATAATCTGCAACTTCCTTTTGTGTTTTGTCGTTATCTTCTCTTAAATCCCGTATAATTTCAACATAATCTTTCATAACTATCTCCTTGAACTCCTTAAAGTTGATAGTTAAATTTTATATTACACTATTTTTGGTGTATTGACTTTACACTAAATGTGGTGTAGAATATTGTTAAAAGCTGAACTTAGTTTGCGATTTTTGCGAACTTGGCTTGACACATATTTTTTTTAAGGAGGAACAAAAAATGGAACCTAACCAAACAACCACAAACAAGAAAATGATGAATTGCAAGACATGTGGCACACCAATGGCAAAGAGTGCAAAAAAGTGTCAGTCCTGCGGGGCGAAAAATCCAAGAAAAAGAATCAGGAAACTAATCTGTCTGCTTATTATAGTGGGCATTATAATAGGTTATCCTTTATTCTTCATAATCAGAGACAACTCGACGGCAACAATAACCACCAAAAACGGTGATGTATTAAAAGCAGCAAAGCTGAGCAGCATTTATAACGAATACATATTAAACGATGACTATAAAGATTTTGTTGATGAATATTTACCTGCTGATGTTATTCTTAAAGGTAAAATAACAGAAATAGACACAACTTCTGTAGGCATAAGCAGCAATGGACTGAATGTAAATGTTGAAAGCGGAGCATGCAATATCATCACATTTGAAATTAATAACGAAGCTCTTTATATGATAAGCTATGACCTTTATACGAAGCCCGAAGATTATGATTTCGGAAAACTGAAAGTGGGAGATAAAGTAGAAGCCATGGGTACTCTTACAAAATCCTTTACATTGGAAAGCGGAAAATATATAAGAAAGTCCCTTCCGTCCCAAATTGAAGTTATCGGTACAAAGGAAGGTATTGTAAAGAAATAAAAAATCAAATAAATGTCAGCTATTTAACGCAAGATATTCCTTTAATTGCCTTCGTTAAACAGCTGACTTTTTTAATAGCTCCTCTCTCCCCTTGCTTTTTCTCTGCATATGGTGTAAAATTACCCTACAGCATATTATAGGAGGAAATCAATATGAAAAAAGCAAGAATCGCAGTAGGCATTATCGCCTGTCTTGCCCTTTTAGGCTGTGCCGCCTACGGCATATACACTCAGGTGGGGGCAGTTCGTTTCGGTGATATAGTAATTGACGGAGTACCCGAAAAAGCTGAAGGCACCACGAGAATAATGTCTTTTAATGTTCGCTGTGCAAATGACGGTGAACAGACCATAACCAACCGCAGCAAGGTGGCAATTGAGATACTCAAGGCTTATATGCCCGACTCCTTCGGTGTGCAGGAATGTACTCCCCGTTGGAAAAGAATTTTCCGCTATAACTTAGGTGATGTTTACGGTTGTGTAGGCAAGGCAAGAGACCCCTACGGGCCCTACACCGAATACAGCAGTGTTTACTACCGCAAGGATAAGTATGACCTTATCGACAGCGGCACCTTCTGGCTGAGTGAAACACCCGATAAGCCATACACCAAAAGCTTTGACAGCAGCTGCACGAGAATTGCCACATGGGCAGTGCTTGAAGAAAAGGAAACAGGGCTTCGCTACACCCACATCAACACCCACCTTGACCATAAGCTCGACCACACAAGAGATGCTCAGATGCAGGTGCTCATTGAGCGTGTGCTTGAAATTACAGGTGACACTCCCGTTGTTATGACCGGCGATTTCAACGCATATGAGAGCAGCTCTGTTTACGAAGTTGCATGCACTCATTTTGACGATACAAAGTACCTTGCCAAAAAGAGCGACGACGGCCCTACATTTACAAAGTACGGCACTAAAAAGCCCGACGGCAAGGGTGCAATAGATTTCATCTTCGTCACAAAAGATACAGAGGTTGAAAACTATAAAATCATCCGCAACACTGCCAAGGGCATTTATCCCTCAGACCACTTCCCCATTATTTCAGATGTATATCTGAAATAAAATGCAGAATGCTAAATGCAAAATGCATAATTGTGGTCGCGGGCAAAATTCTGCCAAAAAATAATTTTTCGCCCGCAAATGAAGTTGGGATAAAATACCGACTCTGTAGATTATAAAAATAAGGCAGGTCACTACCGATTTGGAAGTGACCTGCCGTTTAATTTAAGATTGATGAGATTTGCCGCCTCTGAGCTTTTGCTCTGCGGAAAGAGGCTTGAGGTTAGTAAGCGGTGAAATCGCGACCGCAATTTTGCATTACAATGCACCTTCAGGTGCCACCGTAACCTTGTCTCCCCTGAAAGGGGAGATGTCAAAACAAATTTTTTGTTTTGACAGAGAGGTCATTTAGCATTCTGCATTTAATTAATGATGCTTTCTATCATTTCGTCTGTCATTGTGTCAATATCATACTGTGAGGGGTTGCTGCTTATCTTATCGATTTTCTTTGTGTATTTTGACTGCGTAAGCTCATCAGTAAGCCCGAGGACATAATAGAATGCATCTGTGTAAATTCCCAGTGAAGCGGAAACATTCTTTTTGCCCCATATTGTGGAGCCGTCTTCACCGTAGCCCGTAAAGACAACACTGCCTTCACTGAGTTCCCAATCCCATAGTGCTGTGGGATAAATGCTGTAGCTCACACCGTCAATGCTGATTGTATAGTATCCGTCAGCCTTGGTAAGAATGCCGTCAGTGCCCAGCTTTTTCTTTTTGGCAATGTCCTTCTGAGTGATAACCGCGCCCTCATGGATTGTGATAATCTGTGAGGTGCTTCTTTCAACAGCCTTATAATCATCGCTGTTACCCTCTTTTGAGAAAATTATAACATCCCAATTGCCGTAAAGAGCAGTCTTTTTGATTTTTGTCTGTGCCTTTTCGCCTGAATAAACCTCAGGCTCTGCCATAGGCCAGCCGTCCTTTGTGAAAAGAAGCTGTCTGATTTCAAGGCAGGGAGCTGAGCTGACATCTGCAATTTCGTTTGCTTGTGCAGCTGTTTTTCCCGTTGTAATTTCTGTGCCTGCTTTAAAATAAAGCTGTGACTGAGAAGCAATAAACCAATCTCCGTTCTTCGTCTTTATCACAGAGGGTGAACCGATAGAGGCTCTGCCTATATCAGAATAAACAACGCCACCCTTGCTGCTTGACAGGAAGTTATAGCCTCCCATAAGCAGTGTGCCCTTGTCATACATGGATTTGCCGAATTTTGCGGAAAACTCACCCATATCCTCACCGAGCATATCTGTATAAGGACCTTCAATATTTTTGCTTCTTGCAACACGGATATTATAGTTGGTATCCTCATTACCGTAGGTTGTAAGCAGATAGTAATAGCCCTCATTTTTGCTGTAAACTATTTCACTGCCCGTAACAAGACTGCCATCCTTTTTAGAAAGTGCAGGAATACGGCCGGGAGAAGCGATAAGCTTACCCGTGCTGTAAACCGTTGAGCCGTGAAGAGTAGTTATCTTTTCGCCCTGCATATTAAGAGCGCTGTCCTTCTTGAGAAGTCCTGTCTTTTTATTCAGCTCAAGCAGATAGATGCCGCCCTGAATTTTGCCCCTGCCGTAATATGAGCCGTAGGACATAAACAGACCGTTTTCGGTTTCAATAACATTGGGGTGCACTGCATTAGCTTCATCATAGTGGGCACTGACATTTTTCTTTTTGCCGTCTTCGTTATATTCAGTGCCTGCGTGTCTGCCGCAGGAGCTGATTACAAGTCCCACTTCCTCCCACTGCTTATTGAGCACTGCGCTTTCAAGGTCCTTTGTCTTTACGCAAAAAATTGCAGATTCGTTGGCATCTGCCACCTTTGAAAGTGAGAAATAAAGATAATAGGTACCGTCAACCTTAACAATATCGGGAGCAAGGGGTGTTCTGTCCTCATTTGCATCGGAATAGAGCTCATCCTTGCCGTAGCCGTGCTCTTTTGCCCAGTCGCTTACACACTCAAAGGTGCTGAAGGACATAATGGCATTGCTCTGTGCATTAACATCGTGGGGGAAATATGTGGTTCTTCCGCCCCAATTGATAAGGTCAGTTGACTTGACCACAACATTATCCGAGCCGAAGCAATAGTAATAACCGCTTTTTTCATCGTAGATAATTGAGGGGTCCTTTATATCATAGTTTGCATAAGAACCGATATAGCCGCTACCCATAGGGCTGATAAGCTCAGGTGCTTTAATATCGAGAGCTGTTTTATCTCCGGCAGAAGCCGACGGTCTTTTGCCCTTTTTAAATGAAGCTAAAATTGTCAGCTTGCTGTCAACAACAGTTTTATACTGAAGCATATCAACATCCTTGGTTACATCTTCACCGTTGACATAAAGAGCCTTAAGGTTATAATAGGTTGTGTCGGTACGCTCGGGATTGATGTTAACGGTGATTTCCTCTCCCGCCTTGCATCTGAAAGAAAATTTCTCGTCAGTACCCGAGGTTTTACCGTTATCAACCGTTATAACACCGTGGTCAAAGCTCTCAACAAAAACCACATAGCTGCTTTGGTGTATAAACTTGAAATACATTCCCAAAACAGTGGCAAGAAGTCCCACAGTCACAAGGAAAAATATCCAGAATTTCTTTTTCATAATTTAATAGGCCTCCTGCCTTGTTTTTATTCCACTGTCAGAGAAGAAATAACATCGGAATATATCGTCACGGCATTGTTATAGAAGTTTTCCTTGACAATTTCCGCCTGTCTTTCATCGGCAACATAAAGGGTTATTTTCAAAAGCTCCGTGCCCATATCAAAAACCTCAAGGCTTACATGATATCCGCCTTCAGGGAGCTTTTGCACCTGAACATTGCTTTCCTTTTTTATTCTTTCCCTTTTGAGTATCTTTAAAGCTGCGTTTACAGCTTTTTCTCTTATACTTCTGGGCAAAGAGCGTTCAATTCTTGCCACATCAATCTTTGACTTTGATGTTATGGTAATAAGCTCATCACCGTCAACGATTTCAGAAGCAACCTGACCGCCGCAGACAAGCTCACTTACAGCTCCGTTAACCTCAAAGTAATTTGCTATTCTGTATTCCTGCAATATTTCGTTAATCTGCGTTCTTGTCAGAGGCTTGTCCAATGTTTTAAGAAGATAACAAACGAGTAATTTGATTTCCGGCTGTTCTCTGAGTCCGCCCGGAGCAATACCCTCTGAAAATGTGTTGTTTTCCATAGTTATACCCGTTCCTTTCCGTATAGTTATACATTTATCATTTTATCACAATAATAAAAAAAGTAAATAGCAAACGGAAAAATTATGTAAATTAAAGATGCTTTGTCGGCATTGACACAGGGCAGGGTATTCAGTAAAATATAATCAGCAACTGAAAAGGATTGATTATATGAAAAATTATACTACCCTGCTTTTTGATGCAGACGAAACCCTGCTTGATTTCGGCAGAGATGAAACCGATGCCCTGTCAAGGATTTTAGATGAATGCGGCATAGAAAAAAGTGAGGAAAACATATCCGCCTATAAAGAAATAAATCAAGGCCTGTGGAAAGCCCTTGAAAGAGGCGAAATAGATAAACCCGGACTTAAAAAAATCCGTTTTAAGCTGTTTTTTGATAAAATAGGCTACACACCCGAAGAGGACCCCTTGGTAATTAATGAGCGTTATCTCTCTTATCTCGGTGAAGGCGGCAACCTTCTTGCCGGGGCAAAGGAGCTGATAACTGAGCTTCACTCAAGCGGGTACAGCCTTTATATTGTGACTAACGGCATTGAAAAAACTCAGAGAAACCGTCTGACAAAGGCAGGCATCCTCCCCTTTTTCACAGAGCTTTTTGTCAGCGAAGCCATAGGCTATCAGAAGCCGAGAAAGGAATATTTCGACTATGTGCTCGCGCACATCGGTGAAAAAGATAAAAGCAAGGTGCTTTTAATCGGTGATTCACTGACCTCAGACATCAAGGGTGCCGTGAACGCGGGTATAACCTGTGCATGGCTCAGACACGACCCCGCCGCTGACAGCGGTGAACTGAAGCCGGACTATATTATTGACAGTATATCACAGGTAAAAAATCTGCTGTAAAAGCTATGAGCAGACTCCTAAGGGAGCCTGCTCATTTTTATGCGAAAAGAGACAGAATAAATTTCATAATCACTGTCAGGTTCAGGCTGAAGGAGGGAAGCTCAAACACACTGTCATCAACGCTGAGGCTGACATTATCAAAATAAGTATACTGGATTGTGTCTTTCATAAAATCCTGAGCCTTGAGCACCTTAAGGTCATCACCTACATAAAAGAAGCTGTTTATAACAGAGCCTCTGTCGCTGAATTCCTCAACATAATAGGTGGTGCCGTCAATAGTGGTTTCGTAGCTTCTGACAAAGACAAGAAAATCCATGGTGAAATCGGAAAGGCCCTTGATTGTCTGCCATATATCCGTGTTACCGAGAGTCAAATCGCTTGTTTTCATATGTATAAACGGGAAGGTTGTCAGATAGCTGTAAAGTCCGTCATCCTGCAATACGGTGCGAAGCTCAATAAAGCCGTTATCAAAATCGTAGGCTATCTTATCGCCCTTGATATAGGCTGTATTCACAACCGAATATGACGAGCCGAACTCGGGAAGCATTCCCGTTCTGAATGTAACGGCAAGCTCTTTCTTTTCTTCAGCTGCATCAAAGAGAGCTTCTGTTTTTGTGCCCACGGCAAGAGTACCCACATTGAAAATTGAAATCATCATTAAAACTGCAAGCGCCAAAGCCAACGTCTTTTTCATATAATCACTCCTATAATTTATTTCAATTAAAATATAGCAGAAAAAGGAGAATTAGTCAACTTTTTTGCATACTCGTTGATTTTAATTTGCAGAAAAGCACTCGCAGCCACTATAGGAACAAATATTGCCAAAACGAGAGTAACCGCTGCAAAATCCGAGGCATTACCGTCTTTTTCTTTTATAAGATTTTCCAGCCGTCTTGACTGAGCATAGTACCAGTAAATCCTGTAGAAGGGCACTAATATACACAAGAGCAGTTTCTTGACACCGCTTTGTTTTTCATTATTGCCGCAGCTCAGAATCTCAGTTGTTTTGTAAGTCCATATACAATCATATATACCTAAGGTAAAAAGGCTGAGAAGTATATGTTTTACTATTCCTACATACATATCGTTATAAGCGGGATATGCATTTTCAGCCACTTCATAGGTGGGCTTAGGGTTAGCTCTGAGATACATCAGGGAAGCCGAACCTATATTAACAATAAGATAAGGCACATTATTTATCATTGTGCTTAAAATAGACATCACAGCGTTTCTTATTGTCATACCGTTATACTCTATAAAATGGTTAATCAGATTAATTCCCTGCCATATAAACCCTACAAAGAAAAATACTGCAATTAAAGCAAATATGATCTGGCTGTTCTTTTTGTTACCCGTGAAATAAAGCACTGCTATGAGCAAATAAGCCGCAATTTTAAGTACACCTACCGCACCGAAGGAACCGGCTGATATCATGCTGATAACGGAACAAGCCGCATGTAAAATATAGGCTATGCTAAGCAGGTTAAGTTTGCATACAAGAAGGCACCCACAGGCAAAGAAGCTGATTGCCATGGAGACACAGGTTTCCAAAATTAATGGTGTTTGGCTCGTCATATGACCGTGTATGATATTTGAAATCAAGCCACCTGAATTGACCAGCAAGGTTATAAGATATATTACACCTAATCCTATAGAAATGCCTGCTATTATTCTCTTTGTCGGCTCAACCTTCATCATTCTCACCGGCTCGGGGTCTTTGACATTTTCATAGACGCTCTCACTGAACTGCGGCGGTGCTGCGGAAACAGCCACACCCTCACCTTTCACTATATAGTCCACAGACACACCGAAAAGGTCGCTCAGGGAAATGATTTTATCAAGCTCGGGGATGCTCATATTGTTTTCCCATTTAGAAATTGTCTGTCTTGAAACATCAAGCTTTTCGGCAAGGTCGCCCTGTGACATTTCATTTTTTGTTCTCAGCTCATAAAGTCTTTCACCCAGGCTGTTCATATTATCACTCCTTCGTGTTTTTCTGATCAAATAATAACACAGAAAATGTACAATGTCTATCAAGTCGGCTTTAAAATTTTAGCAACTGACAGTTGCATCTGTCCTTTTGGGCGGGTTTCGGCGGCTCCATAAGCGAAGCCGGCAGGCTTCGCTTAACGGAAGGCACACCCGTGCCTTCCGTGCAAATCGCTTTGCGATTTAATGGAGCCGCCGCCCCCCTCTTGCAGATACTTTTCCGCGTTACCAAAAAAATCTTAAAAAATTTGCAAAAAACTATTGACAAACGAATATATATGGGTTATACTGTAGTCAAGTTAATGATAATGATTATCATTAACAATAAAAGCTACAACAAAAAAACAATCTGAAAGGCGGTAATCTTATGGCAACGCTTCGACACAGTAACCAAAGAGATGCCGTGCTGAAGGATTTACAGGCTCGGTATGACCACCCCACTGCCGAGGAGGTTTATCTCAGCGTAAAGAAAGAGATGCCCTCTATAAGCCTTGCAACGGTCTACCGGAATCTGAAGCTCCTTGAAAGCGAAGGACTCATCCTCAAAATCACTACCGGCGACAGTGACAGATTTGACGGCCACACTCACAGTCATTACCACTTCACCTGCAACGACTGCATGAAGGTGCTTGACTTAGAGATAGCCGACACTGATTTCTGTACCCTGCCGAGAGATTTTGACGGAGTCATTACCGGCCACTCTCTTATGTTTTTCGGTCTATGCTCAAAGTGTAAAAAATAAAAATTTAAATTTTGGAGGAAACAAATTATGAAAAAGTATTATTGTCCCGTATGCGGTTGGGAAAGCGACGAACCCGTAGAAAGATGCGCAATCTGCAAGGCTCCCATGAAGGAAAGAGAAGTCGGCGAAATGACTTGGGCTGCTGAGCACATTCTCGGCGTAGGCAAAGAAGCTAACGTACCCGAAGAAATCGTTATGGGTCTTCGTGACAACTTCAACGGTGAATGCTCAGAAGTAGGCATGTACCTTGCCATGGCTCGCGTAGCTCACAGAGAAGGCTACCCCGAAATCGGCCTTTACTGGGAAAAGGCAGCTTATGAAGAAGCAGAGCATGCAGCTAAGTTTGCAGAGCTTCTCGGCGAAGTTGTAACAGACAGCACAAAGAAAAACCTTGAAATGAGAGTAGCTGCCGAAAACGGCGCAACCCTCGGCAAGTTTGAGCTTGCTAAGATGGCTAAGGAACACGGTCTTGACGCTATCCATGATACAGTTCACGAAATGGCTCGTGACGAAGCAAGACACGGCAAGGCATTTGAGGGTCTTCTTAACAGATATTTTGGCTAATAAACCTCTCCGCACTTCGGGCACCTCTCCTTTCAGGCGAGGCTTAATAAACAGCAAAAGAGTGGCAGCGATGTCACTCTTTTTTTGATTATTTCCCCTCTTTCCTGCCAATACTACCCCCGAGGTGATAACAATGAAAATATATATCTGCCCCTGCGGCTACATTTACGACCCAGAGAAAGGCGACCCCGACCATGATGTTCTCCCGGGTACCGAGTGGAAGGATGTGCCTGAGGATTGGCTCTGCCCCGTTTGCGGAATAGGCAAGGAGTTTTTCAGGATGCATAAAAGCACTATACAGATTGAAGCAGACGGTAGCAATACCGTCTCTTAATTTATCAGTTATTTGTAAGAAATATTTTAAGGTTTGTTAATATCTGCATGATAAAGTTATGTAAAAGAACTTTAAATGATTAAGGAGATAAAATTATGAATAAGAAAATTATCTTTACAGTTGTTTTTATTCTGCTCATTCCTATTGTTTTTACAACATCAATAATGATTACAAATAATTGTATTGCTGACAAAGTTGAAAGGGAATTATCAGCAATTGAAATGCCAAATAAAACTACATTTGTTGATTCGCTTTCAATAGCAGGCAAAATTTACGGTAATGGCAACGGAATGCAGTACATAGGCGAACTCTTGATAACCAGTGACCTTTCAGAAGAAGAAATCAATAAGCACTACAAAAAATTCAACGAGGAAATTACTGTGAAAAAGCAGAATTCTGCTCAGGTAATTGAAAGTGAATATTATGAAAAATATCAATTTGCCAACTTTGATGAAACACAACAGTATTACAAAGTAGAACTTGTAAAATATAATCCGGCAACTTTCGATTCAAATTACAGTATGCTCTGGAAAGTATTGGATTTTGATATAAGAGGTCATTAAAAATTTTCAGGGTTGCTACACATTTGTGCAGCAACTCCTTTTTCTTATTTTTTGTTTATTTCCCCTCTTTCCTGCCAATACTACCCCCGAGGTGATAACAATGAAAAAATATATCTGCCCCTGCGGCTACATTTACGACCCGGAGAAAGGCGACCCCGACCATGATGTTCTCCCGGGTACCGAGTGGAAGGATGTGCCTGAGGATTGGCTCTGCCCCGTATGCGGTATTGGCAAGGAATTTTTTCAGGAAGCATAATATTAAAAAGCAGTCAATGCACCGTTTTATGCGTTGACTGCTTTTTTATTACAACTTTTTACATAATGTACTTTTTCAAAGGCGATTATTGACTTTTTCTTTTTTATGTGTTAGAGTCAATATGTTAATAATTAGTTAATATTTAGGAGGTTAATTATGAAAAAAACACTTTCACTTCTTCTTGCGGTTATTATGGCTTTTTCATGTGCCATACCGGCCTTCGCTGCTTCAACGGTTGAAAATCTTCCCAACATTATGATACGCGGTGACGGCAATAACCTTTATGCCAAGGATGAAGCAGACCCAAGCATAGAAACACCTGTCTGGGGCGATTCTATTTTTGAAAATGTTGCAAACGGCAACATAGGTGAAACCGTGGCAAATATACTTTTGCCTTTCCTCGTAGAAGGTCTTCTTCAGGATAAATGGGATAATTACTATCAGGTTTTTTATGATGAAATTGCCCCGATTTTTGACGGTGTCAGATTAGATGAAAACGGCAACCCCAGACACAATACAAGCATCAGCAATTCAGATATTGCAAGAAACGCTTATAACAGTAAAGCAAACCATGCAAGAAAAGACGGTTCCTATGATATTTTCAGCTATACATATTGGTACGATTGGCGTCTTAATCCCACAGAGCTTATAGATGACTTCCACTTATATGTAAAAAGCATTATGAAAGCAACAGGAAAAAGCAGGGTAAATCTTATAGGCTCTTGCCTTGGCTCCTCCTTTGTGCTTGCATATCTTGAAAAGTACGGAACAGAAGGCCACATCAAAAATGTCTTCTTCAACACCCCGGTAGGCAACGGCACAAAGGTTCTCACCGATGCCTTCACAGGCAAAATCAAGCTTGATTCCGACGCAATTGAACGCTTCGGCTATCAAATGGTTACAATTGACAGCAACTCCTTTGCAGGCTTTTTCACAACCTCACCCATGATCAACGAGATAATTTTCACATCCTATGACCTGCTTGCTCAGATTGGTGTTTTAGAAAAGCTGGGTATGACCTTTGATCAGCTCTATCAGAAAATTTATGAAGGGCTTGTGCCCCGACTTGCCATTGCAATCTATGCAACAATGCCCGGATACTGGACTACTATTGAAACTGACAGATATGAAGAAGCTATCAAGTTTGTTTTCGGTGAACCGGGTGATGAGCTTTATGAGAAATATAAGGGACTTATTGAAAATAAGCTTAATGTTTACTATGAAAAAGTAAGCTCAAAGAAGCTCAGCATTATTGAAGCCTGCGAAAAGGCAGGGATACACTTCGGTGTAAATGCAAAATACGGTGTGCAGATGTATCCCTTCGTTGAAAGTCAGAATCAGATTTCCGATGAGCTTGTTGATCTTGAAAATTCATCTTTCGGTGCAACTGTGGCAAAGGATATATTCTCTGTCCTCCCCGACTCTCACATTCAAAAGGCTGTGAATGACGGCACATATAAATATATCTCTGCCGATAAACAGGTTGACGCTTCAACGAGCTTATTTAAAGACAGTGTATGGTTCCAGAAAAATGTAGGCCATAACCAATACCTCGTAGATTATCCTCTTATGGAGGAATTCTGCCGTCATACCAACTTTACAGTTTATGACAATCCCCGATATCCCCAATATATGATTTTGCTCCCCGATACATTGGCAACTGACCCCGAAACCGGTGAGAAAGATCTGGATACAGGTGATATTGTTCCTATGACATCAGAAAACTGTCACCTCACTCTCTGGGATGAAAGTCCTGAAGGTGCTAAGCCTGAAGAGCCTACTGTAGCTTCAAGACTTATGGCATTTTTCAGATGGCTTGTAACAATGTTCAAATTTATTCTCGGTCTTGTCTCAGAAAAGCCTGTGCTTGATATTTAAACCGTAACAGCCAATTAAAGTTAAGGCGGTACTTCATTTTGAAGTGCCGCCCTCTTTTTATCTTATTTCTTAGCCTTCTTAACCTTGTTGAGAATTGCATTAACTTCAAGAATCTGTTCCTTGGTGAACTTGCCGCCCATCATTGAGAAGGCACGCTTCACCGTGAAGCCCTTGGCCATGCCGTAAACATTCTTAATCATACCCATGCTCAGCTCAAAGCCTGCAATTTCAAGTCCGCTGCCCTTTTTCTTGCCCTTCTTCTTTTCCTTGGGCTTAGCCTCAGCCTTTTCGGGGCTTGCAAAGGCATTCTTAATCTTGAGCAGAATCTTTATTGCTGCAATTTTACCGCTGAAGGTTGACATAATATCGCCGATTGTGTCATTGATTGAGCAATATCCGTCGGGAGTGTTAATCTCAAACCAGTTGATAACACTGCCTTCTTCCTTAATTATATAGCTCTCATTAGGTGTGTCAACCTTACGGATTACGGCAGAGTCCTCAAGACCGTCAGCCTTAACCGTAAGAGTGGTTTCGCCCTCATTCTTAACTTCAAAGTAGAAGAAGGGATATTTGCCCTTTGTCTGCTTGCCTACACTTACACCGTTAGCAAAGAGCTCAACCTCATTGCAGTTTGAATAAACAGTAACCTTGGTTACATCCTCCACTCTGTCGATATATTTCTTTGAGCAAAGGTGAAGCACCTTCTTATCGCTGAGCCATGCCTGATATGCATAGTAGGAGTCTTTTTTATACTTTCTGTCAAAGGTAACAAGACCCTTGTGGTTCATACCGTTTTCGCCACCCTCGGCGCGCGCATCGGCAGCAAAGTCAAACATATTCCAAACATGAGTTGCCCAGAGATAAGGTCTGTCCATAATCTGCTTGATAAGCTCCTCATGATAATATGACTGATATTCCTCTGTGTAGTCGCCCTGAGTGGGTGTTGAGGTGTGCCAATCAAGTGCCTCACAGCCGTACTCACTAAGACCGATAGCCTTATTCGGATACTTCTTATGGAAGGTATCAAACCAGGGGCCGTTCATATCTGTTGTGCCGCCGTACCAGCCGAAATAGTGGTTGTATGAAAGCACATCACTGATATGCACATATTCAGAATCAATTGAACACATTGTAACAGAAGCAATTGTTGTCAGTCTTGTGCTGTCCATTTCATGGCAAAGCTCGTTGAGTACCTTATGGTTTCTGATAAGGTCAGGGTCTGAAGCACCTGCAATGGTGATTTCATTTGACAGACCCCATACAACAATTGAGGGGTGATTATAGTTCTGCACAATAAGCTCTTTCATCTGGCTAACTGTGTTGTCAAAGCCGCCGGGCATATGCTTTGAAATATAGGGAATTTCTGCCCAGATAACAAGACCTGCTTCATCACAAAGGTCATAGAAAACCTGTGAGTGCTGATAATGAGCAAGACGGATTGTGTTTGCACCCATTTCAAGTATAAGGTCAATATCCTCCTTGTGATGCTCAGGGAGAAGTGCGTTACCGATGTCAGGTCTGTCCTGGTGGCGTGACACGCCGCGAAGAGGATATTCCCTGCCGTTGAGGAAGAAGCCCTTTTCGGGGTCAATCTTAAATGTGCGGCAACCGAAGCGTGTTGAGATTTCATCAATAGCTTCGCCTTTTTCTATAAGGGTTGCTTTTGCGGTGTAAAGATAAGGGTCTTTTATACCGTCCCAGAGGTGTACATTTTCAATAGTCAGCTTTGCTTCATCATCCTCATCCATTTCGCATGAAGCAATAACCTTGCCGTCAGCTAAAATTTCATACTTCACCTTACAGTCGTCATCATCCTTTATGAAGGTCTTGATTTTAACTGTGGCATTTTTGCCTTCAATTTCAGGTGTAACCATAATTGAGGGTGAGCCGTAATAGTCAAGGTCAAAGTGGTTTTTCTTAACACCTATTACACTTACATCACGGTAGATACCGCCATAGAAGGTAAAGTCAGCGTTCTGAGGATAAACTCTGTCATTTGCCGAATTATCAACGGCAACAGCAAGAATATTTTCATCCTTCACATCTTCTATTTCTGCTCTGAAGGTTGAATAGCCGCCGTGGTGCTCAGCAATCTTTTTACCGTTCCAATAAACCTCACATGATGAGTTTACGCCGTCAAACTGAAGATAGTGCTCCTCGCCCTCGGGAAGGTCTGAAGCCTTGATTTCCTTAGCGAACCAGCAGGTACCTCTGTAATAGTCGTTGCCGCCGTCCTGACCGTCCTTGCCGTTCCATGTGTAGGGAAGGTTCAGCTGCTGCCACTGTGCAGGCACAGCAGCAGGGGCACTCTTTGCATCCTTTGAAAAAGCCCAGCCCGAGTTAATGATTTTGATATTTCTCATAGTGTCCTCCTTGTTATTATGCAAATTTTAACAAATATATTATAACTCAAAATATAATTAATTTCAACCTTTTGTGTTATTATGATTTATTATAAGCTCAAAAAGTCTCCCTTTCAGCAAATGCCGAAAAGGGAGACCTGCATTTTTATCTGTAAATTGAAAAGCTGACTGTTTTTGTTTCACCGGGGGCAAAGCTGAGAGTAAATGTCTCATCTGACATTGCACAGGAAAGCTTTATGGTCTGAGCAATTTCAGAGGTTACGGTCATTTCCCCATTGCCGGTGCTTATATCCCACTTGAGTGAGTCAACAACTGCTCTGCTTCTGGTTCTTACACCCTTGATTTCGCCCTTGTCAAAGCCGCTGTCAGGCAGTGCCGGCAAAGCTTCTATTTCACCTGTGTAGGAATATATAAGGCTTTCGTTAATTATGCCGAGATAGCCTATACCGAAGTCTGTGCAGTAGCAGGAGTTCCTGTCATAATCATGGTTTGTCATAAGTGAATCGTAGTATATTCCGTGATTCATAAGGTTAACAAGAGAATCCGTTACCGCCGCAGAATCCTTGAGTCTTGCGGCAATAAGTGCTCTGTGAACAAGAGCGTGGCTTGCCTGATTTTCACTTGCTCTGTTTTCTATAGCTCTGATGCAGGCATTTTTCAGTGCTTCGTCCTTCTGTGTTTCAAACATAGGCCACACACAGTAAAGGTGGCTTAAATGACGGTGTAGATTATTCTCTTCAAATTCATTTGCCGCCCATTCCTTAAGTGCACCTGTTTCGTCATAAAGATAAACGGGAAGGTCTGCAATAAGCGCCTGCCAATATGCCGTATCGGCATTGCTGTCAAGGCTTTTCATTATGTCAATTAGCATTTCAAGGTTACTCTTGCAGGCACTTATATCAATAGCCGCATTGGCAACTGAGGGACTGGGATAGTTAGCAGGGTTGTTTTCAGGTGAATATGAGGGAAGAATAGCGTAGGTTTCGCCCTCAAGGAGCTGCGTTTTGCCCTTTTCATAATGCACATTTCCCGCAGAGTCGGTGTAATATTCCGGTGTCATTATCTGATCCCAATAGTTGGCTCCCTTTATAAGAAGAGGTAGAAGAATTTCACTGCGAAGGTCAAGATAGCCCTTACGGCTCATTGCGGCAATTTCTTCATCGGTTAAATCCTCAGCAGTGAGTGAAAGCACCGATTTCAGAGCCTTCATATCAAATTCATCGGTTATGGGTATTTTAACATCACCGTAGCAAAGGAGCGTTTCATAAAGAGGCTGCAGCATCCATGATGTGCCTGCATTCCAATATCTGAAAGGATAAGGATAGCAGGTCTCGGTTATAACCGCCTTATCGCCGTCGGTGTTAACGGGAGCCTGTATAGCATCGCTGAAGCCGTGAGTTGCCTTGGCATTTTCTTCCCAATCGGGCACCTGACGCAGAATAAATGATGCATAACCTATATATGATGACTCCATATTACCCGTATTCATAGACGAGGTCTGCAGATTGACATTGGCATCCATTGTATATTTGCTGCCCCAACCGGGTGCCCATTCGCCTGTCCACATGCCGTAAAGTCTCGGGGTACTGCTGCCGCCTGCACATAGATAAGCATATCTGCCTGAATAGAAGGCTCTCTCAGCTAAAGCTGACTTGATTTTCTTATTTGCCATCTGTGAGAGCACAAGCCTCTCATTAGATGTTCTGCTGTCTTTGCCGTCAAGCTCAAGAGTCATTTTGTTATATTCCGCATTAAAAGCATCGGCATGCTCCCCCAGAGCCTTTTCATAAGAGAATACTCCGTCTTGGGTATATTTATCTGCCACCGCCTTGGTTTTGCCCAGAAGCGAATCAACAATATCATAGTCTTTCATATGGGCAAAATCGTCTATATTGCCCATATCATAGGTTCTGCCCGTTACGGCAATAAGATAGACATTATCGGCACCGCTGATTTTAATTGCAGGGTCCTCTTCACCGCAGTGCTGAGAGTCTTTGACCTTTTTGAGAAGCTTGTCTGTTTTCTTGCTTCCGCCCTCATTTATAACATAAACAACAGTTGCATAGCCGCCATTTTTAAGCTCACTGTTTTCATAAGAAGGATAGTGGGCGACCATGGCAATGTACTCACCCTCATCACCTGTGAGCTTTTTATATTTCATGTCAACCTCACTGCCGTTACCGTAATTTGCAAAGGTTGAAATATCATCAACAGAAAGGGTGAGATTTACCTTCGCACCAAGGTTTGACTTGCTGATTTTTGTTATTGTTACACCGTCAGTCTGTGAAGTAAAGGTTGCTCTCTGCCACTTGCCCAGCATATTCGTATACTGAACACCCACCTGCGCACTTTCATAATCGGTATAGCGCACATATTTAAGATAAGGCAGTCTTGTCTGTGATATTCTCAGTGCGGCACCCGGATGAAAAGCATAAACATCATCATAAGATGCATTATCTGTAATATCCTTGCTTTCGGCAATATTCTGCTTTACCGATTCAAGCTCGTGAGCCGTATCGGGGCAGTAACGCACATTTTTGTTAGGCATAATGAAATGCATATTCTGATAAATAAGCGTGTCACTGTAAGGTGCTCCGCTTGTGATGACACCCTGAAGGCCGTTGCCTGAAATCATACCCTGACGCCAGATATCCGTGTTGTTTTTTCCGTTTTGCTGCAGCTCATAATACATCTGTGAATAAGAAGCCTTTGAGCTGTCGCTGAAAAGGTCCTCTGCCCAATTAAAGGTGTTTATCGGAACAAGTCCGCTGCCAATTGTCTGTAACACTGTCAGAATCACTCCTAAAATTCTCATTACAATACCCATAATATCCTCCGAAATATGTTATGCAGGTATTTTAGCATAAAAGAAAATGAAATGCAACAAATAAATATCCACCCGCATAGCGGGTGGTTTTTCCGTTTCGGGCATAGCCCTAATACTACAGGCAACGCACAAGTGCGTCTTTTATTGGCCTGCCAGCCACGCATAGGATTACTTGCTACCCGTAAACGGGTCTCTTGGGT
>JAFQLV010000028.1 GCA_017396515.1 Clostridia bacterium | reverse complement strand
CAGATTTTTTGCGAGACGGATTTTTGTCATATCAAGGCACAAAACGCAGTAAATCCTGCCGGATTTACGAGTATTTTAACGAAGAGATGGCGAAAATCCGTCCGAAAAAAACGGGTTCGGATTATACTCTTCACCCTAAGGTAGTGTAAAAAATCTTATAAAGTTAAGGAGTATATAAAATGGCACAGATCAAGAGATTAAAGTATTTTGTTGACGGTCAGTGGCTCGAGTCCAAGACTGAGAAGTATATGCCCGTTTACAACCCCAGCACAGGTGAGGTTATTGCTGAAACACCCTGCTGCACGGCAGATGAGGTTGAGGCAGCTGTTGCTTCGGCAAAGGCAGCTTTCCCTGCATGGTCAAACACACCTGTTATGAAAAGAGTTCAGGTGCTCTATAAATTCCGCGAGCTTCTCATAGAGCATATGGATGAGCTTTCAGAGCTTTGTGCAACAGAGCACGGCAAGGTGCTCTCAGAGGCAAAGGGTGATATCCTTAAGGTTAAAGAGCCTGTTGAGCTTGCACTCAGCGCTCCCAGCCTTACAATGGGCGACTGCATGAGAGACACATCAAGCGGCTATGACACAACTCTTTATTATGAGCCCGTGGGTGTTTTTGCAGGTATTGTACCCTTCAACTTCCCCGGTATGATTCCTATGGGCTGGATGGTTCCCTGCTGCATTGCCTGCGGTAACACAATCGTGCTCAAGCTGGCATCAATGACACCTATGACAGCTATGAGACTTAACGAGCTTCTTATTGAGGCAGGTCTTCCCAAGGGTGTTGTTAACCTTGTTACCTGCTCAAGAGTTGAGGCAGACATTCTTCTCAAGCATCCCGATGTAAAGGGCATCACTTTTGTCGGCTCAACAAAGGTCGGTCTTCATGTTTATAAAGAAGCTTCAGCTACAGGCAAGAGAGTTCAGGCTCTTTGTGAAGCTAAGAACCACGCTCTTGTGCTTGAGGATGCTGCACTTGAAAGAACAGCGAGAGGTATCATCAATTCAGCCTTCGGCTGTGCAGGCGAAAGATGTATGGCTCTGCCTGTTGTTGTGGCTCAGGAAAGCATAGCAGACAAGCTTGTTGCACTTCTTAAGCAGTACGCATCAGAGCTTAAGCTCGGCCCCTCATATTGCCCCGAATCAACTCTCGGCCCTGTTGTAACTGCTGAGCATAAGCAAAGCGTAATAAACTGGATTAACAAGGGTATTGAAGAGGGTGCTACTCTCGTTCTCGACGGCAGAGATGCAGTTGTTGAGGGCTATGAAAAGGGCTTCTATGTAGGTCCCACAATTCTCGATAATGTAACAGAGGATATGACTGTGGGTACTCAGGAAATCTTCGGACCCGTGCTTTGCATAAAGAGAGTGAAGAGCTTCGAGGAAGGTCTTGCACTTATGAACCGTAACCCCTATGCAAACGGCTCGGTTATCTTCACACAGAACGGCTATTATGCAAGAGAGTTTGCAAAGAGAACCGACGGCGGTATGGTAGGCGTTAATGTGGGTATCCCCGTACCCGTCGGTGTGTTCCCCTTCACAGGTCACAAGCTTTCATTCTTCGGCAATCTTCACTGCCTGGGTAAGGATGCATTCCGCTTCTTCACAGAAACAAAGGCTGTAACAACACGCTGGTTTGACGAAGAAGAAATGAAGGCAACCACTGTTGACACATGGGATGGCTCAGTCGGCGGAGGAGTGTAAGTGCTTCGCTAAAAGAATAGCAAATAAATAATAAATAATAAAGCGGTGGGATTTAAGCCTGCCGCTTTTTGACTTGACTTACACAGGGTATAATGCTATAATCGTAATTACAGTGAAGAGCTGAAATACTTTTGGAGGAAAATATAATGAAGAATAGTGAAAAAGGCAGCATAACCGTAACAGAGCTTCTGGATATGATCAAGGATTTTGTTGACAGCATTATTGCTATGCTAAGAAGTCTTTTTGAATAAGAAGAACAAACAGAAAAATACAGCGGCAGAGGGGAGATCTGCCGCTGTTGATTATTAATGTGGGAGCTGAAAGGTTTGACAAAATGTGGTTTTAAGTATATAATAGCCCTGATATAGTCAAGAGGCGGCGCAAGGCGGTTAGTACACTCCTTGAAAGGGGGTGTATGAGGTGCCAATTACTTTAACATTTCATGTGGGTATTCTTACTTTTACAATACATATTAAAGTAAAAAGCAACAACCGCCACTCTGGCCAGTGACGGTTGTCTTTTTATTTTTTAAAAAATAACTTTTGCGGCTAACCGCTTTTATCGGTTACCTCTTGATTATATTATATACCACTTGGCAATTGCTGTCAAGTGGTTTTTTTGCGGGGTGTAGTTTGAGCTTATTTGATGTCTTTTTTCGCATATGGTTTTACTTCGTCGGTTCTGTCCATTAAATAGTCAAGGCTTGTTTTATAAAAATCTGCAAGAATAATCAGGTTTTCTGTTGTGGGCATTAAATCGCCTCTTTCATATTTTGAAAGGATACTCTGTGAAATGCCTGTTTCCATTTGTACCTTTAACTGTGTATATTCGCTTAAGACTCTTATCCGCTTTATATTTTTCATATTTTCACCTCTATATTCAAATTTATCATAAAATATGCTTGACTTTCATAATTGTTTTGAATATAATATTCATACAATGAATATTTAGTCTGTTTTTGTAAAAGTGGAGGTAGAAAATGAAATACTGTCAGAATTGCGGTAATGCTATGCTTAATGAGGATAGGGTCTGCTCACAGTGCGGAATATCTCAGGTGCCTGTAGCAGAGCCTAGGGTGAAGAGTATAATCCGAACCCGTTTTTTTCGGACGGATTTTCGCCATCTCTTCGTTAAAATACTCGTAAATCCGGCAGGATTTACTGCGTTTTGTGCCTTGATATGACAAAAATCCGTCTCGCAAAAAATCTGAT
>JAFQLV010000027.1 GCA_017396515.1 Clostridia bacterium | reverse complement strand
CACGCCATGAGGTATACACCTTATCGAGGTCTGAACCAAGTCACTAATTGGGTCAGGCTTAAGTTTGCTGCAATGAACCTTAAAAAAATGGCAATGTGGAAGTTCAAAAACGAGAATTTCCGTGATTTTCAAGCCTTTTTTTCCATTTTATTCCAAATATTAAACAATACAGACATAAAACCGTGTCTCGCTTGATTGCGAAACACGGTTTTTCGACAGTCTGAGTGCAGAGCATTGACTCTGCACTCATTTTTTATCTTGTCTTGATGTGAAAGCCCTCTTCAAAGCTGCCGTCTAAGATGAAGTAATAAATTGCCCCGAACTGAGCGCTGACCTCTATAACATCCTGCACCTGATATACATTGTCATCCCAGTCATAAACCTTTACTTCAACGGTTAAACTGCCGAGTCTGGAATCATCATACAGATTTGACGAAAGCCCCTCTGATTCCAACCAGATATTCATATCTGTATCGGTAACAACAGGGTTTTTGTCAATATTGAATTTCCAATCGTCAACAAAGCCTCGGCCTGCCATTGTCTCGGTTTCACGGCAATAAAGCTCGATTTTTTTAATTTCGGCATCACTTGCGTTAAACAGCTCGACTCTTGCCACTTCATTTACATCATAATCAAAGCTGTCCGGGTCATTCAGCTGAGGGTAGGGCATATCTGCAAGTCCCGTCATTTCCATTAGCTTCTGCAGCTGACCTATATCCTCATAACACTTGCCTATATCATCGCCAAAATATTCGCTTGCCTGCTCTTTGGTAACTGTAAGCCTGCAAGTCTTGTCTTCACCCTCTGAACTGAAAATTTCATATTCAAAGCTCACTGCACCGAGGTTATCAATTACACCTAATATAGCATAGGCGTATTTTTTCATCAGCTCCTCTTTTTCCTTCACCTGCTTAGGCAAAATCTCATAAGAAAGCATCATTGTCCACTCATAAGGCTCTTTTGATGATTGCAGCTTATTGGTATGGGAGCCGAGATAGTCATATATACCCAAAGCTCTTGCCGTTCTGCTGTTGGCGGACATATCACCCATATAAGGATGCTTTTTGTTAAAAGTTTCCCATGTTATATCGGAGATGTACCGGCCTTCCTTCCACAAAATCTTATTGAGAATTTTGAGTGTTTTTACAGAACCGGCTCTTTCGGGAGTATACTCCCAGGTGTATGTTTTCTGGTGTCCGAAGGGACTTCTTTTTTTGCCTCTTATATCAAGGCCTACTTCGCCGAAGCCGAATTCCTCTCTTATGACATCTGTTATAACTATTTCGTTGGAAATCGGCAGCATTGTCAGCTTGAAGGTGCCGTCCTCAACCTCAAGGTCATATATTATATCGTATTCAAAAAGCCTCTTGCTTTCCATATACGGCAGGGTACAAGCACCCACAGCCACAATCAGAATAACTGCAATTATACTGAAAAGCACAGTTTTTATATTCCTTTTTCTTGCCTTTTTAAGGAAGTCAATCTCCTTCTTTTCCGCCTCAATTTTATCCTGAGAATAAGGCTCCTTCATGCTCTCAAGCTTTGCCTTGCACTTATCACAGTGGGCAATGTGCTCACGCATAGCACCGTTTGTCACTTCGCTTGTCAGACCGTCTATATACGATGGCATAAGGTCTTCAACAAGCTCACAGGTAAGATTATTTTTCATAAGTCTCAAGCTCCTTTCTGAGTTTTTCTTTGCCTCGATAAAATGTTACTCTTGCCCAGTTTTCGCTCTTGCCGAGAATGTCACCTATCTCTTTAAAGGATAAATCTCCGAATATTCTCAGATACAGAATTTCACGGTAAGGCTCAGGGCATAAATGCAGCCGCCGCAGAAGCTCAACCCGGTTTTCATAAGCCACTGCATTGTACTCTGCCGAAGGGGCTACGGCATCGCAAGCTTCAAGCTCAGCGGTTTTCGGGTGCTTTCGCTGATAAGACAGAAGCTGATTTTTAGCTATGGCACAAAGCCATGTTGATATATGACATGAGCCGTCAAAGCGCTTTATGCTTTTTATTGCCTGATAAAAGGTCTCCTGCGTCAGCTCTTCAGCTAAATCATCATTTCTGCAAAGCGTCAGCAGATATTTATAAACTGTCATGGCATAGCTTTGATATATATCATCCATTGACTGCATTTCACTCATCTCCTTTCCTTTGTTCTGTATGTTAATGCCGAAAAAGACCTGTTCGTTACAGGTTTTGTCATTATTTCTTTTTTATTATAGTATTATATTATCTTTATTGCAACACAAGAAAAAAACTGCGGGCAGAAACTGCACTACAGCAGAAACTAACCCGCAATTCATAATTCAAAATTTTCTTACATCCAGATAAGCCATAAGAGCACATAGCCTGTGGTAACAGCTGCAAGGGTAAAGGGTACACCGAATTTCATAAAGGTTGTGGCCTTGACCTCATAGCCCTCTTTTCTGAGTATTCCGATGCCTGCAATGTTTGCGCTTGCACCTATGGGGGTCAGGTTGCCGCCCAGTGTTGCACCGCAAAGCAGACCGTAGTAAAGCAGTGTGGGCTCAATGCCGAGTTCACCTGCAATAACCGGCACTATGCTGAGCATGGTTGCAGTGTAGGGAATATTATCAATAAAGGCTGAAAGAATAACGCTCATCCACACAATTATTGTATAAACAACAAATACGGAGCCTGAACCAAGAGATGCAATTGCATCGCCTATAACATCAATAACTCCTGCACTCTTGACACCGCCTATAACCACAAAAAGACCTGTCAGCAGCACTATTGTGTAATAGTCAATTTCCTTAAATGCGTTCTTGACGATTTCTTTATTCTTCTTGAGAAGCAGCTCACGGATAATACCTACAAGGAAGAAAGCTATACAGATAATACCGTTTGTAATGTCAGGCTTATAAAGCTGACCCGGTGCGGCAGCATCCTTATAAGGGATAAATGAAACTGCAATAAGGGAAAGCACTGTGCCTGCAAGAAGGAAGGTGGGGAACTTATCCTCGACCTTGGTGCGGCCGGTAAACTCAATTTTATCCTTATCCTTGCGGAACATAAGTATAATGATAAGTGCACTCACTATAGCACCTGCCTGAACAACCCAGAACATACCCACACGGCCGTCATGCAAAAAGAAGTCTGAGAAATCGAGACCTGCTGCCTTTGCAAGCAGAATTGATGTTGTGTCACCAACCAGAGTTGCGGCGCCCTGCAGATTTGATGAAACTGCAATGCATATAATTGACGACACCGGTGAAACACCCACCTTTTTGCAAAAAGCAAGTGCAACAGGGGCTATCATAAGCACTGTGGCAACATTGTCAACAAAAGCGGAAACAATGCCTGCAAAAAGTGAAAGGGCAACTACAACCCATTTCATATTCGGCATTTTTGAAATGAGAATATCCGACATAAGCTGAGGCATCTTTGACTCGATGAAAAGATAAACAGTACCCATGGTACCTGCTATCATCATAATAACATTCCAGTCAATTTCAGAAAGAGCATCTGTAAAGCTGTAAGCAAAGCTATCCTCAGACAAGGCAAAAAAGCCTTCGCCGAAAAGTGTGGGATTGAATGTGGCAACAGCACCTAAAGCAACAAAGACAAGTGCCGATGCAACTGTGACATAGGGTCTGATTTTCTGAAACGCCAGCATAAGTATGTAGGTGACGGCGAAGATAACCAGAGCAGTGATTGTGATGGGACTCATTTTACTACCTCTCCTTTGAGTCTGCACAAAAAGAAAAAACCCGCCATAAAACGGATTCTGTCAAAGATTCAATATATATCACCGAATCTGCAATCCACAACAAATAGAACATATTGTTCTATGACAGACTCCACCACTTATTTTGGATTGCTCATTGATTATACTACCACCCCACACTAATGTCAACAGCTTTTGAGAAAAATAACCATTGATTTTTTTGTGTTTTTATGATAATTTATTTTAAGAATTATAAATGAGGTGAACAAGTGAATACATTTGAAAAAATATATGAGCAGGTCAGAAAAATCCCCGAGGGTAAGGTCGCCACATACGGTCAGATTGCCCTGCTGGCAGGCAACCCCCGTTGGTCACAGGTTGTCGGGTACGCACTGCATGTCAACCCTGAGCCGGGGGTCATCCCCTGCCACCGGGTTGTGAAAAAAGACGGCAGAGTTGCTGAAGGCTTTGCTTTCGGTGGAGAAAACATACAGCGTGAGCTGCTCGAGAGTGAGGGCGTAGCCTTCATCGATGATGTCAGGGTGGATATGGAAAAGTGTCAGTGGAAAAACGATTAAAGCAGTACCTGGAGCGATACTGCTTTTTCTTTTATTTAAACAGGTCACTGTGTGTGCCTGTTCTGATCAAGGCTAAAATAAGTTCTGAATTGTCAATTCTGTACACTAAAAGCCAATCCGGCTGAATGTGGCACTCTCTCACATTTTTATATTCCTTTGAGTCCGTGAGTCGGTGATCTTTAAATTTAGGCGGCAAGGTTTCGCCGTTGGCAAGCATTGAAATTACCTGAGTCAGCAAACTGACATCAAGACCTCTTTTAACAGCTAACTTATAGTCCTTTTTAAACTGACTGTGATATTCAATCTTCAGCATTTAAATCCTCCATTAAGTCTTCAACTGTATTGAAGGGGCCGTGCAAATTTCTTCTGTTTATTACCTCTTCAATAGCCGCAAGTGTTTCTGCGTTAGGCTCTTTTCTCGTTACTGCAAAAGGAATGCCCTGCTCTCTGAGAGACTGCCTGAGGAACATATTAAACGCCGCAGAAAGGCTAAGACCTAAATCTGAAAAAAGCTCATCGGCATCCGCCTTTAAGTTTTCATCAATTCTGAAAGTTACATTTACAGTGCTCATATTAACACCTCCTACATTAATATGATACTATTTTGCACATTATTTGTCAATATATTTATGTGCAGATTTTAAATTTTTATGTGCATTATCTGTCAAATACCCACATTTTGACCACTGCAAGCATTTCACGCATATAATTCATAGGAATAGTATACCAGATAATATCTGTGCCGAGATGCGACACCTCTGAAAAGCCCTCAGCCTTTGCATAGCTTGCAGCTCTGTAAACATGGTAGCCGTTAGTGACAAAGACCACAGAAGACAGCGACATCCCCTCTTTTTCCATTATCTCACGGGAATAGCGGAAGTTTGTTATAGTGGAAGTGGATTTATCCTCCATTATTATTTTGTCTTCGTCAATGCCCTTGGCTACGAGATAGCGTTTCATGGCGAGGGCTTCGCTTATGTCCTCCTGAGGTCCCTGACCGCCTGACACAATTATCATGGCTTTCGGGTTTTCCTTGTGGTACTCTGCCGCTTTGTCAAGGCGTTTGGCAAGACCCACACTGACTCTTTCACCTCTTATACCGCAGCCCAGAACTATAACCGTCTTTTCATTGTAATCGGCATTGTCGTTTCTGCCGTAAGCTGCAAGGAAGCTGCCAAAGACGAGAAGCACTGCAAGAACAGTGCCGACAAAGCAGTGCACAAGCCTCTTACAGGGTAGTCTGTCAAAGAATATTCCGTAAAGGAGAAGAAGAACACCCAGTGCTGCCACAGGCAAAAGGCCTATATTAAAATTTGCAATAATTGACATAAGTGCCGTGTTGCCCAGAAGCAGCGAGCCTGCGATTATACTGAGAATTTTAACTGTTTTTTTCATTTTACAGCTCCTTAGATTTTATATTTTAAGTTTATCACCGGTGCACATACAAATCAAGGGCAGAGCATAAGACTTAAGGAAAACTTAAGAAAATACTGAGTAAAAATATAATCTACTGCACTCCCCTCTTTATCCCACCCTCTCCGCGGCACAAAACAAAAGCGGTCACAAGCTTCCCCGCGACCGCAATTATTCATTATTCATTCATTATTCATTTTTCTTTTCCGGCAGCTGTGCCACGATTATTGCCGCAAACATAAGTATGCAGCCCAGAGTTTCCCTGACAGTAGGCACCTGAGACAGTACCACCATAGCTGTCAGCACACCGAAAACGCTCTCGAGAGACATGATCATTGTGGCAATAGTAGGCTCAGTTTTCTGCTGACCTAAAATCTGCAATGTGTAAGCTATTCCGCTTGACATTATGCCCGAATAGGCTATAGACGGAGCCGCGGCCTTCAGTGCCTCAAGGGTAACATCCTCCATAAGAAGCATAGGAATGAGTGCTATGACACCTGCCACAAAAAACTGCAAAGAAGAAAGCCTCACACCGTCAAGCCTAGGTGACACCTTGTCTATAACCATAATGTGCACCGCAAAGCAAAAGGCACAGGCTAAAACATAAAGGTCTGACATTTGCACTCTGCCGCCCTCTTTGACACACAGCAGATAAAGTGCAAGTATTGACACACCCACACAGCCCCATATGACGGGTCTTATTTTTTTGCCCAAAACCACCGAAAAAATGGGCACAAGCAAAATATAAAGTGCTGTGATGAACGCAGCCATACCGGGAGCAGTGCCGCCGTCAATGCCGAGCTGCTGCAAGGAAGATGCGGCAAAAAGCACAACGCCGCAGGCACCGCCGCCCATAAGCAGATATTTATAATCTGCCTTTGTCATTTTTTTATATTCCGAGGGCTTGTTTTTTTTCTTTATTGCATCCATTGAGAATATAACGGGCAGAAGTGCCACAGAGCCTAAAAGGCTTCTCATAGCAATAAAGGCGAAGGGCCCCACATGCTCTGCACCTGTTGTCTGTGCAACAAAGGAGCTGCCCCATATTATGGCGGCAAGAGCCAGAAGTGCTGAGCCTATTAAGCTGTTTTTTCTTGACTGTGTCATTTTATCTTATCCTTTTCTTTAATTATGCAAGGGCAGGTATATAATTGCCCAGAAACTCGAAGAGATAGCAGACTAAGGGAGCGAAAATAAGAGCAGGGAAATAGTTGGCAACCTTGAATTTGCCAAGACCTGTAAGATTGAGTCCCAGCGCTAAAATCATCAGAGAGCCTACGCAGGTTATCTCCGCAACGGCACTCTCACTAAGAAGCGGCTCAAGAAGCCCTGCCGCAAGCACTAAGCCACCCTGAAAAACAAAAACAAATATTGCGGCAAAAATTACACCTATTCCGAGGCTCGCGCTGAGCATACAGGATGAAAACAAATCAAGGATGCTCTTTGTAAAAATTGTTGTGTTATCGCCCTTAAGACCTGACTCAAGAGAACCGATTATAGTCATTGCACCCACGCAGAATAAAAGACTTGCCGTAACAAAGCCCTCAGCTATACTTACCTTATCCCCTTCACCCTTTTTCAGTTTTTTTGAAAGGAAGTCGCCTGCACCGTTTAATTTGCCGTCAATATCAATAGCTGTGCCTATAATTGCACCTATAACCATAGAGATAATTGCAACAAGCACATTTTCACCCTTGAGCATACCCTGAATACCGATAAGCACGGTGCAAAGACCTATGCCTATCATTACCGCATCGCTGTATTTTTTGGAAATACCCTTTTTAAAAATAAGTCCCACGGTGCTACCGATTAAAACTGTTGCCACATTGACTAAGACACCTAACATATTTACATCTTCTTTCCTGAAAAATAACTACCGAGAATTATATCACAACCCACACGCAAAAGTAAATATCTTTCTATTACAGATTTTGACTTTTTTCGGTTAAACCGGAAGCTATAATTATCATATTGGCGGTAGTCAAACACAACAAGGCTGAAAGGTAGATTATTATGAAAACAAAGGAAAAGGATATAGCCTTCGGCGACACCGCCGAGCTGAATTTTGATTTCAATGAAGAAGTACAGGAAAAAAATCTTAGTTATTATCTTCGTATAGCTCTCTTCTCTTTTGCAGGGTTTTGCTTTTCGCAGCTTGAATCTCTTGGCACTATGTCGCCTTTCACCGTGGCATTTCTTGCATCTGTCAATTATACATATTGCTTTCCCGCTTTTCTTTTCGGCACCTTGGGATATTTCGTCTCTCAGCCCTGGCAAGGTGCACTGAAATACACCTTTTCCTGTGCTTTGATATGCCTTTTCAGGCTCATAATCACTAAGCGGTTTTATCATCTTGATAAAACCAAGGTGAATTATATCGGTGCCTTCCTCTGCATTTTAATTCCCGGCATGATTTTTCTCGCCTTTTCCGGCATGAATTTCACTTCTGTTTTTATGCTGCTGTGCGAAGGTCTGCTGGCTTTTTGTGCCACACTGCTTTTTATAAGAAGCTTTAAAACACCTGTTATGCGAATAGGCATAGCCTCCCTCGGCATAAAAGACAGCACGAGCATTGTCATTTCTTTGGGCATATTTCTTATGTGCATGTCAGGCTTTAATATTGAGGGGCTTTCCCCTGCCCGTATTCTGTCGGGTATTTTAGTTATGTTCCTTTCACTTTATAAGGGCAGCAGCTTAGGTGCTGTGGGCGGAGTTTTGGTGGGCAGTGCCCTATGCATAGACAGCTCCCTCAGATACCTTTTCCCCTGCTATGCTCTTGCAGGTCTTATATCGGGAGTTTTTTCTCCCTTGGGACAGATTGTCACAGCTATTTCCTACGCAGTGAGCTTTTCTCTGATTTGTCTTATGGGTGACTCCTCATCATATGTTATTATCTGTCTTGTGGAAACAGCAATTGCCGCAGCGGCATTCATGCTTATTCCCTCACGGTGGATAACCTCCCTGCAGGATTTCCTTTTAAAAAGCGGCATAGTTTCCGACAATCAGCTTTCCCGTCAGGTATCGGCACAGCTTCACGCGGCGGCAAACAACATCTATGAGGTCTCAAAGGTTGTCAGCGGTGTCAGCGAAAAGCTTGACAGCGTAATCAACCCTGAGGTCAACCGCCTTTTTGCAAGCCTGCAGCAAAGGGTGTGCACCTCTTGTGAAAACAAAAGCAAATGCTGGAATAAAATGTTTGACTCAACTGCAAGCGATATTCTGTGCCTTGCAGGCATTGAAAAAAAGCCCTCAGGCAGACTTCCGCTGGAAAAACGATGCACCCGCCGTGAGCTGCTCATAAATGAAATCGAGGCAGGGCTTCCCGAGTACACCAACAATATAGCTATGAAAATGAAGGTGCGTGAAATGAGGAAGGTTCTCACTGACCAATTCAGTGCTATGGGAGATTTCCTCAGAGAAACAGCCGAAAAGGTACAGGGCTCACGCATTGCCGACACTGCCCGCTCCACTGCTATAAGAACGGCACTTCAGGACGCAGGCATTTATACAGACGCTCTTTGCTTTTTTACCGACAGCGACGGCAGGGTGACAATTGAAATAAGCCTTATAGACCGCCCCTTTGAAGCAGACCACAAAAAGCTGAAAAATATTCTGGAATTTATCTCCAAAAGAAGATTTAACGAGCCGTCAATAGCTGTGAGCGATAT
>JAFQLV010000003.1 GCA_017396515.1 Clostridia bacterium | reverse complement strand
CAGGTCCCAGCTTTTCACTCACACCGTAGCGTGTGACCATATCTCTTGCAATAGCCGTAGCTCTTTCGATATCGTTTGATGCACCCGTTGAGATATCTCCGAGAACAAGTGCTTCTGCAACTCTGCCGCCGAGCAGCACAACAAGCTCACCTAGCATATCTGATTTGGACATATAGTTGCTGTCGTTTTCAGGAAGCTGCATTGTATAGCCGCCTGCCATACCTCTGGGAATAATGGAGATTTCGTGCACAGGGTCCTGACCCTCGGTGTAATAAGCGGCAACGGCATGACCTGCCTCGTGGAAGGCGGTAAGCTTCTTTTCCTTATCTGTAATCTTGTGAGACTTCTTTTCAGTGCCCACAACACACTTGATTGTGGCTTCCTCAATTTCGGTCATGGTGATAGCCTTCTTTTTGCGTCTTGCAGCAAGAAGTGCGGCCTCGTTGAGAAGGTTTTCAAGGTCAGCACCTGTGAAGCCTGCTGTGGACTTAGCAATAGTCTTGAGGCTTACATCGGGAGCAAGAGGCTTGTTTCTTGCGTGTACCTTAAGAATTTCTTCTCTGCCCTTGAGATCAGGTCTGCCAACAGTGAGCTGACGGTCAAATCTGCCCGGGCGAAGAAGTGCAGGGTCAAGAATATCAGGTCTGTTGGTTGCGGCAATGATGATAACGCCTTCATTTGCACCGAAGCCGTCCATTTCGATAAGCAGCTGATTGAGAGTCTGCTCTCTTTCATCGTGTCCGCCGCCCATACCGGCACCTCTGTGTCTGCCCACGGCATCAATTTCATCTATGAAAAGAATTGAGGGAGAATTTTTCTTAGCCTGGTCAAAAAGGTCTCTTACTCGCGAAGCACCGACACCTACATACATTTCAACAAAGTCTGAACCTGAAATTGAGAAGAAGGGAACGCCTGCTTCACCTGCAACAGCTCTTGCAAGCAAGGTTTTACCTGTACCCGGAGGGCCCACAAGTAGCACACCCTTAGGTATTCTTGCACCAAGTGCCTGATAGTTTTCAGGCGAACGAAGGAAGTCAACTATCTCTTCAAGCTCTGCCTTTTCTTCGTCTGCACCTGCAACATCCTTAAAGGTTGTCTTACGCTTTTCGTCCTTGCCAAGCTTTATTCTTGCCTTGCCGAAGGTAAGTGCATGGTGGCTTTCGTTCTGCATATTCTGACCCATCTTGCGATAGAAATAGAAAAGCATACCCACAAGAAGGAGTGTCATAAATATTGACGGCAGCACGCTTGCCCACACGGCAGAGTTCGAGCCTCTGATATAATCGTATTTTATCTTTGAATCGGGATTATCAAGATTATATTCAGTGATATAGTTGTGCACATCATTGAGGAAAATATCCACATTTGGCACCACATACTTTGTAACCTTCTCTTCGCCTTTGACAATATATTCAAGGGCTCCACTTGAAAGGTTAAGCTTATATTCACTGATTTCGCCACTGCGGAACTGCTCAACTATCTGATAATACTTTGGGGCTTCTTCTTTATTCTGAGTGCCCATAAAGGATGCAATTGCTATTATAAGCAGCACCGGCACAATTATATAAAGCAGATTTCCCCATTTGTTTGCGCCGCCGGGTGCGGCAGGTTTAACGGGTTTGTTGCTGTTATTGTTATCCAATATATAATCACTCCTTAGTAATTTCCGCACAGGGAAGGGTTATTTTTCATAAACTTCTCTTTTAAGTATTCCCACATAGGGAAGACCTCTGTAATTTTCGTCATAGTCAAGGCCGTAGCCCACAACAAAGGCATTGGGTATCTGCTTACCCACATAGTCAAGCTGCAGCTTAACAGAGGGGGCACGCCTTTCAGGCTTATCAAGAAGGCTGCAGCACTTAACGCTTTTTGCACCGTCTGAAAGCATTTTGGCAGTTACCTTCTCAAGAGTTCTGCCGCTGTCAAATATATCCTCAACTATGAGCACATCATATTCCTCAAGGTTTGCAATTTCGCTTTTAACCTCAACCTCACCGCAGGATTCACTGCAGCCGGCAAGGTAGCTCTTTGCCCTGAGAAATTCGATTTTATAATCAAGGTCAATTTTTCGCATAAGGTCAGCCATAAAACACACTGAGCCCTTAAGTACACAGACAAGAAGCAGGTTTTTATCCTTATAATCCGCCGTAACATCTGCAGCTATTTTATCAACCATAACGCTGAGCTCTTTTTCACTGAAAAGAACCTTCTCTACATCCTTATGCATATTTTAACCTTCCTTTTTTATTATAAGTACATTTTCGGTTTCATCCCCGGGGATATATCTGCCGTCAGTGCCGTAATTTTCCAGCCAGACAAGGCTTTCACCGCATCTGAGCACTGCAAGCTCTCCCCTTTTTTTCTCGGGAATTTTATCTTCATTAAAGAGCTTTTTAAGGCTCTTTGTGTTTTTTCGCTTTTTTGAATAAAAACTGTCACCCTGCTTTCTGCATGTCATTGTCAGGGTACCTGTCAGCTTATCGCCGTCAACAGCGTTTATGCTTTTTATATCGTCAGCGGTGCCTTTTGTGAGAACGAAAACACCGTACGGTGTGATAAACTTACCATCGTTCAAGCTGCAGCTCCACTGAGATGCAGCTGCCTTCGGGTGCTGAAAAGATATTATATCACTCTCACAGCAAATATACAAGTCCTTTGACAGCTCTATCTGACCCTTGCCCTCAATAATAAGGCTGTCAGTCAGGTCTATGTGCCGTCTTTCCGTGCTTTTTGACATTTTATCGCCGAGGAGCTTCGCAACGGCTCTTTTTCTCACAGCCTCATGGGCATCCCTGAGAATTGCCCCACTGTAGCCTTCGCCGCATTTTGCACTTAGAAGCAGTGTTTCGGCAGCTTCGTCAATATAACTGTTTTCACATGAAAGTATTTCCATTGCCGAAGCGATGTTGCCTGTGAAGTTTTTGTTTATCTCACCGAATAAAGGAACAACTCTGTGTCTGATGAAGTTCCGCTTATAATCATCTGTAAGATTGGTGCTGTCCGTAACATACGGGATACCGTGATTTTCGCAATAGCACTCAATTTCCTCGCGAGTGCAGTCAATCAAGGGGCGTATAATATTTCCCTGCCTGACGGGCGGTATTCCGCAAAGACCCTTGCTGCCCGTACCTCTCAGGAGATTGAATATCACAGTTTCTATGCTGTCTGAAAGAGTGTGGGCAGTTGCCACAGCGTCGCAGGATGCCTCTTTGAAGCACTCATAGCGCACTGCCCTGCCACATTCCTCTTCACCCATACCCGCCTGCTTGGCAAGGTACGGAATATCTTTGTGAAAGGTGAGAAGCTCAATGCCGTTTTGCTCGCAATAATCTTTCACAACATTCTCATCACGAAGAGCCTCCTGCCCTCTGATGCCGTGATTGAGATGAACAGCCTTGAGCATTATACCATATTCATCCTTTAATCTACTTAAAAGATGCAGAAGGCACATTGAATCAGCACCGCCGGAAACTCCGACAGCTACGGAAGTGATATTCTCAAGCATACGGTGCTTTTCAATTGTGTTTTTAACCTTACATATCATTTCTTATCTGCTCCAGATTTGAGAAAAGAGTATAGTCACCGTTCCACGCAACCTTGATTGAGGTTGTGGGGCCATGACGGTTTTTAGCAATAATAAATTCCGCTTCGTTGATTGCAGGTCTGTCTTCATCAGGCGGTGCATCCTTTTCTGCCGCATAGTATTCCTCTCTGTAAAGCATAATAACTATATCGGCATCCTGCTCGATTGAGCCTGATTCACGAAGGTCAGAGAGCTGAGGCTTATGGCTTTTGCCTCTGCCTTCGGTGGAACGGGCAAGCTGCGCCAGCACAACAACGGGAATGTTGAGATCCTTTGCCATCAGCTTAAGATTTCTTGTAATTTCAGAAACCTCCTGCACACGGCTTTCAACCCTTGAGCCGCTTTTCATAAGCTGAAGGTAATCAACAAAAACCGCATCAACATCACGAAGCCTTCTTATTCTTGACTTCATCTCGGAAACAGTCATATTTGATGTGTCGTCGAAATAAAGCTCGCAGTTTGAAAGAAGTGCCGTTGCAGTTGCAAGCTTTGCCCACTCGTCACCTGTTATATTGCCTGTTCGCATCTTGGTGCTTTCAATTCTTGCCTCAGTTGAAAGCACTCTCTGTGCAAGCTGCTCCTTTGTCATTTCAAGAGAGAAGAACAGCACCTTTTTTTTGCCCATCATTGCAGTGTTTCTTGCAAGGTTAAGGGCAAGGCTTGTTTTACCCATGGCAGGTCGTGCACCGATAATGAGAAGGTCTGATTTATTAAGGCCGGTAATAGCCTTGTCAAGATCAATAAAGCCCGTAGTGTAGCCCTTATATTTATCCTTATCGGCGCCGCTTAATTTCTGCAGCTTATCATAAACCTCGTTAACGATAATATCACCGATTTTGGCAGGACCTCTTGTTACCCTACCCTGGCGGATATCGTAAATCTTTTGCTCGGCAACCTCTAAAAGGGAGTCGGCAGATTCGCTTGAGGAAGCAACATCGTCTATTATTGTTTTAGAAACATTTATAAGTGACCTTTTATAATACTGCTCACGGATGATATTTGCATATGCCTCAACATTTTCTGTTGTGGGTACCACCTCAGCGAGCTGAAAGAGGTATTGCTTTCCGCCTGCATCGTCATAGATTTTCTCTTCCTTGAGCTTTTCAAGAACGATGAGAGGGTCAATTTTTCCGCCGAGAGCGTCTATTTCCTGCATTATGGTGAATATCGCCTTATGCTGAGGCAGATAGAAATAATCAGGTCTTATTGAAATGTTGACCTGGGTAATGCAGGTAGGGTCAATGAGTATCGAGCCGAGCACAGCCTGCTCAGCTTCAAGAGAATAGGGCATACTCACATCGTCAAGGGATGTCAGTGATCTTTCTCTGTCCAATTAACTCACCTCATTTTTTTACTTCTGTTTTAATTATTATTCACCTACACGCACAAAAAGCTTTGCAGTTACACCCTGATAGAGCTTTATTTCAAAGGGGAAGGTGCCGAACTGCTTGATATCCTCAACAGTTATTTTTCTCTTGTCTGTCTTAACACCGAAATCTTTTTCCACCTTTTCGGCAATTTCCTTTGCTGTTACACTGCCGAAAAGCTTGCCGTTTGCACCTGCTTTTGCGGTGATAACAATTGTCTTGCCGTTCATTTCCTCAGCGGCCTTTTTAGCTGCAGCTGTTTCTGTTGCTATTTTGTACTTTTCAGCCTGCTCACGGTTTTTGAGCTCCGTCATATTCTGAGCGTTAGCTTCAACTGCAAGATTTTTAGGAAAAAGGAAGTTTCTTGCATAGCCGTCACTGGCATTTACAAGCTCACCCTTCTTACCCAGACCTTTTACATCCTGCTTCAATACAACTTTCATATATTTTTACCTCCGTTATAAATTACTTAAATATTCATCAATTGCACCCTTGAGCATTTCAAGAGCACCTTCAACATCTGTATCACTTAACTGACATGCCGACATAGTCTGATGTCCGCCGCCGCCAAGACTTTCCATAACAAGCTGAACATTCATCTCACCGTAGCTTCTTGCAGAAATATTCACTGTTCCTGCACCTTCATACAAAACGAAGGAAGCCTTCACACCCTCGATATTAAGCATTTCATCTGCCGCCTGAGATGTAACGAGACGCACATTTTCAATTCCCTCGGGTGCCACGGAAACAGCACAGTCACGGTAGGTCTGAGCCTCATCAATGATAGCGTTTCTGCTTCTGAAAATGCCCATATCGTTTGAGAAAAGCTTTTTGCTCTCAACTGTGCTTGCACCTCTTGAGCGAAGATATGCCGCAGCCTCAAAGGTACGCACACCGGCTCTTAAAATGAAGTTTCTTGTGTCAAGCATAATGCCTGAGAAAAGAGCGAGAGCTGCAAATTTATCAAGCACCGGCTTACTGTCAACATACTGTGCAATTTCAGTGACCATTTCACTTGCCGATGAGGAATTGGGCATATGATAAAACAGCACTGAATTGTCAATATAATCAACACTTTTTCTGTGGTGGTCAATAACCACTGTTTTTTCGTTGCCCTCCAGCAGCTCGGGACAATCGGTGAAATCGGCCTTATGGGTATCAACAACAATTACGAGAGTGTTTTTCCCTTTTTTGCTTAAGGCTTTTTCGGGGCTGATAACAATTCCCTCCCCCTTTTCCTGCTCGAATAAATCAATAAGAGGAGCAGCAAGGGTGCTTTTTCTGTTGACAACAATATTACATTCTTTGCCGAAATGGCTGACAATGCAGTGCATACCCACAGCAGAGCCGAAGGCATCAAAATCTGAAAATCTGTGACCCATAATAAGCACATTGTCACTGCCGCCGATTATCTCAGCCATTGTGTTGGCAATAATTCTTGTTTTAACCTTGTTTTTCTTTTCTCGACCCGATGACACACCGCCGTAAAATTTATACTGTGTGCCCTCTTTAATTGCAACCTGGTCACCGCCTCTGCTCTGAGCCATATCAATAGCCTGCTTTGCAGAGTTGTTGCTCTCACTCAGGTCATTTTCGTGGCCGATGCCTATGCTGAGAGTAAGCTCTGCACTTTTACCCTCATAGGTGAAATCTCTTATTTTATCAAGAATGGAAAACTTATCGTTTATCATTCTTTGCAGAGCTCTTTCCTCAAGAAAAATGAGCATTCTCACATTTGAATATTTCCTGCACAAAGCACCGTAGGCACTTGCCCACTGCTCTATCATCTGCTCGGTCTTTGAGAAAATAGCCGCACAGTCGCTCTCCTTGAAGTCGGCGTAAATTTCGTCGGCGTTATCAATAACAGTGAGCATAATTGAGGGTCTTGTGTCAAGAAATTCCTTCTCTGTTATGCGAAGCTCTGTTTCGTCAAAGAAATAAAGCAGATAAATATCCTCATTTTCAACTTTGATTTCGCTTGAATAAACGGAAAAATACATACCGTCTGTTCTGAGCTTGCAGCCTCTGCCCTCAAGAAGCTTATCAATGCTGTTTTTGCGAAGAAGCTCCTTAAGGTTGCTCACTGCAATGTCATCGCTTATCTTAAAAGTACCCCTAAAGCTATCGTTAAACCATATGATGCTTCCGTCCTTTTCCACAACTATACAGGGCACTGTCAGAATTTCAAATGCCTTGCCTTCAGAAAAAGTAAGCTCATCAGTAACAGTTTTTACTCTGAAAAGAAGCTTTTCGTGTCTTGCCTTATAATAGAGAAATCTTCCCACAGTGAACAGCAGAATAACAGCGAGCTCCACGGCTGAAAGCACATAGTTATAGGTTGCCGTCACACCGCAAAAGAAAATGCCGACAATGATAAATATTAAGGATATATCATATATCTTCCAAAGCTTTTTCATATCAGTTCTCCATAAGTATGGGAAGCACCATAGGATAGCGTTTAGTTCTTTCGTACATCAGGCGTGAAATATCGTCACGCACTCTGCTTTTTATTGCGCCCCAATCATAAATGTTTCTGTCGTGGCACTTCATAATGGTTTCATAAGCTGTTTTCTGGGCTTCGTCAAGAAGATCTGTTGATTCCTTGACAAAAACGAAGCCTCTTGACACCACATCGGGACCTGAGGTAAGCTCACCCGTAACGGAATCAACGCAGGCGACCACAACAATAATGCCGTCCTCTGCAAGGTGCTTTCTGTCACGAAGAACAGCACTGCCCACATCGCCCACACCTGAGCCGTCAATAAGGGTCTGTCCTGCAGGTACACTGCCGATTCGTTTTATGTGTCTGTCACATATTTCAACAAGAGCACCGTTTTCGGCAAGAATGATGTTATCTGAGGGAATACCCATAGCCTCGGCAAGGTCTGCATGCTTTAAAAGATGCTTCTGCTCACCGTGCACGGGAATAAAGTATTTAGGCTTGACTATGCCGAGCATAAGCTTTAATTCCTCACGGCAGGCATGACCTGAAACATGAACATCATACATTTTTTCATAAACAACCTCGGCGCCTAATTTCATAAGCTCATTGACAACTCTGCTTACTGTTTTTTCGTTGCCGGGAATAGGCGTAGCTGAGATGATAACATAGTCATTGGGCGTAATAGAGACCTTTCTGTGGTCACGCATTGCCATTCTTGTCAGAGCAGACATAGGCTCACCCTGAGAGCCGGTGGTGATAAGCACAAGCTCACTGTCGGTATATTGCTTTATCATATCAAGCTTTATGAGTATGCCTTCGGGAACATTGAGATAACCAAGCTCCGAGGCCACAGCAACAACATTCTCAAGGCTTCTGCCTGAAAGTGCAACCTTTCTGCCTGATTTTGCAGCAACATTAATAATCTGCTGAACTCTGTGTATGTTTGAAGCAAAGGTTGCAACAATAATACGTCTGCTTTCCGCCTTTGCAAAAAGCATTTCAAAGGAAGCTCCTACTTTGCTTTCACTCTCAGTGAAGCCCTGTCTTTCGGCATTTGTTGAGTCTGCCATCATACACAGCACACCCTGCTTGCCAAGCTCTGCAAAACGGGCAATATCTATCATTCCGCCGTCTATGGGTGTGGAATCAATCTTGAAGTCACCGGTGTGCACAACGGTACCGCCGTCACACATAATTGCAAAGCCAACAGCGTCGGGAATTGAGTGGTTGACATGTATGAACTCAACCTTGAATTTGCCGAGAGTCACTGTCTCACCGGGAGACACCACATTTAGCTCTGCAATATCAAGGATGTTATGCTCACGCAGCTTGCCCTCAATGAGACCGTTTGTCAGGCGCGTGCTGTAAACGGGCACATTCACCTTTTTGAGAAGATAAGCAAGGGAGCCTATATGGTCTTCGTGGCCGTGAGTGATACAGATACCCTTGATTTTATCGAGGTTCTTTTCAAGATGGCTGAAATCAGGTATAACGATATCGACACCGGGCATATCCTCATCAGGGAAGGCAAGACCGCAGTCTATAAGTATCATATCACCGTCATACTCAAAAAGGGTGATGTTTTTGCCCACCTCACCTAAGCCGCCCAGAAAGGCAACCTTTATGGGCTTTGCCTTTTTCTGAGGCTTTTCCGCTTGCTTTTTGCTCTGTGCATTCTGCTTTTTTTGCGGTACTGCTGCGGTAGCTGCATTTTTTTTAGTCTGAGCCTTTTTCTGAGGCTGATTGCCTTGCTTTTTATCCTGCTTCTTTTTAGGCTCTGTTTCAAGCTTTTCATAGAGCTTAAGGTCGTTTACTGCACCCTTTGCATCACTGACCTTGCTCTCAAGGGTCTTTTTTGCCTGAGGCTTCTTTTTCTTTACAAAAAACGGTTTTGATTTATTCTTATTTTTAGACGAATTGTTCTTTGACTTAACTGAATTACTGTTGTTTTCGTTCATTAAAAAATATAACACTCCTTTATCAGAAATTTTTATTATGTAAACCTGTAAAATATATATTCAGTTTATAATTAACGCTATTTACCCATAGTAAACCATTATAGTTTATAATACTATTTTTTGGCTCTTATGTCAAGGAATATTCCACTAAAATTAGTCGCCGGACACAAAAGAACCACCTTTAACCGATAGGTTAAGGTGGTTGCCGTTTCTCAATCAATATAGTTGCAGCAAAACATACTCTCAGCCAAGCTCTTTATTTTCGTCTTGAATATCCGCCGCCGTGCTTAGAGTCTGTGGAGCGTTTAAGGTCAGTCATCTTTTCGTCACTGACCTGCTTGAAGCGTGCCATCATATCTTCAAAAGACATACTCTCTGTTGTCTGAGGCTTCTGCTGACCCTGCCACACATTGCTGCTTCTGGGTCTGTCGTTTCTTCTCGGTCTCGGCGCAGGCTGCTTTTCCGGTTCCATAGCCTTTTTGATTGAAAGGCTGATTTTACCCTCGGGTGAAATACCCACAACCTTAACCTTAACATCCTGACCCTCCTTAAGGAAATCTTTAATTTCCTTAACAAAGGTATTGGACACCTCAGAGATATGTACCATTCCGCTTTTTCCGTCAGGCAGGCTTACAAATGCACCGAAAGCTGTTAAACCTGTTACCTTACCTTCAACGATTGCTCCAACTTCAAGCATAAAAAGATGTTGTCCTCCTAAGATTTATTCCCCGAATGATGAATTGTAATATACCTTCTCGCCCGGTTTGCAGTAGCCGTATTCTTCTCTTGCTATCTTTTCAAAATATTCCTCGTGTGTTTTGTCATCGAGAATTTCCTGAATCTGAGCACTGTTTTTATCAAGCTCGGTAATTTCCTGATTGATTTGATTTATCTCGTCCTTAATCTGACCGAGTTCAATAAAATTCTGAGCAAGGCTTGCAAAAACAAACACTACGGCACCTATGATTAAAATAACCCAAAGGAAATGCACTTTGCGAAACCTTTTCTTTTTCGGTTTTGCTTCACTGATATTTCTGACAGCCAAAACAAACACACTCCTTTGAAAAATTATACACATTTTAGTATAATCATTTTTTCGAATTTTTCAAGGGTATTTTTATAATATTATTAATTTTTTTCTTATGTTTTTTTATCTCAGGCTTGCAATGCACCCTTATTTTCAGTTTTCCGAGGATTACGGCACATTTTTTACATATCATTTTCAAGGGATAAAACACAAGCAGCACTGCCCTTCTCAGCTTTTGCCCGATAAAAATTAAGGGTCTTGCTATATGTGCACCTGCACTCAGATGAAAGGCTGCACCGCCCATAAGCTGCGCCGCTATCAGGTTCAGGCGTACGGTACCGTCATTATAAAGCACCATAAAAAAGAATGATATAAGTGTGGCGGCAAGGCTGAAGCTGAGGTCACATAAAATATAGGCCCACCTTTTATCCGAAAGTAGCCCCCGAAGCACGCAGAACACCTCATAGATAAAGCCTAAGAGTACCCCGAGACCCACACTGCGGATAAAAACAATTATCTGATTTGAAAGAGGCTGGGCATAATTCATCTGAACACCTTTGAGAAAAAGCCGCCCTTATCAGGCTGACGGTCAATATAGGCAAGTGACGAAATCCTTCCGTCAACACTCAGCTCTCCCTTGTCGATATTAAGGGAGCTGATATGCAGATTTGTTCCCGTTATGGTCAGCTCACCGTAATCTGTATAAGCAATAACAGTGCTCTCATCGAATGAGTCAACATCTGTCACTCCGCTTAAGGTCAGCTCTTCTCTGTCTTTCATTATAACATTGTGCGGCATAACTATTTTATCTTTATTGTCGGTCATAAAAAAACACTCCTTCAATAAAGGATATTAGCACCGCAATAAAAAAAGAACAGAAGACAGCCTCTGTTCTTACAGCATCTTATACATAAGTCCTGCATCGTTCTTGGTTGCATGCTCTGTGACAACGAGAACCTCTGCCTTCATTATGTTTTCGCCCATCTGGATTTCGATGATATCCCCCACCTTAACATCATAGGAGGCTCTTGCAATTTTGCCGTTGACGGTGACATGCTTTGCATCACAAACCTCGTTTGCAATAGTCCTTCTCTTGATAAGACGGGAAACCTTCAAGTATTTGTCAAGTCTCATGGTAACTCCTTTCTGGAAATGTAAAATGCAGAATGCAAAATGCAAAATTGTGGTCGCGGGTTGACCACTGACCAACATCAATATTCAACCCGCAGAGATAGTGTTCTGTAAATATAAGTGCCGTCAATTCTATACCCCTTTGTCACTGCGTGACATTTCCCCTTTCAGGGGCACAACAAGAGTTTTTCTCGGCGGTCTGTAGCCTTGATTTTGCATAAACTATAAACGGATACAATCGGAGCGAAGCGACCCGAAATTTTGCATTTTGCACTTTGCATTCTGCATTTAAAAAGAGCCGCCCTCAAGGCGGCTTCTTTTTATTTTACTGCTGTCTTGAGTGCAGCGCCTGCCTTGAATGAAGGAATCTTTGCTGCTGCGATTTCGATAGCTTCGCCGGTCTTGGGGTTGTGACCTGTTCTTGCAGCTCTTTCCTTAACTTCGAATGTACCAAAGCCGATAAGCTGTACCTTATCTCCTGCCTTGAGAGCATCTTCGATTGAGCCGAGAACTGCTGCGAGAGCCTTTTCTGCGTCCTTCTTTGAGATTTCAGCCTTAGCTGCAACTGCATTGATTAATTCAGTTTTATTCATTTGTTTTTCCTCCAAATAAATTTATATTTCCAAGAGGTTACCCTCTATTGGATTTAAGTATAATTTTTGCTTCGTCCCAGAGCTTGTCAAGCTCGTCAATTGAAGTCTCCTTCATATTTATTCCGCGTTCCTCGGCTAACCTTTCAACCACGAGATAGCGTGAAATAAATTTTTCGTTAGCTTGTGTGAGAGCTTCCTCAGAGTCAACATCAATAAAGCGTGCAACATTTACACACGAGAAAAGCACATCACCGAATTCATCCGTAATATCATCCCGGTTTTCAGCGGCGATTGCCTGCTTGAGCTCAGCTATTTCACTTTCAAGAGCTGTGAGGGCACCTGACATATCGTCCCAGTCAAAGCCGGCCTTTTTGGCCTTGGACTGTATTTTCTGCGCTCTCATAAGAGCCGGCAGCTCCTTGGGCACCTTAAGCATTGAGCTTCCCTGAGTTTTCTGTGCTTTCGATTTGCGCTTGATATCATCCCAGTTAGACAGCACCTCGTCGGTACCGCTGACCTTCACATCACCGAAAACATGAGGATGTCTTTCAATAAGCTTTTTGCAAATTCCGTCAGCAACATCGCTGAAGGTGAAGCTGCCTTTTTCCTTTTCCATTTCGGTGTGGAAAACAACCTGAAGCAGCACATCGCCAAGCTCTTCTAAAAGAAGCTCACGGTTTTGCTGATTGATAGCCTCGATAACCTCATAGGTTTCTTCTATAAAATTTGACTTGATGCTTTCGTGGGTCTGCTCAGCATCCCAGGGGCATCCGCCGGGAGCACGCAGAATTGCCATAATTTCAAGCAAATCGTCAATGTTATATTTTTCCTTAATCTTATAGTTAACCATATCAAAACCTCATCAGATACATTTTAACCTAATAATCCAAATTTTGCAAGGACTTTTGCAATTTTTTCCCCTTTTGGAAGCATTAAAACGTCATCTTTAACAATTCCTTTAAATAATAACATAGAAATTGCATAGGTTATGCCGCCAAAACCGATGGCAACAATGCCCACAAGACGGCTTTCAACCATAAGCTTCTCAGCAATAATATAGTTCACACCCCATGCTGCAACACCGCAGAGTGCCGCCGAAATGAAGGGCTTGAGATAAACTGAAATCACATCTATCTTGACCTTTGTCACTTTAAGCAGTGAGCCGAGATTCATTGCAAAGATAATTATATAGCACACTGTTGTGCTTATGGGAGCACCCTTTATATTGATATCGGGGTTGCCTATAAGAATAAAGTTCAGCAAAATTTTTGCACAGGAGCCTACAGCTATTGACTTTATGGGTATATCCATTCTGCCCACAGCCTGAAGCATATTGGTCATAGGCGAGGTTGCTGCAAAAAGGAACATTCCGAGGCCGTAAACACGAAGCATAGGCTCCGCAATGGGAATCATATCCTTGCTGGAAGAATAGAGTATTTCAAGTATGGGTCCTGGAATTGCGGCGATGCCGAGACCTGCCGGCATTGCTATCATCATGGTCACACGCAGAACCGTTTCAATAGTGCTTCTGATCTCTTTTTTATCTTTAGCTGCCCAGGCTGCCGACAGTGCGGGAATTGCACTGATGCCAAGGGTGAGAGTTATTGTAGGAATAAGATTTTTTATATTCAGCACAGAGCCGTGGGTACCGTAAAGATAGTTGCCTATACCCTCATCAAGAGTCTGTGCCGCTGAGAGGGAAGCACTGTACATTTCCTTTATGGCATCAGCGCCTACCTCCATAGCGTAGGCAAGGCGGTTTCTTATGGTCAGGTCATCTATCATGTTGCTTATGTTGAGCACCATTGAGCTCAGGGCAACGGGTGCGGCAATGCGTATAAGGCTCTTTCTCAGGTCTTTATCACTCTGAGGCGCAGGTGAATTGACAATTTCTTCTCTTGTGAAGCCGAAGCCCTGACGCTTATATCTTATAAAGAGATAGAGCAGACCAAGCATTGAGCCGAGTGTAACGCCCATAATTGCAACCGCAGCCGCATATGGGTACATAACAGCAAGAGCCTCTGCCTCACTGCTTACCTGCTGACCGAAGACTGTTGCAGCACCGTCAACAGCCTCTTTATGGTATGTAGAAAGCCAACGGTTAAAGCAGATATAGGTTGCACTCAGACCGAAAACAAGCTTGACGCCTGCCTCAATAACCTGAGAAACACCTGTGGGAGTCATATTCTTAAGTCCCTCATAGTAGCCTCTGAAGGAGGACATCATACAGCAGAAAAGAACGCAGGGTGCAACAACAAGCACACTGATATAATTCATGGGCGACTTAACCATAACGGAATATGGATAGGCTATGCACATAAGTATAACAGTACCCGTAAGACCCACTATGAAAAACAGCTTTTGTGCCACATGGAAAATCCGCTGTGCATCCTTGATTCTGCCAAATTCCACATTCTGCGACACCATCTTTGACACTGCAACAGGCAGACCTGCCATTGAAATTGCATAAAGAGGGTTATATATTGCATAGGCACCGGTGAAATATCCGTAGCCCTCGGGAGTGAGAAGGTTTGTAAGCGGGATTTTATAAACTGCGCCAATAAGCTTAACAATAACCGTTGCAATTGCTAAGACACCTGCACCGGTGAGAAGACTCTGTTTTTTTCTTTCAGCCATATTTATGTCTCCTTATCCTATAAATTCTTTCAGCAGTGAAGTCCCGGGGACATCCGCCTCTGAAAGTGAAACAAATTTTTCCAGCTTAGCCTTAAGCTGAGTTGCCGAAGCATAGTATATACTATTTTCATCAATATGGTCAAGTAGTTTTATTGCAATATCTTTAAAAATGCAAGGCTCATAGGGGTGAATTGAGTCAATCTTGACATCGGCTTTGCCGCTGTGAGGGAAAAGATATCTGTCCTCACCCATTCGCACACCCTTCCAGAGATAATAGGTATATTCAACACTGCTGTCTCTGAAATGATAGTCGCGTATAAGCCGTCTGACAAAGCGCATATCTCTTTTTGTGAGCATCACACTGCCGTCGTGATAAACTCTTGAGGAAACGCTGACATAGAGCTTTTTCATATTTTCACCCTCAAGGCAATCGGTTATCATGGGGTGAAGCGCGTGTAAGCCTTCCACAATTATTATTTCATCCGCCGCCACTTCAAGGCTGCTGAAGCCCTCTCTTTGCTTGGTTGTGAAAGAGAAATAGGGTATGTCGGCCTTGCCTTCGGCAAGCAGAGCTTTAAGGCAGACTTCAATTAAATCCGTGTCAAGAGCCTTCACCGTTTCATAGTCAACGGTGCCGTCCTCAAAATAAAAGGATACATCCTGATTGCGGTAAAAATCATCGAGAGATATAACCGAAGCATGGCGACCCTTAAGCTCACAGTCCTCCTTAAGCAGCCGTGCTGTTGTGGTTTTACCCGAGGATGAAGGTCCTGCAAGCATAATGAGCTGTCTGCCGCCCTTGCGGCATATTTCGTCAGTTATTCTCAGAAGCTGGTTTTTATATGCGTTCTCACAGTCTTTTATAAAGCTGTCTTTTTGTGAGATGACATTATTGTTAATATCAGAAACACTGAAAAAAGTCATTGAACTCACCCTTTCTTAAAGAGTAAACAGATTATAGGGGGAATTTTTCATAAAACTCGCCTATGTACTTCTTTCTTGATATGATTTCCTCAAAATTTCCTATATATTCATAGGGGTATTTGTAATTGTAAATTCTTTCTATTTCATTGCCGTGGGGTGCTTTGAGCTTTATGACGGCACCTGCACCTACAGATAAAATTGTGTGGCACTCCTCCATCATATATACATTATATATTCCCTCAAAGCCTTTTTTAGCCCAGCCTACATTTTCAAGGTTGCCGAGACTTTTGCTCTGACGGTACATATAATACGGCTCGTAGCCTGCCTGAGTCAGCTTGCTTTGCACAAGAGAGAGCATTTCCTTTGTCAGTAGAGCTGAGTTTGTTCTCTTGCCCTCAGTGACAATTGTGCTTGAGCGTTTCAGGGCAAGGGTGTGCACCGTTATATTTTCCGGCGAAAGCTCCGTAGCCTTTTGCAGGGTATCATTGAAGCTTTCAAGTGTGTCTGTGGGCAGACCTGCAATAAGATCCATATTGATATTGCCAAAGCCCTTTTCTCTTGCCATAGAGAAGGCTGACAGCGTTTCTTCACTAGTGTGGTTTCTGCCAATTTCCTTAAGCACACTGTCACTGAAGGTCTGAGGGTTAATGCTTATTCTTGTGCAGGCACTGTTTTTCATGACAAGGAATTTTTCCTCAGTTATGCTGTCAGGTCTGCCTGCCTCTATTGTGTATTCCGAAATTCCGCTTAAATCAAAGCATTCTGCTATTTCATCCGTCACCGCTTTAAGCTGCCCGGCAGATAAAACTGTGGGAGTGCCGCCGCCGATATAAACACTGCGGAGCTTCAGCTTCTGCTCGCGAGCTATTACGGCAGTGTGCCTTATCTCCTCACAGAGCTTTTCAACATACTCGGGGATAAGCTTTTTTGCACTCTCATTTGAGTGAGAAATAAAAGAGCAGTAAGAGCATCTTGTGGGGCAAAAGGGCACCGAAACATACAGCGAAAATGAATCAGGTGAAGAGCCTTCGATAATAGGTGTTTCATTTTTTGACACCATAAGAGCAAGCGAGGTTTTATCCTGACTCACCTTAAGCTCGTTTATAAAATAATCAACAGCCCTTTCTTCACCGTGCTTTTCACGAAGCTTTGTCATAAGCTTGGCGGGTCTGACGCCTGTGAGTATGCCCCACGGCGGCGCGTACCCTGTAATATCACCCAAAAGCTCAAAGAGCATAACAGCCATTTTTCTCTCAAAGAAGCTGTCATCGCTTTCCGAAAAAGCCTTATTTTCCGTTGAGAAGCTTTCACTTACCTCATAGGTCTTGCCCTCAAGTGCGAGCTTTATGTCTATTCTGCTGCCCTCAAGGCTGAAAAGGCAATAGTCCTCACCCTCGGTAATTTCCTCGCTTCTGATAATTTTTATATCAGGCATAAAAACTCTTATAAGGTTTTCCATCTCATAGTGATATGAGTTATTTCTGTTTATAAGATACATTTTATATTCCTTCCATATAAGGATTGTTTCTTCTTTCATTTTCTAAGGTGGTTACCCCCTCATGACCGGGATAAACCTTATAGTCACCCGCGAGAGCACCCAGCCTGTTGACAGACTCTATTATCTCTTTATATGAACCGCCGGGAAAGTCGGTTCTGCCTACGGTACCCTTAAAAAGAGTGTCACCCGTAAAGAGCATATCGCCTATCTTGTAGCAGACACTGCCCTTTGTGTGACCGGGTGTGTGGATAACCTCAATTTCCGTGCCGGCGAAAGCAAGTCTGTCGCCGTCTTTAAGGCATATGTCGGCCTCGGTTTTTGGGAAATTAAGTGCGTGAGTGATTGCTAAGCTTTTAATAGGGCTTCTTAAACACTCCTCATCATTTTCGTGAATGACAACCTCGGCACCGAAATCCTCTTTAAACTGCCTGACACCCATAATGTGGTCATAGTGACCGTGAGTGAGCAGAATATATCTGAGATTTACCCCCTGTGACTTAATATATTCACTTTGTCTTGCGCCGTATGCACCCGGGTCAACGAGAAAAGCCTCCTTGGTTTCCTCATGGCAAACAAGATAGCAATTGGCACAAAATCCGGGAAAGGTTATATTTGTTACTTTAAGAGCCATAGCGGAACTCCTTTCAGTGTTTTTTCCATTCGTTTGTGTCCATGATTATGGTTACGGGCCCGTCATTGACGAGCTCAACCTGCATATCTGCAGCAAAAATTCCTGTTGCAACCTTTTTCACTCCGAGGCTGCGAAGCTCGCTGCAATATTTTTCATAAAGGTCATTGGCAATATCAGGCTTTGCAGATGAAATAAAGCTTGGTCTTCTGCCGTGGGAGGTATCGGCACAAAGGGTAAACTGTGACACAACAAGCACCTCACCGTCAATCTGATCAAGAGACAGATTCATCTTGTCATTTTCATCGGTGAAAATCCTGATGCCTGCCGTTTTCTTGGCAAGAAGCTTCATATCCTCCTCAGTGTCGCCCTCGACAACACCTAAAAGCACAAGAAAACCCTGTCCGATTTCGCCCGTAACATCACCCTCAACGGTGACCTTAGCGTGTGTAACTCTTTGTATAACTGCCTTCATAGGTTAAATCCTTTCTGAAAATGCAAAATTCTAAATGCAAAATGAAAAATTGTTGTTGCGGGTTAGTTATTACTAATCTCGACTCTTCCGACCGCAAAGATAATGCTCAACACTCTCAAGTGCCTACTATTTTGTCACTGCGTGACGCTTCCGGGCAACAAGGGCTTTCGGCGGACTCCGGCTTCGATTTTGTGCAAACTACAAACGGATATAATCGGAACGAAGTGACCCGAAATTTTGCATTTTGCATTTTTCACTTTGCATTTATAAGCCGGATCTCTCTGTGGAAAGCACGCCCTTGACCTTTTTGAGCTTTTCACAGACGCTCTTGAGGTGCTCTGCACCGTTAACGGTGATTGTCATATAAACGGTACTTCTGCCGTCGTTGCCGTCTTTGGTGAAAATTGAATGGATCATAACATGCATATTGGCTATAACCGCCGAAGTGTCGGCAAGCATACCCACTCTGTTCATGCAGGTCACTGCAAGGGTAACTCTGTAGGAATTCTGCACCTTGTTGTCCCAATAGGCATTAATCCATCTTTCGGGCTCTGCCGCTTTGGAAATATCCTTAGGCACGTTGGTGCATTTTCTTGTGTGTATTGAAACGCCGTGTCCTCTTGTTATAAAGCCGATAATTTCATCACCGGGCAAGGGGTCACAGCAGCGTGAAAACTTGATAAGGCAGTTATCTATGCCCTCGATAATAATGCCCTCAGCACTCTTGACCACCTTTTTCTTCTGAACCTGCAAGGGTATATCGGGCACTGCTTCAGGCTGATTTTCCTTGACGAGCTTATTGTAGTCCTCTTTGATTCTGGGCATTATTTTGTTAAGGCTCAGACCGCCGTAGCCTATGGCGGCAAGGAATTCGTCAACACTGTTGCAATGCTGTCTTTCAGCTATTTTAAGAAGGAACTCATTCATCTGCTTTTCGGGCAGGCTGATATTGTTTCGTTTAAACTCTCTTTCAACCTCGTTTCTGCCCTCGATGATATTTTCCTCACGCTTTTCTTTTTTGAACCAGCTTTTGATTTTGCTTCTTGCCGAAGCAGTCTTTGCCATTTTCAGCCAGTCTCGACTCGGCCCCTTGCCCTGCTGTGATGTGGTAAGGATTTCAATAATTTCGCCGTTGTTGACCTTTCTGTCAAGGGTGCAGATTCTGCCGTCAACCTTGGCACCTATCATCTTGTTGCCCACAGCCGAGTGAATGGCATAGGCAAAGTCTATGATCCACGAGCCCATCGGCAGTGAAATAACATCACCCTTGGGTGTGAAGGCAAAAACTTCCTCAGGGATAAAATCGGTCTTGATAGTTTTGACGATATCCTCAACATCATCAGAGTCCTGCTGAGTTTCAAGAAGCTGCCTTATCCATGAGAGCTTTTCTTCAAATTTAACCTTGCCGGTAACGCCCTGCTTATATTTCCAGTGTGCCGCAATACCGTACTCTGCCGTATGGTGCATTTCCCATGTTCTTATCTGCACCTCAAAGGGTATGCCCTCCTTGCCGATAACGGTGGTGTGAAGCGACTGATACATATTCGGCTTGGGTGTGGAAATATAATCCTTAAATCTGCCCGGGATAGGATTGAACATATCGTGTATTATACCGAGGCAGCAATAGCACTCATAAACAGAGTCAACTATAAGGCGTACCGCATAAATATCATATATCTCATCTATAGTGCGGTTTTGCATATATGTCTTACGGTAAATTCCGTGAACACTCTTGATTCTGCCTGCAATATGAACATTGGGCACTTCCTTTTTTACTCTTTCGGAAATCTTTTCCTTAATGGAGTCAAGGAAATGGTGTCTTGACTCAACCTGCTTTTCGAGGGTTGAACCGATTTCCTGATAGGCAACCGGGTCAAGGAAGCTGATTGCAAGGTCCTCAAGCTCCTCCTTAAAGGCACGGATACCGAGTCGGTGAGCAAGAGGTGCATAAATTTCAAGGGTTTCCCTTGCCTTATATCTCTGCTTTTCCTCGGGCATAAACCTGAGGGTACGCATATTGTGCACTCTGTCGGCAAGCTTGATAATAATAACCCTGATGTCCCTTGACATTGCAAGGAACATTTTTCTTATGTTTTCACTCTGCTCCTCTTCCTTACTTGCAGAAAGAGGAATCTGACCCAGCTTTGTAACACCGTCAACGAGATGCTCAACATCCTCACCGAAAATGCTTCTTATCTCCTCAGATGTTGTGGGTGTATCCTCAACAACATCATGAAGCAGTGCGGCACACACGGAATCGGCATCCATACCCATATCGGCAAGAATGGTTGCAACTGCAACGGGATGAATGATATAAGGCTCACCGCTTCTGCGTTTTTGCCCCTCATGGGCTTCGTCTGCAATTCTGAAAGCCTTCTCTATTCTGTCAATGTCATCTTTTGAAAAGCTATCCTTCACCTTGTCAATAAGTGAATGAAACTGAGCTTCATAATCTTCACACATGGTGTCCTCCCCTTTCCGATTTATTCGCTGACAAGACCTCTGACATAGCAAAGCAGCTGTGAATTTTCCAGATTAACCTTCTTTTCAGTGTCTGCTATGCTTACAGAGTCTTTGTCTTTTCTTAAAATTCCGAGCTCTGTGAGTATCTCTACGGCAAGCAATATCTTGCACGCCGCCGCACCGTCATCGCCTAAGCGATAGCACAGCACATCATAATCACCCTTATATTCAGAGCATTTTTTAATATATCGATAGACCTCGGCAACCTCCTGCCTTGTTATCTGCAGATAGTCTGCCTGCTTTTTAGTGAGCACCTCTTTACGCATAAGCTTTTCATAAAGTCTCACACTCTTTAAATACCGCAGGTCATCGGTACCGGACATTCTGATATCCTTAATATATATTCCCACCTTAACCTGTGACATATATTCATTTCTTTCAAGCTTCACGGCAAGGTCAACCTTATCACCGGGCTGATAGGGAAAATCATTTACACTCTCACCGAAAAACACTGCCGAAAGGCTGCTGCCGTTTTTCTTAACCGCAAGCCTTAAATGCTTTCCGCCGCCAATGGGCTGAACAGATGTAATTTCCACACCGAACAGACCGAATGTAGGCTGAGGATTGCCCTGACCGAAGGGCTCCAGAGAAGCTATAAGAGGCAATATATCCGCATCAACAACCTCGGCACGAAGCTTACAATCAATAATATTCTGTGCAAAGGGCATTTCCACCGTCTTTGCATATTCATACATAGCCTCCTTGAAGGCACTGAGATTTTCACTTTTCATTCCGAAGCCCGCGGCTAAAACATGACCGCCGTAATGCTCTAAAAGAGGTGCCGCAGAGCTGACAGCATCATAAAGCGAAAAGCCCTCTATGCTTCTTGCGCTGCCCTTAGCCTCTTTTCCGTCATCGGTTATCACCATGCAGGGCTTGCCGTAAGCACCCACAAGCCTTGCGGCAACAATGCCGATAACACCGCCGTGCCAATTCTCACCGCTGAAAAGAAGCAGACGCTGGTTTAAAATTTCCGGGTCAGCCTCTATCTGCTTTTGCACCTCGGCTATTATCTCGCGTTCTTTTTCCTGTCTTGAAGCATTGCTAAGGTCAATTTCTCTTGCCAGAGCAAGAGCATCCTCATAATCCTCACACAAAAGTAGCTCCAGAGCCTTGACTGCGTGTGACATTCTGCCCACTGCGTTTATTCTCGGTACGAGAGAAAAGGCAACTGAGGTGCTGCTGAGAGTTTTACCCTTCATGCCGCTGACCTCTCTGAGTGCCTGAAGACCCACATTATTACCCTCATTTATAAGCTCAAGACCTGCCTTGACAATTTTTCTGTTTTCGCCTGTCAGGTTCATAACATCGCCAATGGTGCCCACAGTTACAATGTCAGCAAAGCGTGAAAGCATTTCCTCATCGTCGCCCTCATTGAGAGCACATATAAGCTTAAAAGCTACACCCACACCGCAGAAATCCTTGTATCTGCCCGGGCAGTCAAGCCTGTGAGGGTTAACAACAGCCACCGCTTCGGGAATTTCACTTGTTGCCTTATGATGGTCCGTTATAACAAGCTCCATACCAAGCTCTTTGATATATTCAGCCTCCTTAAAGGCAGAAATGCCGTTATCAACGGTAATAATGAGCTGTATACCTTCTTCGCAGAGGCTTTTGATTGCCTTCATATTAAGGCCGTAGCCCTCTGCGTTTCTGTCGGGAATATAGGTTCTGACGCTGACACCGAGAGATTTGAAGTAAAGACTCAGCAAAGCCGTTGCCGTAACACCGTCGGCATCATAGTCACCGTAGACAGCTATCTTTTCACCTTTTTCAAGTGCCTCGTTAATTCTGCTTACAGCCTTATCCATATCACGAAGCTCGAAGGGGTCTGAGAGCATACCTTCACCAAAGCAGAAATCCTCAATTTCCATATCGTCTGTTATGCCCCTTGAAACAAGCAGATGTGCAAGGAAAGGCTCAATATCATACTGCTCGGCTATATCTGCCGTCAGTTCCTTATCAGACGGCAAAACAAACCATTGTTTTCGCTTCATATACTGTCATCCTTTCCTTAATTATCACTCCGGCTCTTTTTGATAGCCTCTATAAAATGCTTGCCGTATTTCTCTGCCTTGTTCATTGTGATACCGGGCAGCTTAAGCAGCTCCTTTAAATCCTTCGGCTTGTACCTTGCCATGGCTTCGAGGGTTTTATCTGTAAAGATAACGAAATCCGGCATACCCGCTGAGCGTGCAACAATCTTTCTTATCAGCTTTAATTTCACAAGCAGTCTCATATCTGTGGACATAATATCCGCAGCCTGCTTTATAACCTGCTTTTCCACTATCTTTCTGACCTTTTTGCCCTTGAAAAGCACCTCACGGGTTTTGCTTTCAAGATAAAGGCTTCCGTCGCCATTTCTGCCGATAAAGGCATGCTCAATAAAATAATCCATATGCTTTATTATTTCACTGCTTGCACTGTCAGCCATTATTGCAAAGGTCGAAAGCTTATCATAGCCTTTTTCTTCTATATATGCCGTTTTTTTACCCTTGAGTATATCGGCAATGACCTCAACTCTTTCCTTTTCCTCAACTCTTTTAATGCAGGAAAAAATCATCTGTGCAGGCACGGTAACATCAATAGTTTGTGTAACGCCCTTGCAGTTTGAGCAGTTGCCGCACTTGGAGGTAGGGTTTTCGTCAAAATAGCGAAGAATATAATTGCGCAGACAGACATCGCTCTCACAGTAGTAGACCATTTTTTCAAGCTTTTCATTGCGCAGATTTTTAAGCTGCAGCTTTTGCTTGAAGGTCAGCTCGCCCTTATATTCGCTGTTTTCTATAAAGAACTTCTGTATTCTTACATCCTGAGGAGAATAGAGAATGACACAGTTGGCATCGCTGCCGTCTCTGCCTGCTCTTCCTGCCTCCTGATAATAGCTTTCAATATCACCGGGCATATTATAGTGAATGACAAAGGAAACATTCGACTTGTCAATACCCATTCCGAAGGCATTAGTTGCAATAACTATCTGCTTTTCGTCATAAATAAACTTATTCTGATTGTCTGTTCTTTCAGCCTTTGAGAGACCTGCGTGGTACCTTGTAACAGATAAGCCCTCATCATTAAGGCGTGAATAAATCTCATCAACAGCCTTTTTGGTGGCACAGTAAACTATGCCGCTTTGTGAGGAATATAAATCAAGATAACGCTTGAGAGCAGTGTATTTATCAGCAGTTTTGACCACCTCGAAATAAAGGTTGTCTCTTGCAAAGCCCGTTACGGTTTCCTTCGGGTCAATAAGACCGAGAAGCTCTTTTATATCCTCACGCACTCTCTTTGTTGCCGTGGCTGTGAAAGCAGCAACAACGGGTCTTTTCGGCAGGGTACAGATAAAATCTTTTATATCGAGATAGCTGGGTCTGAAATCCTGACCCCACTGTGAAACACAGTGAGCCTCATCAACACAGACCATTGAAATATCGGTTTTTGAGCAAAGCTCCTTAAACGAGGGCGAAGACAGCCTTTCGGGGGCAACATATATGATTTTACACTTGCCCTCGAGCACCTTTTCTCTTTCACGCCTTGCCTGGGACTCGTTGAGCGTGGAATTGAAAAATGCCGCATTGATTCCGCAAGCCTTCAGGGCATTCACCTGATCCTTCATAAGTGAAATGAGAGGTGAAATTACAAGAGAAACACCGGGAAGCATAAGGGCAGGCACCTGAAAGCATATGCTTTTTCCGCCGCCCGTGGGCATAATTCCCACTGCATCTGAGCCTGAGGCTATTGCATCTATTATTTCAGCCTGACCGTTTCTGAAGCAGCTGTAGCCGAAATATTCTTTTAATATCTGATATTTATCCAAAACCAAACCTTCTTAAACCAACCTTGTTTTTTCTCAGGTAAACAGCTTTTTTGACAGCCATTTACGCATACTTTTGCTTTTGTAGCAGTAAACAAGAAATCCGATTACTGCCGTTATGCATAAAAACAGCACCACACCGATTTCTGCCGCATATGCCACATTGCCGCCCACACCGAGAATAAAGCCGCACACGAGCACCGCAAGGGCAATGTTTATGCATATTATAAGAGCCTTGAGTATAATTCCTCTCTTTTTGTGTCTGACCCAGATAAGATAGCACAGTGTGAGCAAGGACAGAAACAGTATAATCGGCAGAGCACACTGGCTGTACCACTTATCAAGCTCTCTGCCCATAACATAAAAGAGATAGACATAAAGACTCACTGCAAGGGTATCAAATGCCCACATAAAATATGCACGGTAGTTTTTTATAAAAAAGGGAAGTACGCACAAAATCCACACAAGAAAGCTTGTTGCCGCAACATATATAGACCAGAAGCTGTCGGGAAAAATAAATGCATTGACAAAAAAGCAGACTATATTAGGTATGAGCATAACAAGGGAAACTATCATAGCAATAAAGCGCTTCTGAGTTTCTTTAGGCACATGCATAACCTTTGCAAAGGGAGTCTGCTCCTCATTTGCTTTTTCAGGCTTGTTGGGATTTATAACGGGTGTGGCACAAAGTGCACATTTCTCAGCACTGCTGTCAAGCTCCACACCGCAATTAACACAGTATGACATATTTTAATTCTCCTAATTTCTGTTACTTTCAATCTTAACATGAATACCCATTTTAACAAGGCTTGTGAAAAACTCTCTTTCAATATCACTTTCCTCATAGCAATTGGAAAACGAGAGCACAAACTTATCACCGTGAGTTATGGCTCCGCATCTTGCACCGTTAAGCTTGCCGGGGCCGGTGAAAAAGGTGTAGTAATCTATATGCTGTGCAACATCCTCAGGCAAGGCAATGCTGCCTAAGTTTGACAGCAGAGCCGTAGTGGTCTGCTCACCGGTGATAACAAAGGACACACTGATGCCTAAATCCTTTATACATACGGGCAGATACTTCATTACGGGATTTTTTTCAAGCTTGAGATTCTGTGTCATAAGGGAATTTGTGAGCTTCGGGTCGTTTGCAAGCTTTAACTGCAGAGATACACTGCGAAGTATTTCCTCAAAGGTGTATTCGCCGAGATTGGGGTCAATCTTCACACGCAGACATAGCACGAAGTTACGAAGTGTCTCGCTGGGGAAAGCCTTTCTGAGGTTGACGGGAATCTGAGCACATATTTCACGCTGCTTTTTCTTTTCCTGCAGTTGCTTTTTATAATGAACATATATGAGAAGTGAAGCAAAAAACTCCGTAACCGTGACACCGTAGCTTTTTGAAAGAGCATGCACCTGCTTAAAGGACATAATGCCGATGGTGTAATTGCACATATGCTTGGGTAATTTAGTGCCCGCAGCGTGATAAACCCACTTATCCTTGCGGTTATAGGGGGCCTTTGAATTTGCATAACGGCAATAGGCATCCTCAACTTCACTCTTTTTCGGTGCCTCAGATGGGTCAAGCACATATTGATTATAGCTTACCTTTTCACCGCTGAGTCTGAGATATTCACCTATGAGAGTCGATATAAACACCGTGGCCCCGTAGCCGTCACTCAGAGCGTGATAAACATCTATGCTGATTCTTTTGCCCAGATAAAAAACTCTGAAAAGAAAGCCCTTATCCTCTTTAAATTTTATTCTGTAGCAATAATTTCTTACATCCGGCCGTGATTTTATACTTTCCGGATTTTTTTCAAAATAGTGCCAGAAGAAGCCTGACCTTATTCTGACATTGAAGCAGGGTATTCTTTTCAGAACATTTTCCAAAGCCTTATCAATAAGCTCGGGCTCAACTTCTTTTTTGAGCTGAATGCCGAGACGGAAAACATTTGACCATGTGCTTGAATTTTGCCCGGGAAATATTGTAGCTGCATTATCAAGCTTAAACCAGTCAAAAGAATTGCTGTTCACAGACACACACCTCACAAAGAAAAAAATAGTTAACTGTTATTATACAATATTATTTATAATCTTTCAATGGCAGAAAGAAAAAAAATAAATAATAAGCATAAAAAAAGCCGCAGATTTTAACTGCGACTTTCGTTTTTATTCCGATCAGGGGTCAAGACCAAGGAATACATCGTGGAATATGTACTTGAAGAAATTATAAATTTCAACCAAATACTGCCAGAAAAGTTCATAGAACATAGGATGGTCAACGTGTACGTTCTCTTCGTTCATATCATATTTCCTCCGTTTATTGTTTATTAACATTATTTTAACTTATTTGCCCGGAATAGTCAATAGCAAATAGGCAAAAATTACTGTTTTGTGTTTAAAACTTGGTTTTTACAGATATTATTCTTGAGGGCACGCTCTTAAAAACAGTGTCACCCACATTCTTAAATGAGACAGTTCGATAATAATAAGTCCTGAAGGCCTTAGGTGCTTTATCGTAAAATTTAAGCTCAAAGCCGTCTTTTGTTCTGCCAACTTCCTCATAGGTACCGTCAGCACTGTCGCTTCTTTCGATTATATATCCGTCTGCACCGGCAACAAGCCTGAGTGATATCTCTGCTTTTTTGCCGTGAAGTGCCCTTGCACCGAGTATTTTGCCCGGGTCAAGATGAATGCAGTGAACCTCTTCACTGAAATTGCCGTAAAGGTCACTGTCCTCTCCTTTTTTGAAATATTGCAGGGAATAGTGATAAACCTGACCTGTTACAATGCCCTCATCGGTGAAGCTGCTGCCCTTAACCGTGGCAACGGGAACAATCTGTGAAAAGAAGTCATTTCTTCTGCCGATAACACAGCCGAGAGCACCGTCGGTATTTTTCCATTTGAGGGTGATAGCCGTTTTCTTAGGCTCAGCCTTGGCGGTTACCCCCTCAGGTGCCTTTATATCAGAGACAATTCCCGCCTTGACACCGCTTGTTTTAGTGGAGGTTTTCTTGCCCTCCAGCTTTTTCCATGCAGTTATTTTGTACCAGAAGGCTTTGTTCTCTGCGGCAGTCTCATCCGTAAACTCGCATTTTTTCACCCATGTCAGATGCTCAAACTCACCTGAGGGGTCAACAGCTCGTTTTACGGCATATTTTTCGGCACCGGCAACCTTTGTCCACTTTATAAGCAGATTTTTTTCGTCGGTAACGCTTATGCTTTTAATTGCAGGACTGACTTTTAATTTTTCAGCTGCACCCAAACTCATTTCTTCTCTCCTAAAAGTGAAGCTGCTGCCTTGTCAAGGAAGACTGTTACATCTGCATGCATCTGAAGAATTGTTGCGGGACATGAGGGAGAAACCTGACCCTCAACAAGCTCTTTAACAGCCTTTGCCTTGCTTTCGCCTGTTGCAATAAGAATTATCTTTCTTGCACGCATAATATCGCCGATACCCATTGTGAGAGCATATTCGGGCATTGTGTCGCCTACAGCTTCAAAATACTTTTTATTTGAATCAATTGTGCTTTGTGTGAGCTTTACTGCAAAGGGGCCGTCTGCGAATTTATCACCCGGCTCATTAAAGCCGATATGGCCGTTTGTGCCTATTCCGAGAAGCTGAATATCAATGCCGCCGCATTCACGGATGCGGTTGTAGTATCTTTCGCACTCAGCCTCAAGGTCTGTAGCCTCACCTGAAAGGAAATTTACTCTGTCAAAATCAACATCTGTCTTGCCGAAAAGGTTGTCTTTCATGAAATAGAAATAGCTGTTGACATTTTCTCTTGAAAGTCCCACATATTCGTCAAGATTAAAGGTAGTTATGTATTTAAGGCTTACCTCGCCCTTCTCATAGCTCTCGATAATTCTCTTGTAGGTTTCAACGGGTGATGCACCTGTTGCAAAGCCCAGCACACTGCCGTGAAACTTATTGACCTGATTGATTATCATATCGGCAGCTTCATATGAAATTTCCATAGGATTGTCTTTAATGATTACTCTCATTTTATTATCTCCTTTGAATTAAAATAGTTTCCGAATGTTAAACATCTTATTAATAATATCACATATGCTCTCATTTTTCAATCTTTTTATTGACATATTTTTATATTTACTCTGTTCAAAATCAATAAAATATGCTAAAATGTGACCCAAGAGGTGACAGTTTAATGTTAAATGTAAAAGAAGTTACTAAAAAGTACGGCAAGGTGCTTGCCAACGATAATATAAGCTTTCAGGTAGGAAGCGGTGAAATTGCCGTTTTGCTCGGCCCTAACGGTGCAGGTAAAAGCACAATTATAAAGTGCATTGCCGGTCTGCTTCGCTTTAAAGGGGAAATAACCTTCGATAAGCTGAGCAATAAATCTGTTGAGGCTAAAAAAATGCTGGGATATATTCCCGAAATGCCTGCTGTTTATGATATGCTCACCGTCGGTGAACATCTTCAGTTTATGCTTCGTGCCTATAAAATGCAGGATGACGGCTACGGTGACGAGCTTCTCAGACGCTTTGAGCTGCTTGATAAAAAGAATAAGCTCGGCAAGGAGCTCTCAAAGGGTATGCAGCAGAAGCTTTCCATATGCTGTGCCTTGGTTCATAAGCCTGAAATAGTTATTTTTGACGAGCCTATGGTTGGGCTTGACCCCCACGCCATAAAGCAGCTTAAAGAAATTTTTGTTGAGCTTAAGGAAAAGGGCGCAAGCGTACTCATAAGCACCCATATGCTTGACAGCGTTGAGGATTTCTGGGATACGGCTTATATTATGGTCGGCGGCAGAGTACAGGCAAAAAAGGTAATGGGCGAAGACTCAGGCAGCCTTGAGGAGCTGTTTTTCAATATAACCGAAAGCGGTGATGTGAAGTGACGGCACTGCTTTATCTGCTGACAAGAAAGTTAAAAAACAACCTGCTTTCTGTTTTAAAAACGCCCTCAAAGCTGATTTTTGCTCTGATACTTATTGCGCTTATGGTCTTTACGGCTTTCACGGGCAACGAAACGGTTCACGAGAATATTTACGGCTTTCGCGACATCAATGAGCTTTATGCCGTCGTTTTTCTGCTTTACAGCATAATTTTCGTTATGATAAGCAAAAACGGCTTTTATAACGGTGCATCCATGTTTTCAATGGCAGATGTCAATCTGATTTTCACTGCGCCCCTTAAGCAGGGCAAGGTGCTATCCTTCGGTCTGTTTCAGCAGCTCGGCAGAAGTCTGCTCATAGGCTATTTCATACTTTATCAGTCGGCTCTTGTCAGAGACACCTACGGCGTAGGCTTTTCTGCACTTGTTTATATTCTCATAGGCTACGGTGTCACTGTTTTCCTGGCTCAGATGACAGCAATGATCATTTATTCCCTCACCTCCTCAGATGACAGAAAAAAAAGTATTCTCAAGGCAGGCGGCTTCCTTTTTGTTTTATGCTTTGCAGCCTTTGCATTGCTGACTGCCTATAAAAACGGCGGCATTACAGCGGCTAACCTTGTGCTTGCCTCAAGACACATTGCTCTGAGGTTTTTCCCCGTCAGCGGTATGACAGCCTTAGCTGCCGAGGGTGCAATTCAGGGGGACCTTGCCAAGGTTGCAGGCGGTCTTGTTTACTGCGTAGTCTTCTGGCTGCTTTACCGTCTTGCAGTGAGACTTATAAACTCAGACTATTATGAAGATGTGCTGCAGAGCACAGAGGTTTCTTATTCTGCAATTCAGGCAAGAAAAGAAGGCAAAGCCGCAGAAAATGCTCCCAGAAATGTTAAAACAGGTAAGATCGGCATTGAAAAGGGCTTCGGTGCCTCTGTTATAGCCCAGAAGCACAAAATAGAAAACAGACGAAGCAGAATCTTTATTCTAAGTGCTATGTCCCTTGTAATGATAGCTGTTTCGGTTTTCGGCTGCTTTATTTTCGGTGATATGCCCATAGGCATTTTTGTGCTGAATGTTTATATGCTCACAATGGGCGTTGCCGCAGGCAGATGGGGCAAGGAGCTGGCCTACCCCTACATCTATCTCATCCCCGAAAAGCCCCACATAAAGCTGTGGTATACTCTGAAGGGTGAGCTTCCGACACTCGTTATAGAAAGCGTGCTGTGCTTTGTGCCTGTTTACCTTATCGCACACACCTCATTGCTCGACACGGCAGGCATGATTGCGGGCAGAATAAGCTTCGGTCTGCTTTTCATCGGTGTCAATCTTCTTTTACAGCATCTTTTCGGCTCGTCAGACAAAAAGTTTCTTGTGCTGATGGTCTACTTCCTTTTCATTTTCCTTTTCTCCGTACCGGGCATAGCCGTAGCGGTATTCACGGGAATGTTCTTCCCCTTCTATATGGGCTTTGCATATATTGCAATGGGTGCGGTCAACACGGTTATTGCACTTATTCTCGCCTTCTGCTGCAGAAACGTTTTGCAGGAAACCAAGTAAATGCAAAATGCTAAATGCAAAGTGCAAAATTGTGGTCGCGGGGGCTTAAAGAATGCAAAATGCT
>JAFQLV010000026.1 GCA_017396515.1 Clostridia bacterium | reverse complement strand
AGGGCGAAAAACTCGGCCTTACAACAGAAGAATTAGCTTTCTATGATACACTTACAAAGCCACAAGCAATTAAAGATTTTTACGAAAATGATGTGCTTGTTGAAATGACACGTGAATTAACAGAAATGCTTCGTAAAAACCGTACCATAGACTGGCAGAAGAAAGAAACTGCCCGTGCTGGTATGCGTAAGATGGTTAAGCGATTATTGAAGAAATATAAGTATCCGCCTGAGGGTATGGATGATGCAGTTCAAACTGTTATGTCACAGTGTGAACTCTGGACGGATAATATGGAGGTGTAATAAATCAAAATAATATGTGGAAATTAATATTTGAGTTTTTAACAGAACCACTAGGATTACCTGTTGAGTGGTATTGGGAATATATAATTCTCGCAATAATTGGGTTTGTTGCCTATATTATTGCGTTTAGATGTGTAGGCAAGATGTATCACAACGATATAATAAACAGCCGTGGTAGTGGCTCATTTTTTCATTGGTTAATCAGACTAATCTTTTTTGCTATTATATGGGCACCTACATACGGCGTTATTTCTCTTATAAAGTGGATTCGTGATAATTGGATATTAGTGCTCAGTATAATCGGTTTCATCGCATTAGTAACAGCTATAGTAATAACTGTTGTATTATGTAGAAAAAGAAATAATAAGCATCAAGATCAAAGCGATGTATAAAATCAGGGTATCAATATGATCTATCCTGTTGATTTAAAACACAACAAATTAAAAACATTTAAGTACAAAACAGCGGAACGAGGTATAGTTGAATGGCTCAAAGTGTTACATTATATAATCTTCTTATTTCTTGTCCAGGAGATGTAAAAAATGAGGTTGCGTTAATTGAATCTGCCGTGGATGAATTTAACGAATTATATGCCGATCCTTTAGGTATAACAATAAAAACTAGACACTGGAGTAAAAGCTCGTATGCACAGTCTGGCGGAAAACCCCAAGCCTTACTGAACGAACAATTTATAAATAAATGCGATGCTGCTGTCGCAATCTTTTGGACGAAATTCGGTTCTCCTACAGATGAATATGGTTCCGGAACAGAAGAAGAAATTGAAATTATGCTTCAGACAGGAAAGCAGGTGTTTATGTTTTTCTGTGACAAGCCGATTTCTCCATCACAAATGAATGAAGATGGGTATAAAAAGATTAAAGCTTTCCGTGAAAAATATAAAGATCGTGGAATTTATTTTACATATTCATCAGATGAAGAATTTAAGAAACTATTTTTCGCCCAGCTTTCGATGCATTTTCTGTCCGACAAAAAGCTGAAAGAATCAACAACTGATAGGATTTCTGAGTTAAAATTAATGGGTATAGATGAGAATGGTAAACTGTCAGAAGAGTCATCGGTATATCCTTTTGTGCTAAATACAAAAACTACAATACATGGATTCCTTGATATAATTCGAATAATGTATCAAGAAATTGCTGGGATGAATGTAGGAAAACGAAGTGTTGTAAACAATACCTTATTTCCTAGTTTTACAAGTCCGGTTAATATAGGTGATGATGAACGAAAATACATAGTCAAAATTGCTGAGCAATTAGAACTTGAACTTCCTGATAATTTTTTTGATTTGGGGAATCTTGACAAAGATTCACTGTCTTCGAATATTCTGAGCGGTCCTACTCTAAAAGGAACTCCTGAGGAAATACAAAAATATAAAAAAATCAAGAAGTTACAGGAAACTATCTCAAAAGCATTAGACTGGGCACCTGTTGAAAAAGCCTTTTCTAACAAACGCTGTTTGAGATTGGCTATTCAAAACTGTGGCAAAGCAATTGATGAAGATGTTGAAATAAGTTTTGAAATGCCTAAAGATGCATTGTTAACATTAGAGGAATTTCCACAGTTTAAAAACAACGAGATGGGTTATCTGTTAAATGACTGTAATATGAGCATTTTGTTTGGAATTGATAGCACTGCAGAGTATGTTGAGTATTCTGAATCTGAGAGAAATCATGGAACAAATTATATACCACATAATTATGGATTGCCTGGTTATGTTCCAAACTATAGTGACGATTTCGTTTCAGAATTAAACGATGTCTTTTGCTACTCAATTTATCCTAATAAAGGCAATTATATTATAAAATTAAAGGTTGACTATATAAAGCATAATACAACCGTTGCTTTTCCTTCTGTCCTGTTTGTTAAAGGTGAAATCAAAGAAATCCCCTATAAAATCACCTCTAAGAACAATCCTGATATTGTAAAAGGAATGTTAAAAGTGAAAAACTATGAATTTTAGAAGATCAACAGGCACGAGAGGGTTGCTCTCGTGCCTGTTGCTTATACGTGGATGATATCTTCGCAGATTGTTTCTCTTGCCATTGCTTCAATATTATGCATACGACATATCCACTCAAGCTGATTTTCTTCTTTCAGTTGCTCGGTTACGCCTTCTGCCTCTTTCATCTGTGCAACAAGAGTATCAAACATAACTCGTGCTTGCTTTTCTATTTCTGCACAGTGCTGATATAGCTTACCTTGGGTAAGTAGTGTTGTAAACAGCACTTTATTATGTTTTTGAAGATAGTCTTTATGTAACATTCCCCATTTGCCGAGTTTGATAGTTGTTTCTTCAGGTGTGAGTGTAAGATTCGGGATTTTAAAATCTCCCACCTGTCTATATGTGCCGCTGTTCTTTTCAAATGATGATTTCATAATTCTACCTCCTTATTTTTCAGTTTTATCAATGATTTTCAATAACAGCTCATCAACATCCTCTGTGGGTAAATCCTCAGCCAAAAGCATATTACGAAACTCGTTCATTCCGTTGATAAGTAAATTACACTCAAAATCTGTAAACTTAATTTTAGTTTTTCTTTCCATAACAAAACCTCCTGTTAATTGGTAATTTCATTTTACCTTATAACAAGAGGTTAGTCGAATGTACGGATTTATTTTCGGTAGCGGCTACCGAAATTATTTTTATCTTTCCACAAAAGTTTCATATGTAAATTTTGCACCGAGTCGAAAGCCTGATATAAAGCTATCAGCATTGCTTGTTGTTGAAAATTCAACATAAGCACTTACATAGTTTTGAAACAATTCTTTATCCTCGCCGTTCAATCTTGCAGTAAGCTGCTCTTCTTTATCGGTAAGGTTACTCAGTTCCTTTTTGAGTTTAGGTGTTAATTCGGAATTTATTTCTTGCGGCTCAAGGTTGCCATAGTAGAAATCTTCAATGATATTTGACATTATGTATTCCTCCGTATCTGAGGAAATATATTAGAGTACGAAAGATAGAATATGTATTGCCGGAGAACTACTTGTGTTATGAACATCCGCACCAAAAATCCCGTTCGTGAAAACGAACGGGATTTTTACTTCTTGCTTTTTCACTATTCCTTCTTCACTAAAATCCCAAAGGAAGTAATATTATGAACACCTACCCTAACCCATTTATAACCGAGCGTGCTGACCCGTATATAACCCGAGGTGCAGACGGCTACTATTATTTTACTGCTTCATATCCCGCATACGGCAGTGTACATAAGGGCTATGACAGAATTATTCTTCGCAGAAGCAAAACTGTTTCAGGGCTTCGTGATGCCTGTGAGCACACTGTTTGGACAGCTCACAGTGAAGGCACTATGGCAAAGCACATATGGGCACCGGAAATTCACAGCATACTCGGCAAGTGGTATATCTTTTTTGCCGCAGGCGACAGCGACAATATCTGGAACATCAGACCTTATGTTCTTCTTTGCGAGGGCGACCCCATAGACGGTGAATGGAAAGAGCTTGGCAAAATGCAGGCAAGTGAAGGTGATAGTGTGTCTTTTTGCAGCTTTTCACTTGATATGACCTACTTTGAGCACAAGGGCAGGCACTATCTTATCTGGGCTGAGATTATAGGCGATTCCTCACTGTTTATGGCTGAAATTGACCCGAGAGAGCCAAGCAGACTTATAACAAAGCCAATTCTGCTCAGCAAGCCCGAATTTCCTTGGGAAAAGGTTAAGCACCGTGTCAACGAGGGTGCAAGTGTGCTTAAGACAGAAGATAAAATCTATGTTTTCTTTTCTGCCTCAGGTACCGGGGCAGAATACTGTATGGGTCAGCTTTATGCCGACATTGACAGCAATCTGACGGATGCATCATCATGGACCAAGCTCCCCCACCCCGTGCTTGAAACAAAAGACCTGCAGGGCGAAGCGGGTCCCGGACACAACAGCTTTGTCACAGATGAAAACGGAGATTTGCTCCTTGTCTATCACTCACGCCCCGCCTCACATCTTGAAGGCAAATGCGGCACTTATTGCGAAGAGTCCCTCTATGACCCTTGCCGTCACGCAAGAATTAAAAAAGTGCATTTCGATGAAAAGGGCAATCCTACACTAAAAGGTTGATATTTTCTTTTGCTTGTGATAGAATATACTCAGTAAATTTGACAGGTGAAAAAAATGAAACAAAAATTATTCAGCGAAAAGAACTACTCTAAAAAATGTGTCAACTGTGCTTACGGCACACTGACGGACGATAAAAGCAATGTTCTGTGCGAAAAGAAGGGCGTAAAAGAGCCTGACGATTTCTGCAGAAAATATAAATATGACCCTCTCAAGCGTGTGCCGCAGAAGATAACCCTCAGAAGCGATTACACCGCAGAGGATTTTATGCTGTAAAATTTTGGTGGCAAATTATTTGTCACCTTTTTTTATTTTTTATGTAAGATTTCAATCAGAAAACGGAGTATATAGATGAGGGGCGAAAGGATGTGATATTTTGGAAGACAGCAAAATAACAGATTTGTTCTTTGAGCGCTCAGAGCAGGCACTGACTGAGCTGTCTGATAAATATGAAAAGCTATGCAAAAAATTAGCAGTGAATATCCTCGGCAATAATGAGGATGCTCTTGAATGTATAAATGATTCTTATTTAGCTGTATGGAATACTATACCCCCTCAAAGACCTGACAGCTTAAAATATTATCTCTTGCGTATAGTAAGAAACACTTCTGTCAAACGCTATCACAGCAACACTGCAAAGAAACGCAACAGCTATTATGATGTGGCTTTGCAGGAGCTTGAGGAGTGTCTGCCTGACGAAAGCTCAGTAGAAAGCCGGCTACTGTCAGATGAAATAACAAGCCTGATAAACTTTTTTCTCAAGTCTCAGAGTAAAACTAACAGAATAATTTTTGTAAGGCGGTATTATTTCAGCGACAGCATAGGCGCAATATCACAAAAGGTAAATCTGTCAGAAAATAATGTCTGTGTCAGACTCAGCAGAATGAGAAAAGAGCTTAAGAATCATTTAGAGAAAGAAGGTATTATAATATGAAAAAGGAGGATTTATCCGCAGCTATGAACAGTATTGATGTGAAATTCATAGAAGAAGCGGAAAACTATGATATGACTAAAAGGAAAATAATCAAACGACCCTTAAGCCGTTTAGCTGTTGCGGCAATATTAGCAGGCTGCATTATTTTCAGCGGTGTAGCTTATGCAGGTGCCACTCTCACAGATTGGGAATCGGTAATAAGCTTTTTCGATAAAGACGGCAATGAAACTAAGGTTACTGTAAGCGACAAGGCATTTTTTAAACAGCTCCCCGACGGCTTGCCCGTACCGGGTGACGGCGAGCCGATGATACCTATGAAAAGAGCTGAGGCCGAAGCTTTATTAGGCTTTGAATTTTTAGGCAGTAAGCTTTCACCTGAGAGCACAATTTTCAATTACGATGCAAATGTGAACTTTAACAGCAACAGTGTTGCAACGGTTAGCCTTTGGTGCCCGGGCTTTATAAAAGAAAGCGAAAATAAAAGCATCAATATGAGTGTGGATATCCTCAGCACGGATGCAGAGGAAGGTTACATTCTTCCTTTTATTGAAGGCAAGGATGCTATGGGCGGTAAGGTTTACGGGGAAACATACACTCTTGAAAGCTTAGATGCTGATGCCGTAATATATGCCTTTGATTCGGATAACCGTACCAATGCAACCTTCGTATATGACAATATTTATTACACTGTTTCGGCATACGGATACAGCCTTGAAGAATTTAAGGCTATACTCAATACTCTCAGATAAATTTAAAGGACTGCTACAAAAAGTGGCAGTCCTGATTTTATTCATATTTGCTTTTTAACGGCTGACGGTAAAGAAGACTTTTCAGCGCCTTCCAATTAAAGGGAATAATGGGATAAAGATAGGTGTAGCCTCCGAGAGTTTTTGTGAAGGCAATAACAAGGCACACTGTAACAAGCCCTGCAATAAAGCCCCATATCTTAAAGAGTCCGCAAAGAATCAGTATAATTGTCCTTGATATCTTTATTGCGTAGCCTAATTCATAGCTGGGCTGTGTGAAGTTTGATATAGCAACAAAGGCCATAAAGAGAACCACCTCTGAAACGAACCAGCCTGAGCGTACCGCAAACTCACCCAGTACCAAAGCACCCACAACACTGAAAGAGCTGCTCAGAGCACTCGGTGTGTTCAGAGAGGCAAGCCGCAGAGTGTCAATGACAAATTCCACAATTAAAAGCTGCGTTATCAGCGGCACCGTATAAGGCTCCTCTATCAGCATAAATTTCAGAAAATCCGGAAGGTTTTCGTGATATTCCGTTATGAGGTACCATATTGGAATAAACAGCATTGACAGCGTGAACACTGCCGTTCTTATAAAGCGGATAAAAGTGCCTATGAAAGGCGGAAAATAATAGTCGTTGATGTCCTGGATAAAGTCAAAAATGCCTGTGGGAATTATCATAGCCGAGGGTGAACCGTCAGTGAGAATTATAATATTTCCGTCATAAATGCAGGCGGCGGCCGCATCGGGTCTTTCAGTATACCGCACCTTCGGAAAAGGATTCCAATACTGGCCAGGGATGAGACACTCCTTAAGACTTTCCTGGCTCATGGCAAGATTTTTAACCTTAATTGAGTTAAGTCTTTTTGTGAGAATGTCAAGCTGTTTTTTATCCACGGCATCATCAAGATAGCACACTACAATATCTGTTTTGCTCTCGGTGCCGACCTGAAAGGATTTCAGCATAAGGTTAGTGTTGCGGATTTTTCGCCTTATGAGTGCCGTATTGAAAATAATAGTTTCAACAAAGCCCTCGTGAGAGCCCCGAAGCACCTTGTCCGATTCCGGCTCCTGCACCGTTCTTGCAGGATAGGTTCTGCAATCGATTATAATGCCTTTTGTGAAGCCCTCAACTATCATACCGATAGCGCCCGACAAAATAAAGGTTATAAATTTGTCTAGTGCTTCCTCTGCACTTGTTTCTATATAGGTTATATAAGTGTCGCAAAACTCATCGGCATCACTGATTTCACTGAGCTGCCGGGGTGTAAGCTTACTCAGGTACTCAAGCTCCTTCTCGAGCATTTCATCTTTTATAAAGCCGTCAATGCCGTAAAGCGTAGCCTTTCTGCCGCCGATTCTGAGGCGCTTTATTATAATATCAAAGCTTTCCCCCACCCTGAGGGTTGTGTTGACAAGGTGGAGATTATCGTTATAGCTGTCAGTAAATTCTGTCATAATATCACCGACAGTAGTTTTTGCAGATTTCTAAGCTTTATACTATTATATATATCTTTTCAGATTGATATGAACCCTGCCTTTTTTGTTTTCGCCCATTACCTCATAAAGTACGACCTTGCCTTTTCCGCGTAAAACAATTTTGTCTCCCTGTCTAAGTATATAATCATTTTTAAGGCATTGGGAAGAATTAATATAAACAATGCCCCTGCTTATCGCCTCGGCAGCACTGCTCCTTGAAAGATTAAATGCGGCTGAAACTATATTGTCAAGACGAAGCGAGGCAACCGAATAAAACTTAATTTCTGTTTTTTCCTTGCCGCCGCTATATTGGTGTACCGACAGAATTTCCCCCTCAAGAGAGCCTCTGCCCGCCTTTCTGAGATTTTCGCAAAGAAAGGGTGCAATGCTTTTAAGGCAGAAAATATCTGCTCCATCGCCGCTGACCTTTATATCACCTGTCATTTCACGCTTAATGCCAAGGCCCATAAGCGAGCCGAGATAATCTCTGTGTGAAAGCTCGGTGAACCTATCCTTTTTAAGACGAAGGATGCAGACGGGGTTTTCATCCTCATTTTCTCTCAGGTACTCCTCAATATCCCTCAGGTCGTAAAACCCGGGCACAAATAAGGCTATCTGCCTTTCGGCATCCTCATAGCCGCCGTAGTAAAAGGTGCTGACATATTCGGAAAACTGTCTTTCACAAGTCTTAAGAGTGCTGAGCTCCTCAAGAGACATAAAGCTTGTGCTTGTTATCAGCGAATTGTCTGCACACTTTTCTTTCATATCAAGTGCATGTGAAATCAATATATCTTTTTCGTTCATTTTATCCTCAAACAGCTTCGGTCACAAGCAGAGCCTGTGACCGTTTTTTAATATCAATATCCGTGAGCATCTTTAAGAAGCATATCCTTGATTTTGAGAAGTCTCGTTGTGTTGCTTCTGTCTGCTTCTTCAAGCTTCATTGTTATATATTTTATTGTGTCCTCATAGTCGGGAATCATAACATGCTCAAGAGCATTGACTCTTCGGCGTGTTTTTTCAATTTCAGCTGCTAAAAGCTGACAGGTCTTTTCCGTCTGTGCAAGACGAATCATATCAGGCATAATATCAGCAAAATCCTTAACGGCATCGTCAAGGTCACCGCTTGTGAAAGCAAAGCCGTAGGAGTAAATATCACCCTCATCGGCAGTTTTAAACTTCACATCATATTCGGGCACAATAACACTCATTATGTTTTTGTCCTTTATCTCGATGCTCATTTTTTGCGAAGGCATCATAAGAGCCACGCTGAGACCTTCATCGCTCATATTGCTGCAGGAAAGTGCCATATGGGTATTGGCTCTTTTTACAGCCTCCTCCACCTTTTTGCGAAGCTCTTTGTTTTCTCTGACAAGCTCGAGGAAACGCCTCATAAGCTCGTCTCTTTTATCTTTGAGAAGCTTATGACCTCTGCGTGCGGTAACAAGCTTCTTTTTTAAATTTGTAAGCTCCATTCTTGTGGGATTTACATTCATTACCGCCACTTCATGTCACCTCTACTTTTCGATATAGTATTTATCGAGGAATTCATCGGAAATTCTCTTAAGCTCACTTCTCGGGAGAATTGAAAGAAGCTTCCAGCCGATATCAAGGGTTTCTTCAACGCTTCTGTCGGTTTCGCTGCCCTGTGAGACATATTCCTTTTCAAAGGCATCGGCAAATTCGGCATAGAGCTTGTCGATATCTGTCAGAGCCGCTTCACCTAAGATAACCATAAGCTCCTTGCAGTCCTTGCCTCTTGCATAGGCTGAGAAAAGCTGATTCATTGTGCCTGAATGGTCTGCTCTTGTTTTGCCCTCGCCTATACCCTTATCCTTAAGTCGTGAAAGTGAGGGAAGAACATCAATCGGGGGCACAACACCTTTTCTGTGAAGCTCACGGGAAAGAATAATCTGACCCTCTGTGATATAGCCCGTAAGGTCGGGAATGGGATGAGTCTTATCATCCTCGGGCATTGTGAGAATGGGAATAAGGGTGATACTGCCCTTCTTGCCCTCTTGTCTGCCTGCTCTCTCATAAATTGAGGCAAGGTCAGTATACATATATCCGGGATAACCGCGTCTGCCGGGTACTTCCTTTCGTGCGGCTGAAACCTCACGCAATGCATCGGCATAGTTTGTGATATCCGTTAAAATAACAAGCACGTGCATACCCTTATCAAAGGCAAGGTACTCTGCCGCTGTAAGAGCCATTTTCGGTGTGGCAATTCTTTCAATTGCAGGGTCATTTGCAAGATTAGAGAACATAACCGTTCTGTCAATTGCACCTGTTTCCTTAAAGGACTGAACGAAATAATCCGACTCCTCAAAGGTGATGCCCATGGCGGCAAAAACTACGGCAAACTCCTCATCTGTGCCGCGTACCTTAGCCTGACGGGCAATCTGTGCGGCAAGCTCTGCGTGAGGAAGACCCGAAGCAGAAAAGATGGGCAGCTTCTGACCTCTGACGAGAGTGTTAAGGCCGTCAATGGCGCTGATACCTGTCTGAATAAATTCCTGAGGGTAACGCCTTGCAGCAGGGTTCATGGGAACACCGCCCACATCCATTCTCTTTTCAGGAATGATTGAGGGGCCGCCGTCAATAGGCCTGCCAAGGCCGTCGAAAACTCTGCCCAGCATATCCTCTGAAACGGCAAGCTCCATCTGTTTGCCTAAAAATCTTATCTTGCTGTCAGCAAGGTTGATGCCGGCACTGCTTTCAAAAAGCTGAACAAGAACATCTGTGCCGTTAATTTCAAGCACCTTGCATCTTCTGCGTTCGCCGTTTTTAAGCTCAATTTCACCAAGCTCGTTGTAGGCAACACCCTCAACGCTTTTAACAAGCATAAGAGGACCTGCAACCTCACTTATGGTTCTGTATTCCTTAGGCATCAGCTTCGCCTCCTTCACCGGCTGTCTGCTCAGCGAGAGCAGCCATAATTTCACTGAACTGTTTTTCAGTGTCTTCTTCCTTTATATACTTGAATCTGCCTATCTTTTCACGCACTTCAAGCTTAACAAGTGTTTCGATATCAACACCTCTTGAAAGGGCTTCTTTACACTTTTCATAATATTCAGTAACAAGCTTCATCATCATGTACTGCTTGTTTGCTGAAGTATAGGTGTCTGTTTCGTGGAAGGCAAGCTGATGAAGGAAGTCTTCACGGATTGAACGGGCGGCCTCCATTTTAAGTCTGTCGCCTGCTGAAAGCGCGTCCATACCAACAAGCTTAACCATTTCTTCAAGCTGCGCTTCCTCTGAGAGAAGTGCAATAATCTTGCCGCGAAGTGAAGTCCACTCCTCATTGACATTTTCATTGAACCACTTGCCGAGTGAATTTGCATAAAGTGAATAACTTGTAAGCCAATTGATTGCAGGGAAGTGTCTCTTATATGCAAGTGCTGAATCAAGACCCCAGAAAACCTTGACTATGCGAAGGGTTGCCTGGCTGACAGGCTCTGAAATATCACCGCCTGCAGGCGAAACAGCACCGATAACACTCAGGGAGCCTTCTCTGCCGTCTTTGCCCAGAGAAATAACTCTGCCTGCACGCTCATAGAACTGTGCAAGTCGGCTGCCGAGATATGCGGGATAGCCCTCCTCACCGGGCATTTCCTCAAGTCTGCCTGACATTTCACGCAGAGCCTCTGCCCAACGGGAGGTTGAGTCTGCCATAAGAGCAACATTATAGCCCATATCACGGAAGTATTCCGCAATGGTGATGCCTGTGTAAATTGAGGCTTCACGGGCGGCAACAGGCATATCTGAGGTGTTGGCAATGAGCACCGTTCTTTCCATAAGAGATTTGCCCGTGTGAGGGTCAATAAGCTCAGGAAATTCATTAAGCACATCCGTCATTTCGTTGCCGCGCTCACCGCAGCCGATATAAACAACTATATCTGCATCTGCCCACTTGGCAAGCTGGTGCTGTGTAACGGTTTTGCCGCTGCCGAAGGGGCCGGGAATTGCCGCAACACCGCCCTTTGCTATGGGGAAAAGTGAGTCAACAACTCGCTGACCCGTAATTAGAGGTCTGTCGGGTGACAGCTTTTTATTATAGGGTCTGGGCACACGCACGGGCCATTTCTGCATAAGGCCTATACCGTGCTCAACACCTTTTTCGTCAATAACAATAGCAACAACATCCTCTGCCGTGCAGGTACCGCCGGTGATTTCCTTGATAATGCCGCCAAGCTTGGGTGAAAGCATAATCTTATGGCGTACCACATCAGTTTCCTGCACATAGCCGATAACATCGCCGCCGTAGACTCTTTCGCCTATTTCCACTGCCGGCTCAAAAACCCACTGCTTTTCTCTGTCAAGAGCAGGAACATTTATACCTCTTGTAAGGCTGTTGCCCGCAACCTTCATTATTTCTGTCAGCGGTCTTTGTATACCGTCAAAGATATTGCCTATAAGTCCGGGACCCAGCTCAACACTGAGAGGCTCATAGGTTGAAACCACCTTTTCGCCCGTGCGAAGACCTGAGGTTTCTTCATAAACCTGAATAGATGCTCTGTCGCCGTGCATTTCGATAATTTCACCTAAAAGTCCCATTTCGCTGACTCTTACAACATCAAACATATTAGCCTGCTTCATGCCTGAAGCCACAACAAGGGGACCTGATATTTTAGTTATAACTGCATCGTTCATATAATCAATCCTTTAATCCAGTAAGGCTGAGCCTACTGCCCTTTCAATTGATTTGAGCACACTGCTCATACCCTGACCCGTGTTTCCTGTTACACCGGGAATGAGAATTATAGCAGGTGCTGTCTCTTTTGTATATTTATCAATTATATCCTGTGTTTTTTCGGCAAGAGCCTCAGTTATAAATATAACCGCATAATCCTGACCTGCAAGACTTTTAAGCTTTTCCCTGCCCTCATCCTCAGAATAAACAGGATATATTTCCATACCGATAGATGAAAAGCCGTAGACGCTTTCTCTGTCGCCTATTACTGCGATTTTATACATATAAAGCTCTCACCCTTTCTCTCACGGTGTTTTTGTCGGCACCTGCCTTAAGTGCTGTGAGAATTATCCTCACGCTTTTAATTTCGGTGAGCTTGCCGTAATAGTAGGCACACACCGGGTCAAAGCCGAAGGCGGTAAATTTTGCCTTTCTGATAAGGCTGATAATTTCATCGTCGCACCTTTTTTCGTATTCGGCAGAGCTTTTAAGATAAACCTCACTAAGCTCACTGTAATCGGTTTTTTCAAGATATTCACTGAGTGAAGCTGTGCCTGACAGTGAAGCCTTTATAAGAGAGCCTCTGTCAAGAAGGCAGCACTCACCTATTGCCGCTGAAACGAAGTCTTTGCCCTTTTTTGCTTTTGCACAGCGATAGGCTGTTTTTATATTGGCAGTGTCGCAAATAAATGCACAGACCTGACCCATAAGAGATGCCTTGTTTTTCAGTGCATATTCTCTTAATGTGTTTATTGCTGCCGCATCTATAATGATGTCTGCATTCTGTCCGTTTTCGGTAAGGCAGGCTGCTTTATAGCTTTTTTCTGCACACTCACCCATTATTCCGCCGATTTTGTGAAACTCGTGCAGGTTCACATTGCGGCTTAAGGCGGCGGTGTCAAGAGTTGTGGGATAAACATAAAGCTCTGACGCGTCCGCACAGGTGAAGTGGCATTTGACAGCAACCTTGATATTAAAGAAATCGTTGACCGTGCACAGCACCTTAAGCTCATTTTTGTCGGGAACACATTCACTGAGAAGCTCCCAGAGCTTTTCGTTCTGATAGGCTATACATTCGCCGGTTTGCGTCTGAGTGGTCAGCCACTTTTTTTCATTGAGATAATTCAGCGCACTGCCAAAGTCGGTGCACTCACAAAGAGCATCCATATCCTTTGCCGTGAGCATATATCTTTCATTTGCACGAAGCCTTGCCACGCAAAAAGCATAATCTGTGTCTTTCATTATATGCCTCCCCGCTTAAAACAAAGCTGTGCTGAGCATATCCTTAAGGCTATCCATATTTTCGTCAAAAACCGCCTTTAAGGTGCAGTTGATTTCAATATCACCATAGCTCAGAATGAATCCGTTTTCAATATCGGCAGGCGTAGTGCTTATGTGCACCGCACCCTTTTCATATATTTCGGAATTTATGCTCATTTCAAAATCATCGGGAAGTCTGCCGATGTCATAGCCGCTCAGATGCATTTCACATTCGCCTGTCTGCACATTTTTTATGCAGAGCTTTTTAAGCATGGCAAAATATTCCTCATCTGAAAACTTTTCTATTTCAAGATAAGCGGCAGATATAATATCGTTGAGTATGGCATTTCTTATTTCAAGATATCTGTTTCTTGTTATGGACTCTGCCGTGCTTTTTGAAACCGCCTGCTTTCTCACAGCCGTTTTCTGTGCCTCGTCAAGTATTCTGTCACTCTCTTTTTTTGCCGTAAGTCTTGCCTCGGCTATAATTTCCCTGACCTCGTCAGAAGCCTGCTTTAATATCTCATCGCAGTTTTTCTGTGCCTCAGCAAGGATTTTTTCAATTATTTTATCAAGACCTGTCATGAAGCTGTCTTTGCCTCCTTGTCCTCAGATTTTCGCCTGCCTGATTAACCGAGTGTAATGTTGTTAACGGCAAGGAAGGAAATAAGAAGAGCAAGAACTGCATAGAACTCAACAAGAGCAGCCATTGTCATACCCTTGATAAGCTCTGTGGGCTTCTTTGCAATAAGTGAAACACCTGAAGCTGAAACTCTGCCCTGATAAATAGCTGAGAAATAACCGACAATTGCTATAGGCAGACAAGCGGCAAGCATAGCAACACCCTGCTGCCATGTCATTGCAACGGGAGTGCCTGAAAGCAGACCTGTTTTTGTGAAAACGATAATTGCAATAAGGAAGCCGTAAAGGCCCTGAGTACCGGGAAGAATCTGAAGAACGAGGACCTTGGTAAACATACTGCTGTCCTCTGAAAGAAGACCTGCACCTGCTTCACCCACAAGGCCTACACCCTTTGCAGAGCCAATGCCCGAAAAGCCTGCAGCAAGAGCTGCACCTAAAATTGCTAAGAAAAGACCGAGATTATCCATATTTATTTTCCTCCTTGATTGTAAAGAATTTTGAATTGATTTTAAAGGGTGTAAATGTTCTGCCCGAGCCCTCATAGAATTTTGAGAAGAATTCAACATACTGAAGTCTGCCCGTGTGAACATAAGTACCTATAAGATTAATTGCAATATTTACCGTGTGTCCTAAAATGAAAACAATTATAAACAGCACTATATTGCCCATCATTGCACCTAAAAGATTTATTACATTTGCGATAACACCTGTTACAAGACTCAGTGCAAGAAGTCTCGAATAAGAAAGTATATCGCCAAGATAGCCTGAGGCCGCGTTATAAAGTCCGTAAAGGCCGCCGCCAAGCTTGCCTAAAATATTTTTTGAGCTTCTGCCTGCAGTGAGCACTATAAGCACTGCACCCACGGCAAGTATTTTAATTCCGGCTGATTTGATGTTTTGGGGTATTGCAGTAAAGAAATCTGCACCGACAATTGCAAAGCCAACAACAAAAACCATAACCGGCAAAGTGTCGCAGACGGCACCGAGATAATTTTTATCTCTTATGAGCATATAGCCTCTTATAAGCAGTCCCGCAAAAAGGTGAATTATGCCAAAAAGGAAGCAGTAAAGAAGCAGCTCAATACTGTTGTCATGGGATCCATCCATATTGCAAGGGAGGGCACCTCACTCATGCCTAAAAAGGTTTTGCACACGGTTGGGATAAGGTCACCGAAAAAGCCGCCGAACATTGCACCCCAGAAAACAGTTGCTATGCCGCAGTAGAGAATCATATCCGCTGTCTTTTTCATATTTCCCTTGAAATTAAGCTTTTTCTTTGCAAATATTGCTCCGATGACCATAAGCAATCCGTAGCCCGCATCACTGAGCATAAGACCGAATAAGGCGTAATAGAAAAATGACATTATCGGGTTCGGGTCAACATCCTTATTCGACGGGGGCGAATACATATTTGTTATGCCCTCAACGCCTGCGGCAAAGCTGTTATTTTTCAGCAGCACCGGAACATCCTCATTTTCATAGTCCGGCTCATAAAGCTCCATTTGTGCTTTATAGCTGTTTTCTATTTCAAACTTTATTTCCTCACTTACTGCGGCAGGGATATAGCCCCTGACATAAAATGCCATTTCAGTTGAGGCGGCATTTTCCATAGCAGTATATTTATCAATCTGTGCCGTGTAATAGTCGCTGAGAAATCTTATATCACTGTAGTAGGTGCCGTATTTTTTGATTTCAGCTGTCAGCTCGTCTATCTGCTTGTGCAGCTTTTCAATTTCCTGTCTGCAGTCCTCTGCCGCCTTTGTGGGCAGCTTAGCTGCTATTTTATCGGGAATGACGAAGCCCAGTTCACGAAGCACCCTGCCCAGCTCTTCACTGCTTGACCGATGGCACATAAACACTGCACAGGTGAGCATTTTCTCTTTTGAGACTATTTCAATTTCAACATCATCGAGGGTCTCGCTTGCCTCTTTTATAAGCAGCTGCAGCTCCTCTTTGCTGTATTCGTTTTTGAAGGTGCCTATAAAAATATTGGTTGTTACCGTTCGCTTTGATGCCATAGGGATATCAAGACCTGCCCACGGAGTGTAGTAATCAATAAGCGTCTGCTGACTGATTATTTCAGCCTTGAGCTTTTGAATTTCATCAAAAACGGACAGTATCTCGACACACTTTATAAACAGCTCTTCACTTTTATCTGTCAGCAGCTTATAGTCGCTGTATTCTATTTCACTGCAGTCGTTGAACTTCTCAATAAAGCTTTTTTTCAGCTCACATTTTTCTTCAAGTATCTCATAAGCTTTTTTTGTGGCATCATATTTTTTCTTAAGCTGCGACACAATGCCCACAGTTTTATATTTTATAAGCTCTTCATCCTCAGCGTTTTCAAACTGAACCGCACCTGTTTTCTGCAGATACTCCACTATCTTTTTGCTTTCGCTCAGAAGTGAAATCAGTTCAAAACCCATGAGCTTAACTTTCGCCAAAATAACACCTCCTCAGCAACACCGTAAGGGTTGCAACGATGTAAACTCTCAAAAGAACATATCAATTCCTGAGCAGCTCCTCATAAATCATCTGTATCGCCGTTTCATATTGCTTTTCCGTATCGGCAATCGATTTCTTTTCGCGAAGCTCGGCAAGCTTTTCCGCCTGCTTTATCTGACCTTCACTCTGATAAAGTGCTTCACTTAAAATAACCTTTGACTGATTTTTTGCCTGCTCCACTGAGGTTTTAATGATAATGTCAGCCTGAATTTTAGCATCGTTTATCATCTTTTCCTTCTTCTTCAGAGCCTCCTGCTCCATAGCGCGTCCCTTTGCTTCAGCGGCAAGAACGCTTTTAATTAACTCAGCAGCCATTTAAGAGCACACCTCCGTTAACGATATAATTGCAGTTTGATATGACGGCGGCTATTGTTCTGTTTTCACCGTCAGACTTACCCGCGTTCAATATAATAGATGCAAGCATCATAATAAACAGCAGCACTGTTATTATTGCCGTTTTAATAATTTTTTCCGTCAGCTCTTTCGCAGGCTTTTTTTTGCGTTTTATTCCAGGCAGCTTTTCATAGCGTACCGTTTTTTTCTTTGCAGTCGGCGGCTTGCGTTTATAGACCGGAATAATGTCGGGAATTTTTATTTCCTCTTTGAGTGAAACAACCTCAATTTCCTTTTCGGGTTCCCTGACTGTTTCCTCAACCTCAGGAATAAGCACATCCTCCTCAGGCATTTCGTAGCCGTCACTGACGGAATAAACATCGTTATATTTTGCCTGCTCAAAGGGCTTGTTATCAAGTGCATTCTGCAGGTCACTGAGCATTTGCTCGGGCGTGAAATATCTTTCACTTGTCTCATAAGCACAGGCCTTGGCAATTATTCTTTTAAGCTCAGGGCTTGCAAGTGAAGGCTCGGGCAAAGCGGCACCGGCACTTCTTTTTCTGACACCCTCATTAAGAGAGTTTATAGTCACCTTGTTGGGGTACTCCTCGCTGAAGGGCAGACGGTTTCTGTTAGTGAGCATAAACAGCACCAGCCCGAGTGCGTAGGTATCTATAGTTGAATTGACATTGCCCGTTTTGATAAACTCGGGTGCCATATAATACTGTGTGCGTTTATAGGCAACACCTGTTTTCGCCGGCTCCAGAAGGCTGAAGGTGCCGAAATCGCCCAACTTACATATGCCGTTTCTGTCAAAAAGAATATTTTCAGGCTTAAGGTTGGGATAAATATAGCCGAAGCTGCGGCATTTTATAAGGCTTTTGCAAACACTGATGCCAAGGCGAAGGGTTTCCTCAAGGGTAAATGAAAACTCCTTGAGAAGGTCTGAAAGTGAGCGCATCTCCTCTAATTTCAGAAGTATGAGCCTGCCCTTGCCGTCACTTGCCTTGCGAAGCTCAATATCCTCATATCTGACAAAATATCTGCCGCCGTCACTTTCCATAAGAGTTCTGACATTATCAGTTATATTGGAAATAATTTTTGCATAATATTCGTCTTCGTTTTCGATAACACTATTATCAGCCTGGGCAAAAAGATTTCTCTTTTCCTCGCGGTTTTCACCTAAACGGATAATCTTGAGCACACTTTTTTCTCTTGTGCCGTCATATTTTTGTCTGTAGATGCTGAAAACCTTGCCGTCGGTACCCGTGCCGAGCTGTCTGTCAGTATACCACTCGCCGAAAACAGGGTTAAGGGAGTTTGACATATACATTTCTCCTTCTTGCGAAAATTCGCTCTTTTATCTATTAATTCCGTCAAATAAGCGTGATAAGACACAATAAGACATTATAATCTAATATATTATAGCACAAACTACCATAGCTTGCCAACTGTATTTGCAACTTTTTTTTCAAATATTATATTAAATACTTCTATTGACATTATTGATAGAAAATATTAAAATATGATAGTAAGATTATGAAAGGAAGCCTGTAAGGCGATTAAAGCTATGAGTGACGAACTTAATATGGATATGGACATAGTTTCCGTTGTTGACGATGACGGCAAAGAACATCTCTTTGAGGAGCTTGACAGAATTGAGCTTGATGACGACAGAAGATATGTTGCCCTTGTGCCTATTTATGAGGACGAAACCCAGATTCTTGATGATGACGGCGATGTGCTCATCCTTAAGGTAATTGAAGAAAAGGGCGAAACCTATCTCGTGCAGATTGAAGACGAGGAAGAATTCAATGAGGTAGGTAATATTATCGAAGACAGACTTATTGAAAAGTACGAAAAGCAAGATGCCGAATAAATAAAAGACTTCTGCCCTGTTCGTGTTTCCTATGATAGTTATAACCCAACACCCTATCTAAAGGAGAGACGCTTTGTCAGCGGATTGCAGACCTCCCGCATTGCGGACGAAGGGAGCGTGAACCTGACTCGCTATCACCATCCTGCTATAAGCAGGTTATACACGTCATAAAACGGCAGGGCGGGAGCAATTATAAATGATGCAAATTCCTGACGGAATTTAAGGCAATGATATATCCTTCGGATATTGCGCAACATTTTATTAATCTGACCGCTGCTGCGGTCTTTTTATTTTATAACGCAAAAATGCTCAACGGATTTCTCCGCTGAGCATTTTTTATTTTAAGCTTAATTACTTAACCTTTACACTTACAACTGAGCTTTCGAGACCTCTGAAGGTTTCACCGTCAGCCTTTGCATAAGCTCTGACCTTGAAGTAATAGGTCTTGCCGCTTGAAAGTGAGCTTGTGAACTTAACAACATCAGCCTTTGTGCCTGTAAGCTTCTTATATGTGCCGTTTTTGCTTGTTGAGTAATATACTGTGTAGCCGTCTTCACCTGTGAGGTTTGTCCATGAAAGGTTTACCTTGCCCTTTGTGGTTGAGGTAGCCTTAAGGCTTGCCTTACCGGGAGTCTGTGTGAAGGTCTTTGCAACGCCTGCCTTAGCATGAATTACAGTGCCGTCTTCAAGCTTTGTGTAAGCTGTTACTGCAATCTTATACTCTGCACCCATTTCAAGTGCCTTGCCGCTGTAATCCTTTGTGAGAGTGTAGGATGTGCCTTCAACTGAGGCAACTCTCTTGCGGGTCTTGCCGTCAACAGTCTTATAGATATATACTCTGTAGCCTGTTGCACCTTCAACCTCTGACCATGTGAGCTTCATTGTGCCCTTTTGGGTAGCTGTTGTTTTGATTGATGAAGTCTTGCCTGCGCCGATTGTGAATGTGAGAGTCTTTTCGCCTTCATAGTCGCCCTTGAAGGTTACATAAACCTGATATTCGCCGCAGTCCTTCATTTCTTCTTCTGAATATTCATAGTCGAAATCTTCGCCTGCAACAAGAAGCTCATCTGATTCATCTGTTACGATAACGCTGGGATATCTTGCCTTGCCGTTATAGGTAACTGCTGTTGATGAAAGCTTGACATTTGCAATTTTATCAATTGTGTCGATGATAACATCGCCGCAGTTCTGACACTCTGATGTAATCTGACCGCCTGCCGAAACAGTAGCCTTGATTACCTCGTCAACATAGTTGTGACCAAGAGGAGCAACCTCAATCTGCTCTGTGTAAACAGTCTTACACTTTTCGCAATGTGTACCGCCGGTGTAGCCCTTTTCGGTGCAGGTTGCAGCAACGGGAGGCATTGAAACGATTACGCAGCCGCCGCCGTTGGGGATTTCTTCCTTTTCAACGAGCTTGCAGTTTGCACATTCTCTGTGCTGCTCGCCCTTTGTGTTACAGGTTGCTTCAACATCAACAACCCATGCGCCCCATGCATGCTCGAGCTTGGGAGCTACTGTCTGCTCTGTTACATCACAGCGTGAGCAGTCAAAGAAGTTTACGCCTTCCTTTTCGCAGGTAGCGGGGATTGACTTATCGGCAACGAGAACCATATCGTGACCGAGTGCGGGAATTTCAACCTGCTCCTGAACCCACTGACCGCAATCCTTACACTTGATAGCATCCTGAACACCTGAAAGTGTGCAGTCTGCAGGTGTGCCGGGGATTGTTTCTGTATTCTGATGTCCTGTTGCGGGAACTACGCCTGTTTTTGTTTCGGGGCAGCGTGAGCACTTATAATCATCAACACCGTCTGTTGTGCAGGTTGCAGCAACTGAATTGCCTGAGTCAACCCAATCGTGACCGAGTGCTTCAATTACAAGAGCTTCCTTAACGATAGCACCGCACTTTTCGCAGAGAATACCTGCTTCATTACCTGCTGTTGTGCAGGTTGCGGCAACTGCGGGGATAGCCTTTTCTGTATGGGGAAGATTATCAATCTTTTCTGTTGTTTTCTTACCGCAGACTGTGCATGTAGCTTCCTTTGAGCCTACTGCTGCACAGGTAGGATCCTTTGTTACCTTCCATTCGCCGTAGGTGTGTGCTGCAAGAGGAATAGCTTCCTGCTTCTGTGTTTCTTCACCGCAATATTCACACCACTTACCGTCTGTGAGACCTGCCTTCTGACAAGTTGCGGGATAGCCTGCCTTAACAACTTCCTTATGACCGAGCTTGGGAATAGCTTCTTTTACTGTTTCCTTACAAACTGAGCACTGCTGAACCTTAACGCCGTCCTTTGTGCAGGTTGCATCTTCAAAAACAACCCACTTTGTTGCGCTTACTGTATGCTCGAGCTTTTCGAGAACCTTAGTCTGCTTTTCTTTACAAACTGCACATACGCCTTCTGCCTTACCTGCAGCCTTGCATGTTGCAGCTTCAATTGTCTTCCATTCAACATTGTGTGTGATGGGGGTTACTGTCTGTGTTGTCTCGTTACAGCCTGTGCGTGAGCAGACCTTAACCTCAAGGCCCTGCTTTGTGCAGGTTGCGGCAACACTCTTTGTTGTGTCAATAACCATATCGTGACCGAGAGCAGCAAGCTCTGTCTGCTCAACAAAAACTTCACCGCAAACTGAGCAGTAGTAGCCGTCAGCAATACCCTTATCTGTGCAGGTGGGGGCTACGCCCTTCTTAACTGCAGTCTTGTGGCCTGTTGAGAGAATAGGCTCACAACCTTCGATAACTGCTTCACAAACTGAGCAGATTTTACCTGCCTTCTTGCCGTCCTTTTCACAGGTAGCGGGAACCTCGGCAACTGAAATTGCAGTGTGACCGAGCTTGGGGATATTTTCTTCGATAACCTGCTTGCACTTTGCACAGGTCTTAGCCATTATGCCGTCTTCTGTGCAAGAGGGAGCCTTTGTTGTTTTGAATGCTGAGAACTCATGTGCTTCGGGGATATCTGTAACTTCTGTAGCATTACAGCCCTTACGCTGACATTCCTTAAGGATATAACCCTTTTCATAGCAGGTTGAGTCAACTGTCTTTGTTGTCTTCCAGATATGGCCAAGGGGAGCAACCTCTGTCTGTGCTGTTACAACATAATCACAGCCGAGACGAATGCACTTTCTGCCTGCTGTAAGACCGTTAACATCGCAAGTGGGCTCTGCTGCAGGAACATCCTGAACATTATGACCGAGAGCATTTAACTCTTCACAGCCTGAGAGGATTTCATCGCACACTGAGCACTTTGTGCCTGCTGTGAGACCCTTTGTAAGACAGGTTGCAGCAACAGCGGGAACATTAACGGGAGTATGTACGCCTGTTGCGGGAATTACCTTTGTTTCAAGAAGCTTGCTGCAGTTTGAGCAATAAACTCTTGCAACACCAACTGTTCCGCAGGTTGCAGCTGTTACAACTTCTTCTCTGGGGGTAGCGTGATTGCCGGCAGCACACTTGAGATCTTCTGCAAGACCTGCAGATGCGCTCATGGGAACTGCTGAAGCAAACATCATAATTACCATTACTATAGAAAGTATTTTTTTCATAGTTCTGTTCATTTTTAAAACCTCCGTTTTAAATAATTTGGTATTAAAACTATATCACATCCGGTCGTTTAAAGTCAATAGTTGTTAAATAAAATCGACAATGAAAACCAAATGTTAACTTTTTTGTTTTATTTAATTCGCACAGATTTCACATTACTGAAAGCACCAAAGACAGTGCCGCTGTCGGTCTTTTTATAGGCTCTGACCTTGAAATAATAGGTCTTTCCCTTAGTCAGTGAACCCACTGTATAGCTGACAGATGTGTTTTTGCTCACGGATTTTATCTTTTTATATGAGCCGTCCTTTGAGCTTGCCATATAAATCTGATATCCGTCGGCGGTTTCCTTGCCCCATTTAATCAAAGCCTTACCCGCGTTCGGCGAAGTGACACTTATCAGCTCAACTGTCTGAGGCTTTACTGTGAGATAAAGAGTCTTGCTGCCAGTGTATCTGCTGCCCTTGAAGGTGACCTTGATATAATATTTGCCCGGCAGCTTTCTGCCGCTTTCGTACTTGAGGGTGTAGTGCTTGCCCTCAGTGAGAGTGGTGCCGGCAGAGTTTTTAACTGTTACCTTAGGCGTTCTCGTTTTTCCGTTATAAACCACCGAGGTGCTTGAAAGCTTAATATCGGAAGCTTTATAAATCTTTGTGGTTTTGGTCACTTCACCGCAGAGGGTGCACTTATAAACAATCTTGCCGTCTTTTGAGGCGGTGGCTTTAGTCACAGTGCTTTTAACAGTGTGCTCACCCTTAAAGAACTCATCATAGCTTGCACCGCAGCTGCAGCTGTGGGTATAAGCACCGTCACGAAGGCAGGTTGCTGAGCGTGTGAGGCTCTTGGTGTATTTGTGCTTGTGTTCATAGTTATAAACGGGAACGGTAAGCATTTCGTTACCCTCACCTATTGCAGTATTCTGCCACTGTGCAGAGGTACCCGTGCAATAAACCGTTCTCAGGTTATAGCAATCTCTGAAAGCATTGATGCCTATTTCACTGACATTTTTGCCTATAATAACGGTCTGCAGATTTCCGCAGCCGCTGAAGGCACCGTCGCCTATTTTTGTAACGGTATCAGGTATTGTAGCAACAGAAAGATAATCGCAGTAGCCGAAGGCATTGTTGCCGATAACCGTAACCTTGGTCTGACCCAGATTGATTTTGGTCAGATTAAAGCACATATAAAAGGTCTGAGGCTTAATTTCCGTGAGCTTTTCAGGCAAAACAACCTCGTAAAGTGCTCCGCAAAGGTTAAATGCGTTTGCACCTATGCTTTCAATGTTGTCACCCATTGTTACACTTGTTATGCCGCCGCAATAATAGAAAGCGTTATCCCCTATTGCCGTTACGGGTATGCCGCCGAGAGTATCAGGTATAACAATATCGCCCTGAATATTCATATCGCAGTCGGTGATTGTTACCTTGCCCTCATTGATGGCATAGGTGTAGGGGCCTTCATTCTCAGCCGATGCATTAAACACGGCAAGGGCTGCAATAAGCATTATAAACACAGCCGTAAGAGAAAGTTTTCTGAGTTTTTCCGTCATCCGGTTCTCTCCTTTCATATTCCGAAAGTTATATTTCATCATAAGGGAAGGCCTTGTTATAAATTGTCACCTTGCCCTCATTATAAACTGCAGCCTTCTGTCCTGAAAGCTCAGTCAAATTACAATACATTCCGCCGTCAAGCACACCGTCAAGATAAAGCTTGATTACACCTGTCTTTTCTCTGACAGCCACAGCCTGCACCTTATCGTGCACTGTGGAGCGTGAAACAACATGAGAGTAGCCCACCTTTATGTGTACTCTGCCGTCGTCGCCCACATAGAAGCTGATTTCGTCACCCTGACGCATAAGCATATGAGGCTCTTCACCGTCGAGTGTTGCTTTAACAGTGAAGGCTCCCTTGCCGAAAAGGCCCTCGGTGACAATAAAGCTGTCATAATAATCGAAGGCTAAGGCAACATCAAAGCTGTTACCCATAATATCACCCACACCCGACAGTGTCAGATTATTGAGTCTTTGGAAGCTTTCCTCAAAGGTAATAACTGCACTCATATAGTCCTCTAAAAGCTCAACTGCCGCAATTTTTTTCTCGCAACTTATGCTTTCGATATTGATAGGCTGATTGAAGGTAATTTCAACCTTATTGTCTGAAAGGGGTGTGATATAAACGGCCTGCATATCCTTCTTGCGTCTGCCGAAATGAAGAATTTTTGTTTCATAGGGAGCAAGGGAGATATTCAGCGTGTCACCGTAGCTGTAGGCATCGCCCAAGGCATTGCCGCTATAAGGCAGAAGCTGTGTGAGCGAAGCATAAAGCAAGTCTTTTGTTACACCTATTGTTTCATTCAGGCAAAGGGTGTAGCTTTTGCTTTCAGCACTGCTGTTGCGAAGTGCAACTATGCCTTCAAGCTTATTAAAGCAGCTGTAGCCGTAAACCTGCCCCTTTGAGGGCCTGCCGCCGAAAACAATTGAGTTAGACAGCACATCAAGGTTATCCTCAATAAAGCGAAGCACACTGTAGTTTATGCGCCACTTGGCTTCGTTCATCATATTATAGCTGTAATAAAGCTCCCAGAAGGCAGTGCCGCGCATTGCCATGGTGAAAAGGTACTCTCTGAATTCCTCATCACCCATATTGACCTTTGCCTCGTTGCCGTAAACAGGGTCATGATTATAAAGGCATCTCTGCGGGAACTGGAACTGTCTGTCCTTATAAAACTCAAAATATCTTTCGTCACGGTATGAGAGCATTCTGTCCTTATCTGAAGAAACTCCCTTTTTGCCCTCAAAGCCAACATCGGTGCTTGTCTGAATCCACACTGAGTTTGACCACTGCAAAAACCAGGGGCTCGGCGGAACATAGCTTGTTATGTTAAGCCAATAATCACTGCCACCCGTTTCATAGAGCTTATTGAAAATGACAATCCACTTTTCCCACAGGTCGGTGTAATAATACATACTTCTGTAGCCGCCTGTCATATGTCCGTGGTGTCTGCTCTTGCAGGGCCTTTGGGCAAAGCCGTCTATCTTCCAATAATTAAGATTGAATTTTTCCTGATAAGAGAGCATAAGCTCCGACAGCTTGCTGAGATATTTGTCACTTGCAACACAGATATCATATGCCTGATTGTTGACATAACCGTTACCTGCACGCTGAATATGCTTGGCAAATTTAATTGTATCGTTTGTGTAACCGCCTCTGGGACCCATCCACAAGCCGAATTTTGAGCCGAGATTTTCAGACAGCGCAGTGAAAGGATACAGCTCATCGGGGAATTTTTCATTAAAGCCCCAGAAGCTCTTTGAGTAATCATTCCAGCCGTCATCTGCAACATAGCTGTCAAGGGGCTTTTCGCCTGTTCTTGTCATTGCTTTTTCAATTTCGAGGAATGAGCCGTAAATATTTTCACGGGTGATATTAAGCATATGGTCATACCATGAGTTATACTGTCTTCTGAGCTTCACGGGCTTTGAAATTGTCTTTATGTAATCGAAAAACGCTCTTTGTACCTGCTCAAAAATATTGCCGTCGGCAGAGCCTGTTACACTGCAGTAGCTGCTGAAGCTCTTACCCTCACACAAGGCTCGAAGGTCCTTGCCGCTGTAGCAGCGCACCGAGGTTGTGAAGTCTGCAATTTTATTCAGTGCCGCAGGAAACTCGCAGCCCATAAACACACTGTCAACATAAAGGGGCTGACCCATTTCCAGAGCATAGCCGGGTATGTGTGAATTATTCTGCTCGGGTATGCACCAGCATTTCAGCGCACTGTCAAACCTCATAGACTCCAAATCGATATAATCAAGCATCACAGGCCTATTGCCTGCCTTTTCGGTTCTTATTTCAAGATGCTTTCTGAAAATACCCTGATGAAGGGGCACCTCATACACAAGTGAAATTTTAAATTTGCTGTCTTTAAGTCTGACACTCCTGAATATTATTGTATACACTTTTGCCGTAGCGGTCTGTTTTTCCTGAGTGCTTTCAATTTTCAGCTCAGAAGCCTTCACGGCACTGCTGAAAAACAGCGAACGCTTAAGATTGACAGTGAACTCCTCACTGCCCTCAAGTGCTTTTACGGTTCTGCCGCTTTTTTTATTAAGCAGCTCCCAAGAAACAATTCTGTCACCCTTCAGATTAAAGGTCTTTTTCAGGTAATCGTTTTCTATAATATATATATTGTTTTTCATTTAAGACCTCCTGAACTTAAAATTCGTTTCAGATAATACTGTCAATCCATTCAATGACATCCTTGCATACTGTGTCAAAGCAGGCGCTCTCATTAAGAATTTCGTGACGGGCATCGGGATAGAGTATCTTCTTGACATTTGTCTTACCCTGAGCCTTAAGCATATCGCAGACCTGATCAACACCCTTTGAATAGTTTCCTACAGGGTCCATTGCACCTGAGATAAGAAGCACGGGAAGCTCCTTTGAAAGATTGGCAAACCATTCTTTTGATGAAACATAACCCAGAAGTGCAAACAAATCACCGTAACCGGGTGCTGTAAAGAGGAAGCCGCAATATTTATCTGCAATATATTTGTCAACCTCAAAGTTATCCCTTGAGAGCCAGTCGAAGGGAGTTCTGCCCTCAAACTTTGAATTATATGAGCCGAAGCCGATTTTATCAATAAGCTTGCTTCTGTAATGGTCGCCCTTAAGCTTTGTGATAAGCTTTGTGATGAGTATGCCTGCACCTGCTGCAGGGTTGGGGCCTGATGTGCCGCAATAAACGGCGCCGTCAATCTCGGCAGAGTACTTAAGAGAATAAGCTCTTGCAACAAAGGAGCCCATAGAGTGGCCGAAGAATATGTAGGGCTTGCCGGGATTTTCACTCTTTGCAATTTTTGTCAGCTCGTGGCAGTCCTCAACAAAGTGCTGCCAACCGTCTTTTTTGCCGAAATAGCCCAGCTCATCATCGTTTTTAACGCTGCCGCCGTGACCGAGATGGTCATTGATATAAACAGCTATGCCGTTTTCGCAAAGTACGCGGGCAAAGCCTTCGTATCTTTCAAGATGCTCCGCCATGCCGTGTGCTATCTGAAGCACAGCTTTCACCTGAGTGCCCTCGGGCAGATATGATGCACAGTGAATGTCAGCAAGACCTGAAACTGAGGGGAATGTGAATTCTTTTTTTAAATATGACATATTATCTCCTCCGATAAAATATATTTATACAGCATAATTATATCACATTATGCCGAACATTTCATTAGTTTTTGTCAAATTAGCTCTATGTCAAACTAACCAAAAATATGTCGCTATTTTTGCCGTAAAAAAAGCAGAAACCGGCAGAAAAATGAGCTAAATACTTTTATTTGGACTCTATTTTAAAAATAAACGAACATTTGTCTTGACAAATCGATTTTGATGTGTATAATTAAAGCATAAACAAGAACGAATGTTCGTTACGGAGGTAATTATTATGGCAGCAACATTTTCAAGCTTCACAACTATTTTCTTTTTCCTTGTTACTCTTATCATAATAGGAATAATCTTTGAAAAGCAGTTTATAGCTCTCGAGGATAAATTTGATGCATGGTTCTCTGCAAAGTTTAAAGCAAGCACCAAAAAGGCACAGCCTCAGCGTGCAGCTAAAGCATCAGCTGCTAAAAAAGCTGCAGACTCAAAGGACAGCAAATATCACGGCTTTGCAGCATAATACAGCGAAGCGATACCTGTCTTGACTTTTATTGAAATTTCAGATAAAATAAAATGAAAGAATGAAAAAAGTCAGGAGGCTTTATCCAATGACTGAAAGTAAAAATTACTGTATGGGATGCATGAAAGAAATGCCTGCAGGAGAAAGCATCTGCCCGCACTGCTCATATAATGAGCTTTCAATTCAGCGTGACCCCTTCCTTCACAAACGCAGCGTGATAGCCGACAGATATCTCGTGGGCAAGGTCGAATCCTTTTCATCAGATTCCATAACCTACATCGGCCTGGATATGCAAAATGAAAATGTGGTCAGCATAACGGAGTTCTATCCCGAAAAGATAGTTTCCCGCCCTCCCGCATCGCCTCAGATTGCAATTAAAATCGGTTATGAGGAAATGTTCCGCATAACCCTCCAGAGCTTTCTTGACCTTTGGAATGAGCTTAAGGAGTTCAGCAGAATTGTCTGTCTGCCCACAGTAACAGATGTGCTTGTCTATAACGGCACTGCTTATGCAGTGTGCGAATATAAGGACTGCATTACACTTGAGTCATATTTTAAGGAAAAGCCTGCCCTGTCACCCAAAAAGGCGCTCACTTCCTTAAAGCCTGTTATTTCAGCTCTCGGCAAGCTCCACCGTGCCGGCATAGTTCACGGCAGCATTTCACCTAAAAGTGTATGTGTAGGCTCAGACGGCAAGCTGCACCTGACACGCTTTTCAATTAAGCAGTGCTACTCGGCTGCCGCTGAAATGAGAACAAGACCTGTTTCAGGCTTCACACCCTTTGAGCTTTACGGAGATATGCCAAATCTTCAGCAGCACAGTGATGTCTATTCTATGACAGCACTTATCTATTACACCATAACCGGGGTGGTACCTGCCGACGCAACCAAGAGAGCAGTTAAGGATGAAATGGTGCTCCCCTCCCTTATTGCCGAAAAGATGACAAAGAGCGAAATAACGGCTATAGTCAAGGGTATGGCAGTGCACCCGCATAACAGACTCACCTCCACCGACGAGCTGGCAAAGCTTCTTTACAGCGAGCAAAAACCCAAGGCTGTGCAGACCTCCACACAGCCTGCTGAAAAGCCGGCCCCACGCAGAGTAAAGCAAACTGCAGATACTCCTGCTCACAAACAAGAAAGCAAATCAGGCATCAACAATCTTATTCCCCTGATGGCTAAAACCTTTGTGGGTGCAATTCTCGCCTTCAGCCTGATTTTCACACTTCTTTATACAACGGTTCTCTATAAAAGCATTGAAATTCCCTTTATGGAATCAGTTTTCGGCGGTGTGTCCTTCCTGCCTATGAATAAGGATGACTCTCAGGATGTCTATAATGAAAATGACACAACCACCACAGAACCCACATCAAATCTTGACCGTTCATATGTCAGTGTTCCCGATTTTACGGTGCATACCTATGACAGAATTAAGAGCAATGAGATATTCAACCGCAATTTTGTAATCAAATATAAAATGCAGCCCAGCAAGACCCATGAAAAAAACACTGTTATTTCTCAGAGCCTTACAGCAGGTGAAAGCGTTCTCAGCGGAAGTGAAATAACTCTTGTAATCAGTGAGGGCATAGCTCAGATTGAGCTGCCTGATGTAATCGGTATGCCCTATCAGGCCGCTAAGGAAAAATTAGAGCATGCAGGCTTTGTTGTTAAATTAGAGCTCAGCAAAAACACAGGAGATGAAACTCCCGACGAGGTTTATCTTATGAGCAAGGTTGCAGGTCTTGAATTTGACGAAGGCACGGAAATTGTTCTTTCAGTGTGGGATGAGGTAGAAGAAACCACCACAGAAGAGGAAACAACAACAAAGAAAGAGACAACAACTAAAAAGCCCACAACAACAAAGGCTTCTGATGAAGAATAATTTTCCTTAAGTTTTTTATAAAAAGGTATTGACTTTCTCAACTGAATAGTATATAATGACTAAGCACTTGAGAAAGTGATATATCGCGGAGTGGAGCAACCCGGTAGCTCGTCGGGCTCATAACCCGGAGGTTGCAGGTTCAAATCCTGTCTCCGCAACCATTTCGAGTGTTCATAACGGATTTCGTGTGAACACTCGATTTTTTTGTTTAATTTCATAGCTTCTTTAGTATGTATCGAGCAGGATAAAACCTGCTCTTTTTTTGTTATGCAGTGAGATATTCAACTGCTACGCCCTGACGGGTATCTGCTTTGTAATTATCTGCATTTGACGGAATTTCAATATATCCCACAAAGCGGTAATGAATTACAATACGTTGTGTT
>JAFQLV010000025.1 GCA_017396515.1 Clostridia bacterium | reverse complement strand
GGCGGATTTTCCATATCAAGAGTGGTCACTCTGAACATTTCACCTGCACCCTCACAGTCACTGCAGGAAATAAGAGGTGTGTGTGCATAAATGAAGCCCTGCTCCTCAAAGAAGCGGTGGATTGCAAGAGCCGCAACGGAGCGCACACGGAAAGCCGCAGAATAGATGTTTGTGCGGGGACGAAGATGTGCTATTGTGCGAAGATATTCCAGTGTGTGTCTCTTTTTCTGCAAAGGATATTCGGGAGCTGAAGCACCTTCAAGCTCTACCTTTACAGCGTTGATTTCAAAGGGCTGCTTTGCTTCGGGAGTGAGAATAAGCTGACCCTCAACAATAACTGCCGCACCTACATTATATTTTGCAACCTCGGCAAAATTATCAATCTTATCTTTTTCAAAAACAACCTGAACACCCTTGAAGCAGCTGCCGTCATTAATTTCCATAAAGCCGAGAACCTTTGAGTCACGGTTAGTTCTTATCCAGCCGCAGACCTTGACGGTGCCCTCAGTGTAGGCTGCTGCATTGTCATAGAGCTTCTTGATTTCTGTGCGTTTCATATATTTTTCCCTCCGTAATAGAGTATTTTAATACCATTTTAAGCATTGTCAAATATTATATCAGTTTGCAAAGAAAAAATCAATAATTTTCATCAAAAAAGCACCCCTATCGGGATGCTTTTCTCTTATTAAGATAGCTTTCCAAAATCATAACGGCGGAAACAGCATCAACAACATCCTTGCGTTTTTGTCCGCGTACGTTAGTGACATTGAGAGCCTTGTGAGCTGAAACGGTGGTGAGTCTCTCATCAACCATCACTGTTTCAATGCCCGTTTTTTCGCCGAGCTCTTTTGCAAAGGCTCTGCACTTTTCGGCACGCTCCCCTTCACTGCCGTCCATATTCTTGGGCAGACCCACAACTATCTGCTGCACCTTGTACTCTGCCGTGAGCTTTTCAATCTCAGCCATAACCTTGGGTGCATAGTCGCCCCATATTACCGTTACGGGGGAAGCCAGCATTTCAAGGCGGTCACAGACGGCTATGCCCGTTCTTTTATCGCCGTAATCAACTGAAAGGATAACCATGGCTTATCCCTCCTGGCCCATGGCAACTATTGCATCAACGGCATTTTCCGTGTCGGTGAAGCTCTTTGAGGGAAGACCCTGATGAATCTGTGAGAAAATATGTCTGAATATATTCTTAGAGGGGTTTGATGTGCCTGTGCGAAGGTCGGCACGCTCATTGAAGCCGTACCAGACAGCTGCCACATAATAGGGTGTGCCGCCGCAGTACCACTTATCGCAGTTATCTGAGGTTGTACCTGTTTTTGCAAAGGTCTGGAAACCGCTTATCTTTGAGCCGTAGCCTGTACCGTTTGACTGGGTAACTGCCTTTGTCATCATACCTAAAAGGCTCTGTGCAGTTGAATCTTTAATAGCCTGCTCGGGCTGCTCTGTTGTTCTGTCAAGAAGCACATTACCCTTTCTGTCTGTAACCTTATAGTAGCTGTAGGGCTCAAAGTATCTGCCGCCGTTACCGAAGGTTGCAAAGGCTGCTGCCATTTCAAGAGTGGTTACACCTGTGTTGGTACCGCCAACAGCAAGGGGGCTTCGGTCAGCATCATATGCCGAAAGATTAAGATGGAAGTTTTCGTTGCAATATCTGAATGCCGGCTTGATACCGAGGCTTTCCTCAAGTATTCTTGCAGGAACGGTATTGAGTGAACGCACAAGAGCTTCCTCAACAGTTATATATTCGCCTGAGCCGTGGTCACCGTTGAAGTTTCTGGGCCACTCGTCACCGTTGGGAAGGGTTATAGCCTTTTCAAGAATTACGGATGAAGCCGTGATTACACCTAAATCAACACCGGGAGCATAAACTGATAGGGGCTTGATTGATGAACCGGGCTGACGCTTTGCTCTGACATCGGTAGCTCTGTTGTAGCCTCTGTTGGCTGTTTTTGCACCGGTACCGCCGGCGAGAGCCACTATTCTGCCCTCATAGTTCATAATAACAATTGATGAATCAGGCAGGTTGCCGTTTTTATCCTTATGTGAATAAGGGAAGCCCTTTCTGTTTTCATAGCTGTCTTCAACTATTTCCTGAGCTCTCAGGTCAACTGCGGCATAAATCTTGAGACCGCCGTAATAAACCTTGCGCCATGCCTCGTTATAGTCATATTCATATTCCGTCTGCAGATCTTTTATAACCTGATCGATTACATATTCCTCATACCATGAAAGGATTTCGCTGTCATCCTTGTTTGAGGTGTTATTGCTTGATGTACCGCTGCCCTTTTCAAGGACTTTAGTGTTTTTGTTTTTGTACTTTTTATACTGCTTTTCACTTATTTTGCCTTCGTCATACATATACCATAAACAGGTGTTTTTTCTGTCCATGCACTCCTCATAGTCAGCATAAGGATTCTGACTGTAGGGAGCCTGAGTGATGCCTGCAAGGGTTGCACATTCAAGCAGAGTAAGCTCTGAAACCTCCTTGCCGAAATAGGTTTCAGCTGCAGTTTTAACACCGTAGCAGCCTGCACCGAGTGAAACAGTGTTAAGATATGCTTCGAGAATTTCCTTTTTAGAGTAGTTTTTTTCAAGGTTAAGAGCACGGAGAATTTCACCGAATTTACGGTTAAAGGTTGCTTCATTATCGTCGGTTAAGTTTTTGATAAGCTGCTGAGTTATGGTCGAGCCGCCCTGACCTTTATACTCAGGCTTTACGAGAACACCTATAGTTCTTATCCAGTCAACACCGCTGTGCTCATAGAAACGCTTATCCTCAAGGCAAACAAACGCCCACAGAAGCTCCTTAGGCATTTCGTCATAGTCAACCCATATACGGTTTTCTTCACCGTGCAGACGGGCAAGCTCTATAACATTATCGTTGCTGTCATAGGCATACATAATAGAGGTCTGATTCTGGTTATCCTTATAATCGTCAAGGTTAAGCACTATGCCGCCGTCAATAAAATCTGTTGCGTAAGTGAGCACATTGCTGCCCACTATTATAAATGTCAGCATAGCTGCAACAAAAATGCAGAAAAGGAAGGTAAACACAACAAAGAGCTTGGTGTGTTTCTTTTTTTTCTTTTTATTTTTGGCCTTGCCGCCCTGAGGCGCACTCTGCGGCCTGATGTCCTTTGAATTTTTTGCCATAAAAGATATCCTCCAAAAGAAATGTATATTAAATCGGACATAAACTCCCATTCTTGCTTATTATAATAGATTAGCAAAGCTAAATCAACCTTAAACAGGGATTTTTTGTAAAAATAATAATTTTGTAAGAATTTATATATGGGTGATTATTGACTGTAATTTAATGCTATATAAAATCACCCTGCAAAGAAAATTCCTTGCAGGGCTTATAGTTCAATGAAATAACCTGACGGTCATGAAATGGTTTACACCATGAAATGCATAAATGCATGAAAAGAAGCTTCGCTTCATTAATACTCCGCTTCACCCTCATAAACGAGCACAGCGTTACCTGTAAGGTAAATGCCGTCATCGTTATAGGTTACTGCAAGGTCGCCGCCCTTGAGCTTGACAGTGACTTCCTCGCCCTTCTTGCAGAAGCCGTTTACAACCGCAGCAACAACTGCCGCACATGCACCGGTACCGCAAGCGAAGGTTTCGCCGTTACCTCTTTCATAAGCTCTCATTTTGAGAGTGTGGCTGTTGACCACTCTTACAAACTCAGTGTTGACTCTTTCAGGGAAGATGTCGGCATATTCAAAGAAGGGACCAATCTCATTAAGGTCAAGTGAATCAATGTCTCTCTTGAATACTACACAGTGGGGGTTACCTACACCAAGGCAAGTGATGTTATAGCTGTCTGCACCGATTGTGATGGGATAGTCGATGATTTCGCCCTCATCAAGTGTGCAGGGAAGAGCCTTTGCATCAAAGGTAGGCTTGCCCATATAAACCTGAACTGCCGTTACTCTCTTATTTGAAACATAGAGCTTGAGCTCCTTAATGCCTGCACCTGTTTCAACAGTGATCTCTTCCTTATCAACAATACCCTTATCATAGAGGTACTTACCTACACAGCGTATAGCGTTACCTGCCATCTTGCCTTCGGAGCCGTCACGGTTGAAAATTCTCATTCTTGCATCGGCAACCTCTGAATTTTCAATAAGCACAATACCGTAGCCGCCGATACCGCTGTGACGATTGCAGAAGTTGATACACAGTGATTCGGGGCAGGTGATGCTGCCGTCTCTGTTATCAATGAAGATATAGTCGTTGCAGGTACCCTGCATCTTAGCGAATTTGAGAGTATTTCTCGTCTTACGCATAGCGTTGATATCGATAAGCTCTGTGTTGAGCTGGCTGTAATTACTTGCCATAATATCAAGCATAGCATTTGCAGTGTCAAGTGATGTGAAGCAGGCAATGCCCAGCTGAAGAGCCTTTCTGTGAAGGGCAATATAGTTATCCATTGTGGCATCAAAGAGTGCACCTGTATAAACAATGAAGTTTATCTTGCCGCTTTCAAGAAGCTTGAAGCAGTAGTCGCTCTCTTTAATACCCTTGACATAGGTTACATTGATGCCGAGATTTACAATTGCTCTTGCAGTGTCCTTTGCGGCATAGATATTAATGCCTAAATCCTGCAGTTTCTTTGCAATTGAAACAATTTCGTCAAGGTCATGCTCATCAACACTCAGAAGCACACCCATTTCCTTTTTATCGCCATTGGCTGTAGCCTTGATGCCTGAGGATGTAAGACCCTTGAAGAGTGCTTCGTTGAGAGTCTTGCCGATACCTAAAACCTCACCTGTGGACTTCATTTCCGGTCCGAGATAGGAGTTGACATCGTTGAGCTTTTCAAATGAGAATACGGGAGCCTTGACTGCAAAGTAAGGCGGTGCCTCATAAAGACCTGTGCCGTAGCCTAAATCCTTAAGAGGTGTGCCGACCATAACCTTGGTTGCAAGGTCAACCATAGGCACATTTGTTACCTTACTGATATAGGGAATTGTTCTTGAAGCTCTGGGGTTAACCTCAATAACATAGAGCTGATTTTCATAAATAAGATACTGGATATTTACAAGACCCTTGGTACCGAGAGCTAAAGCCAGCTTCTCTGAGCAGTCAACAACTGTCTGTGTCATTTTGTCTGTCAGTGAGAAGGGCGGATAAACTGCAATTGAGTCGCCTGAGTGAACGCCTGCACGCTCGATATGCTGCATAATACCGGGGATAAGAACATCCTTACCGTCGGAAATTACATCAACCTCAATTTCAGTACCGCTCATATATTTATCAACGAGCACGGGGTTTTCAATGCCTGTTGAAAGAATCTTCTTCATATATCTTTCAACCTCAACATCATTGTGCACAATAGTCATATTCTGACCGCCGATAACGTATGAGGGACGAAGAAGCACGGGATATGTGAGTCTGTTGGCAGCCTCTAAAGCTTCCTCAAGAGTCATAACGCCACAGCCCTGAGGTCTCATAAAGCCGTATTTTTCAAGAAGAGCATCAAACTTTTCTCTGTCCTCTGCAGTGTCAATACCCTCCTGAGAGGTGCCGAGAATCTGAATACCGTTATCGTCAAGGAACTTTGTCAACTTGATAGCAGTCTGACCGCCGAAGGCAACAACAACACCGATGGGCTTTTCAACCTCAATGATGTTCATAACATCTTCGTCGCAAAGGGGCTCGAAATAAAGTCTGTCTGCTGTGTCATAGTCTGTTGAAACGGTTTCGGGGTTGTTGTTTACTATAACAACATCATAGCCAAGCTCCTTAAGAGTCCATACGCAGTGAACACTTGAATAGTCAAATTCAATACCCTGGCCGATACGGATGGGACCTGAGCCGAGAACCATAACAACATCCTTGCCTGAACGCTTGAAGCGTCTTGATTCACAGGCCTTATCATAGGATGAATAGAAGTAAGGTGTTGTTGCCGGGTACTCTGCCGCACAGGTGTCAACCATCTTATAGCTTGCCTGCTTGTGGAATGACTCGGGGAATGAGCAGAACTTGCGAAGGGTCTTATCTGTATAGCCGAATTTCTTGGCTCTGAGGTAAGTTTCCTCGTCGATTTCCTTGCCTTCAATTTCTGTTTCAAAATCGGCAAGGTTGCGTAGCTTTTCAATGAACCACTTATCAACTCTTGTTATTTCGTTGATTGTGTCTGTTGAAACGCCTGCCTTGATAGCCTCAAAGATGGTGAAAATTCTTCTGTCATCCTGCTCCTCGAGTCTTTCAAGTAAGGGCTTGTCATTTATGGGGGCGGCATTGAGTGTATCAAGAGAAATCTCTGCACCGCGTACAGCCTTCATAATTGCTTCTTCAAAGCTCTGACCGATGGACATAACCTCACCCGTAGCCTTCATCTGTGTGCCGAGCTTACGGGAAGAGCCGATGAATTTATCGAAGGGCCACTTGGGGAACTTGCATACAACATAGTCAATTGAAGGCTCAAAGCAAGCACTTGTTTCGCCTGTGATATCGTTCTGAATTTCGTCAAGATTATAGCCCAGAGCAAGCTTTGTTGTCATTTTTGCAATAGGATAGCCCGACGCCTTTGATGCGAGAGCCGAGGAACGGGAAACTCGGGGATTAACCTCGATAACCGCATATTCAAATGAATCGGGGTTAAGAGCAAACTGGCAGTTACAGCCGCCGACAATTTTAAGTGCGCCGACGATGTCAAGAGCAGCCTGCTTGAGCATATTGTATTCCTTGCTTGAAAGGGAAAGTGCGGGAGCAACAACTATACTGTCGCCTGTGTGAACACCCACGGGGTCGAAGTTTTCCATTGAGCAGATTGCAATTGCGTTACCTGCTGAGTCACGCATTGTTTCAAACTCGATTTCCTTCCAGCCCTTGATATATTTTTCAACAAGAATCTGTGTAATAGGTGAAGCATCAAGACCGGTTTTTGCAATAATGCGAAGCTCCTCCTCAGTGTAGGCAACACCGCCGCCTGCACCGCCGAGGGTGAAAGCAGGACGAACAATAACGGGATAGCCGATACGCTTTGCTATATCAAGTGAGGTTTCAATATCATATGAAATCTCTGAGGGAATGCAGGGCTGATTGATGCTTTCCATTGTGTCTCTGAAAAGCTGTCTGTCTTCAGCCTTGTCAATAGCTTCTACATCGGTGCCGATAAGCTGAACACCGTTTTCCTGAAGGAAGCCTTCCTTCCACAGCTGCATTGAAAGGGTCAGACCAATCTGACCGCCGAGACCTGCAAGCAGTGAGTCGGGCTTTTCAAGCTTGATAATTCTTTTAACTGTTTCTGTTGTAAGAGGCTCAAGATAAATTTCGTCTGCAAGAGCCTTATCTGTCATAATTGTAGCAGGGTTGGAGTTAACAAGAACAACATTCACGCCTGCCTGCCTAAGAACACGGCAAGCCTGTGCGCCTGCATAGTCAAACTCGGCAGCCTGACCGATAACGATAGGGCCTGAACCGATAACAAGTACTTTTTTTATATCCTTATTCAGCGGCATTGTTTACTCCTCCATTACTTTCATAAATTCTGCAATGATTGCATCTGTAGGCTCAAACTGAACCGAATATGCCTTATCATCCTTATAAGCGATACCCTCAACAGTACCGTCATTGATATTGAAGTAGCTGACCTCGCCCTTCTTAATGCTGTCTTTCACAACAACATAGTTGTGGTTCTGTGCTGTTACAAGGGTTCTCAAGGTACCCACAACCTTTGCAGGCTGATTTGAGCCGTGATGTCCGTAGGGAAGCTTTTCTGTGTCGGCACCCTGAGAGAGAGCCATAAGCTGATGGCCGAGTCCTATGCCGAAAAGAGGCAGCTTGCCGAAAAGCTTTGCAATTTCAGCGGCAACATCCATACATTCCTTCGGGTCGCCGGGGCCCTCTGTGAAAATGACACCGTCAGCACCAAGTGCAAGTATATCCTCAGCCTTGAAGCTGTAGGGCATTACACTGACCTTACAGCCCATATCCATAAGTGTTATTTCAAGGTTTTTGCTTGAACCTAAGTCAACTAAGGCGATATGCTTCTTAATCTCTGTCTTTGGCAGATATACACTAACCTCTGTGCTGCCTGTGTTCTTGACGGCATCAACTATTTTGTAATTTCTGACCTCATCAAGATTTGCAGGAACGCTGTCACAGATAACTGCATTCATTGTGCCCTTGCTTCTGAGGATATTTGTCAGCTCTCTTGTGTCAACACCGAAGATGCCGGGTATGTCCTTATCCTTAAGGAACTTATCTATGTCATATTCGCAGCGGAAGTTTGAAGGCTTTTCGCACCACTCTCTGACAACATAACCGCTGAGCTTGCTCTCGCCTATAAAGTCACTTTCGATAATGCCGTAATTGCCTATCATAGGGAAGGTCTGCAGCACTATCTGACCGTAATATGTGGGGTCTGTGAGAGTTTCGATATAACCCACCATATTTGTGTTGAAAATAAGCTCGCCTATACTCTCTTTGTCAGCACCGAAGCCGTAGCCTTCAAAAACGGTGCCGTCCTCAAGTACCAGATAACGTTTTTTCATTCGTAACACCTCTTTTTTCACACAGGGTGTGAAATCCTTTCCGTTATATTTTAATCTGTAATCAGTCTTTCATACACTTGACAAGCACTGCCTTCTGAGCGTGGAGTCTGTTTTCAGCCTCATCAAAAATCTGGTTTGCATGCTCCTCAAGCACCTTATCCGTGATTTCCTCACCTCTGTGAGCGGGAAGGCAGTGAAGCACCATAACATCTTCATTCGACACTGCAACTACACTGTCATTAATCTGATAGTCCTTGAAAATCTTCTTTCTTTCCTCAGCTTCGCCTTCCTGACCCATTGATGCCCATACATCAGTGTAAAGCACATCAGAGCCAGCAGCAGCCTCAAGGATATTATCAGTGCAGATAAAGTCACCGTTTTCCTTTGCCCATGCCATAATTTCAGCATCGGGCTGATACTCCTTCGGGCAGGCAATTGCAACGCTCATGCCTGTTTTGATGCCGCCCACGATAAGGCTGTTTGCCATATTGTTGCCGTCGCCTATGTAGCAGAGCTTCTTGCCCTCAAGTGAGCCTATATATTCACGAATTGTCTGAAGGTCAGCGAGCACCTGACAGGGGTGGCAATAGTCTGTAAGACCGTTGATTATGGGAATTGAGCCGTGCTTTGCAAGTGCTTCAACCTCTTCCTGTTCAAAGGTTCTTATCATAATGCCGTCAAGGAAGCGTGAAAGAACTCTTGCTGTGTCCTGTACAGGCTCACCTCTGCCTATCTGTAAATCTCTTGATGAAAGGAACATTGCCTGACCGCCAAGGTCATACATACCAACCTCAAAGGAAACTCTTGTTCTTGTTGAGCTTTTTTCAAAAATCATACCGAGAGTCTTGCCCTTTAAGATGTGATGCTCAATTCCTGCTTTTTTCTGAGCCTTAAGCTCATCGGCAAGGTCCAGTGTCTCCAGAATTTCTTCCTTTGACCAGTCCAGTAATTTGAGTAAGTGTTTCATTGTTATCTATCTCCTTTTACGGATGAAACTCCGCAACTAAATTTACTTAAGCATAATCTTCCAGCTTATTTAAATAATTATACAATATAAGTGAATATAAATCAATAAACTTTAAGCAAAAAAATAGTGAGCAACTCAAAAAAGTTGCTCACAAGCAAAGCCAATATCACAAAAACAAATCTGAAAAGGTGAAACAAAAGAACACTGCATTGCTGTAAGGACAGTCATACACATATTCTTCACCACCAATCTCGTTTTTATCGGTGGTAGTATAGCACAAGGAAAATGAAAAATCAAGAGGTAAAGCAGAAAAATTTTATCCGTTCAGGGTGACGATAAAAATTCCTCTTAATGCTTGACAATGAAAGCTCCTTGTTATATAATTAATCGCAACGAAACGCCGGTGTGTTGGAATTGGCAGACGAGGCGGACTCAAAATCCGTTGGTAGCGATACCGTGCGGGTTCGACCCCCGCCACCGGCACCAAAAACAAAAGCACTTCTTGGGAAGTGCTTTTGTTTTTGGAACGATGTTTGCCCTTGCGGGCAAGTGATGTGCTTTCAGCGTGATGCGCACTGCGTTAGTGATGTTACGCCTGACGGCGCAGTGGCAAACATCACACCGTCAACGAGATACATCATTTAAAACTATGTATCATAAAATATACAAAGTGAGGAACCGAAATGACTTGGGATTTTATGTTCTTTTTTAACAGTGCACTGCTTGGTGCAGGTCTTGCAATGGATGCTTTTTCGGTGTCTCTTGCCAACGGCCTTAACGAACCGAAAATGAAAAAAGGCAGACTGCTTTCAATGGCAGGTGTTTTTGCCTTCTTTCAGTTTATGATGCCTATGGCAGGCTGGTTCTGTGTACATAATCTTGCGAAATTCTTCTCTGCTTTTGAGAAGTTCATCCCTTGGATTGCTCTTATACTGCTTTGCTTCATCGGCGGCAAAATGCTTATTGAGGGCATAAGAAGCAAGGACTGTCAAAGTGAAGATTGCTCTCACAGCCGTGTGGCCTTCGGTGCACTTATGCTTCAGGGTGTTGCCACATCAATAGATGCTCTTTCCGTCGGCTTCACCATTGCGGAATATAACGCAATTCACGCCTTTATAAGCTGTCTTGTAATAGCTGTTGTAACCTTTGCCATATGCACTGCAGGCCTTGCCGTTGGCAAAAAATTCGGCACAAAGCTTTCAGGCAAGGCAGGCATTTTAGGCGGTGCAATCTTATTATTTATCGGCATTGAAATTTTTGTAACAAACCTTGTGTGAATTCGGAATTTTCTCAATGGTGTTCGCATTTTGTGTCGGGGTTGAATTTGAGTTCACCCTTAAGGAAGGCTTCAACAGCTTTGTCTGCACTGCCCGTAACACCTGCATAAATTTCAATACCCTTTTCGGCAAGAGCTGCTTTTGCACCGTCACCGATGCAGCCGCATATAAGCACATCAGTGCCTATCACCTTTAAAAGGCCGGCCATTGAGGCATGACCGCTGCACATTGTAGCCATAACCTTGCTGCCTGTTACACAAGCCTTGTCGCAGTCATAAATTTTTATCTGCTTTGCATGGCCGAAGTGCTCAAAAACATTTTCGTTTTCATAAGTTACTGCAATTCTCATATATATTACTCCTTTTTATTTATTTATCAATTTTACCGTGTACCCGTCGAAGGAAAAGGTGTGATACGGTGTCTCCCCGGCTTTTACAACATAATCTGACGATATGATCTGAGAGGAGCACTGATTTATCATTGCATATCTTTCCTCACTGAAATCGGGGAAGCTGTCGGCACGGGTTCTGACAATAAGGTTACACTTATCGATGTTTTCCTCCTGGTGCTTAAGAGCTGCATCGGGTTCGTTATCAAGAATAAACGAGGTGTAGCTCTCATTTCTGTCGTTATAGCGCAGCACAGGGAACATGGCTCTTGATTTTATTGTTTCATCCTGCTTTATGAATTTAGTTGTTGCACTGCAATCATGCAAAAGCACAAGGACCTTGCCCATTGTGTCACCGAGAGGAAGCCAGCCGTCTGCTTCACGCATTTCTTTAAAGGAGCTGTATTCCCCCATCATATCAGCAGGTGTAAGCAATGTTTCACCGAAAACAGAGCTGACAAGCTTATCAAGCTCATTGGCATAATCAACATTAAAGCCTCTCATACCGTCTATGGGTACCACTGCCCTTTTAGGCTCAATGATAACAGAAACAGGCAGGTGGCCCGGGTTATTGTCTGACCAGAGCTTAACCTCCTCAAGTGCAAGCTCAAGGTCATAGCAGCTTGAAACATTATCAAGATAAGGGATATGCGAAACGGCAAAGTCTATACTGCCGTCCCCCACAACGGTTTCAATATCAATTTCAAGATTTCTTATGCCGAGCTGAAGCTGCTGTGTGAGCGTATCTGCCGCAAAGAGTGCGGTTTCGCTGCTGATAAAGCCGAAGGTAAGCACATCAAAGGCTTCATAAAGCTTTTTATATTCATCGGTAGACCCTATCTTATAGCTGTTATGGGTACCGAGAAAAGCAACCTCATTATACTTCACCCCACGAGCAATTGCATCGGGAATATTGAAGGCGGCTATTTTGCTTTCATCGCAGGGCACATAGCTTTCGCTATAATATTCCTCCCTGAGATAACGCATATGCTCAGCCTGATATGCCTTATTGGCATCTATTGTACCGAACCCTGCCGATGCGGCTGAAGGCAACAGAACAAGAAGTATTGCCACAAGAGAAAGCACTGCTTTCACGGGTCCGTATTTTAAAAACCACTGCATAATATTTCATTCCTTTGTTTTTTATATATTTTACCACTTTTAAATAGCACTGTCAAACATAATATAAAAATATTATTACAGGGTATAATAATTGCAACTGAAAAAGACAAGGAGTGCAGATATGGACAATCATTTCAGCAACGGCGGCAAAAAAATATCGTGGGTACAGCTCAGCTTTCTGCTGTGCATAATCGTACTGACCGTCTGCATTTTTATTACGCTGTCAGATGCCGGCAAGCTGTTAAGCACCTCTGCACACACTATCGGTATACCCTTGCTCGCCGTAGGCGCAGTGACTATGATAATCGCCGCAGTTAAAAAAAGTACCCTTAAAGGAAGAATGTGGCTTTCAGCAGACGGTGCGGCAACAGCAGTGCTGTCTGTGGTGCTCATATTAAGCGGCTTTAAGCAGGTAGACGCCCTCCCCTTTTATTTTGGTGTGTGGGAAATTGCCATAGGCATTTTTAAGCTTGCAGAGTCACGCCGATTAAAGCGAGAAAAAGTCAGCAGCGAAGGCTTTTTATATATCGGCATAGCCGAAATAATCTCCAGCACCGCCCTTTTGCTAAGACCCGTTGACAGCCTTATAGGCTATAACATTGCAGTGGTGATAACTCTTGCAATTCAGATGAGCGCCTATGCACTGAGATATTATCTCTACCCTGCCATGACCGAAGAATAATGGAATTATTTTTCAAAAACAGTTGATTTTTATATTTGCTTCGTGTATAATACTAAAAGTCACTTCGGGGTGTGGCGAAGTTTGGTATCGCGCTTGGTTCGGGACCAAGAGGCCATGGGTTCAAGTCCCGTCACTCCGACCATTTTCCGAAAAGCATTCACCGCAAAGTGAGTGCTTTTTTATTTGGCCGAATTGGTTCCGAACCAATGTGAGGGACCAGGTTTTGGAGCCGACCGCCGCCGGTGGCGGATGAAGGAAGGCGGAGAAAAAGAAAAATAAGGAGTATCACGAAGCGCCCCAAGCGAGTGAGACGACTATATTTTTCTTGGTAGCCATGGGTTCAAGGTCTCGCTCGACCGTATTGAGTATTCATAAGGCAATTGAGGCTTGTGAATACTCAATTTTTTATATTTTTGGATTAAATCATATAACCCACTATGACACTTTAGGTTTTAAACTATAAAGATGTCAGGTGGGATTTTTTTATTTAAGTATTGAAATCTATCGAGCTATTGTGATATACTAATTGTGCCAAACGAACTGAATAACAGAATTCACGGGGATATTTTATCTTTTTTACGGGGATAATTATACCTTTACTTAGTCATAACATATTGAATTTGTTAAAAACGCAGATTCCATTAAATGTTATGGCTTGGATTATTATCCCCATTCTGTTTAAGTTTGTTTGGCGACAATCGGAGTTTGCGTTTTATGTGCGTCGGCTTCGGTTGGCGCACTTTTTTATTTTGCGGAGATAAATTAAGTGTGCATGGAATTTTACCGGTGCGGTGTTCATAAACCATCCGCAAAATTAAAACGAAAGGATGAATTTGATGAAAAATATAAAAATAATAATTGCTTTGGTGTTGATTACTGTTTTCTGCTTTTCTTTTTCAGCTTGCGGAGACAAATCTTCCGAAAACAATCATTCTTCAGAGTCAGATGTTACAATATATCATTTTGGCGATACGATTATAACCAATGATGGAATGTTTGAGTTCACTCCTGTTTTTGAAGGCTTTGCAAAAAAATTAGCAAATTGGCCTGATAAAGATTTTATGACTCCTGAAGGAAAAATTTCGGGAAAAACGCCCTATGAAGCATCCGAAGATAAAATTATGATGTATTTTTCGGGAACCATAAACTATGTAGGAACTTCTAAATCTAACGAAACATTTGACTATGATTTTACTGTCGATTATGATAACGGTTATCTGTTTGAATTTGTACAAGGTGAAGCATTTAACAGAGGAAAAGGTTATGCATCGGGATGTGGTGTTACAAGTGATATTCAAACCTGCGAATGGGATTATCAAACACACACAACATTTGAGCCTTTGAACTCAAATAAAACTCGTTACATTAGATTTTGCATAGAGGTTCCAAATCAATTAGAAACAAACACAGAAAAAGTCATAATTAAATTTAAAATTGGTGATCAAAACTACAATTATACAATTGTTGAATAGTTCCATAATTGTAACAACCCCTTATGAACACCCGCACCAAACCGACGAATTTTCTCAGGAAGTTCGTCGGTTTTCACTTTCTGAGAAGCACGCAAAAAACTAATATATGCAGACGAGTTGAATTTCCCTATCTGTTATGATAAAATAGGCTCAGTGCATATAACTGAAAGAATTCTTTCAGATACAATCAGCTTGAGCACTGCGAATAAAATCAGGGAGGCTTATATGAATATTTTACAGACAATTTTATCTTACCTTGCAATAGCTGCAGCTTTTCTTTCTTCAATTTTTTCCTGGGGAGATGCAGTGATGATACCCTTTGCAAATGATTACAAAATTCCCGATACCGTTCCCGAATACAGCGTGATTTCCACCGAGGAAAAATCAGATTGGAAAGCTCAGTGGATTTGGGATAAGGAAAACCTCACCGAAAACAATGTGTGGATGTGCTTTAATAAAAAGGTCAGTCTTGATAAGGCTCCCGAAAAGCTTATTGCTCACATCTCGGCTGACTCAAAATATTGGCTTTATATCAACGGAGAAACCGTTGTTTTTGAAGGCGGCGTAAAACGAGGTCCCCATGAAAACGGTTGCTATTATGACAGCATAGATATTGCACCTTATCTCAAAGAGGGTGAAAACTCTGTTTGTGCCCTTGTGTGGTACTGGGACAGTGATACAAGCTATTCATATTGCAGCAGCGGTCAGGGCGGCTTCCTCTTTGAAGCAATAAACGAGGATATCTCTATAATTTCAGACAAAGAATGGAAGGTAAAGAGAAACAGCGCTTATATCAACAGCACACTTTATCCGCCTAACTACCGCCTTCCCGAATACAGCATTTATTATGATGCAAGGGAAGAAATGGGCAACTGGACTGATAAGGCTTATGATGCTGCCAATTGGGAAAACGCAGTGGAATATGCCGCCGGCGGTGAAGGTGCTTACGGCAAGCTTTATCCCAGAGGAATACCCTTTCTGAAGGATTCCGGTCTGAAAAATTATGAAAATTCAGAGGATTATGAAAACTATACCGTTAAAAATCCTCTCGGCAAAAAAATTACCGTTGATATCCCCTATAATGCACAGCTTACCCCCTATCTTAAAGTTATAGCTCCTGCCGGCAAAAAAATCCGCATAACAACGGAAAACACCTTAATAGGTGCAGTTTCGTCTACCTACATAACTAAAGAGGGCGAACAGGAATTTGAAGCTTTAGGCTGGTTCAACGGCGAGCATATAACTTATAAGGTACCTAAAGGAGTTACGGTTGTTTCTTTAATGTACCGCGAAACGGGATATAACAGCTCCTTCAGCGGTAACTTCAGATGTGATGATGAATTTCTCAATTCCCTGTGGCAAAAATCTCTGCGCACTCTCTATGTAACCATGCGTGACAATTTTATGGATTGTCCCGACAGAGAAAGAGCTCAGTGGTGGGGCGATGTAACAAGTGAAATGATTATGACAATGTACTCAATGGATAGCAACTCATATCTGCTGTATCAAAAGGGCGTTGAGGCAATGCTTTCTCATGTTGACGACACAAAGGTGCTTCAGACCGTTGTGCCCATAAGCGGCGACTATTTTGAGCTTCCCGTTCAGCAGCTTGCAGGAATTGTAGGCTTCCTCACTTACTATGAATATACCGGCGACAAGGCTTTTATCGAAAAGGTTTACGGCCCCACACTCGACTACCTGAAGCTTTGGGAAATAGGAGAAAATAACCTTGTGGTTCACCGCAGCGGCTCATGGGATTGGCCTGATTGGGGTAAAAAGGCAGATATGACTGCTATAGAAAACGCATGGGTTTACTATGCACTTTCCTGTGCTGAGGAAATGGCACAGCTTTTAGGAAAAAATGAAGATATCTCATTTATTGCCGAAAGAAAAGAGGCTATAGCAAAGGGCTATAAGGCTCTCTGGACTGAGGATGGCTTCAAAAGTGAGGATGTCAAAAAATGCGATGACAGAGCCAACGCTCTTGCTGTTCTGTCGGGTCTTGCAGAAAAAGAACAGTACGGCACTATCAGAAATGTGCTGACAACCACTAAAAACTCAAGCCCTTATATGGAATATTATGTCCTTGAAGCTCTTTGTAAAATGGGCGAATATGAAGCTGCGAGAGACAGAATCAAAGACAGATATAAGGATATGGTGTATGAGGATTACTCAACTCTTTGGGAATTCTGGAATTCATGGCAAGGTACAATGAACCATGCATGGAGTGGCGGACCTCTTGTTATTATGAGCAAGCATTTTGCAGGCATCGCTCCCCTTGAGGCAGGCTATGAAAAGGTTAAAATCGAGCCTCAGTACGCATTGTCCGACACCTTAAGCTGCACCGTTCCCTCAGTTAAAGGCCTGTTGACCCTGAATTATGAAAAAACTGACGGTGGTTATGTTGTGGACCTCACTGCTCCGAAAGATGTGAAGGCTGTTTTATATGTACCTGCCGGAGCCACGGTTAACATCAATTCCGAGTCTTACTATCAAAGCGGTGAATATATAAGCGGTGCTGCCGGTAATGTGGAGATTATAGAAAATAAGGTGTAATTATGAAATTTGATGCAAACGATTTGGAATGGACAAGGCAGCCAGCTGAAGAATAATTTCAAGGCACTGAAATCAATCGGTTTCAGTGCCTTTATAATTTGACAAAGACTCATCTGAGGTGCTATAATACTTCACAAGTGAATAAAAGCATTTAAGGTGTCGGGCATATATCTGCCCGGTGAAAAGGGAAGCAGGGTGCAAGCCCCTCACGAACTCGTCGCTGTAATGAAGGAGTCTTATTCCACGCACTTCGGTGCAGTCATTGGTGAAGGCCGAGAAGACGGAAATAAGGTGTTGATATCTGAGTCAGAAGACCTGCCTTGAATGAATTTGTGGGACCGCGAGTAATCGGTTTAAGCAAACGACATCCTTCTTTAAGTCGCAAGTGCCACGATCTTTTTATGCACTTAAGACTATTTAAAGAAAGGATGTGAAAAGTGTGAAAGGCAAGAAAATTGCAGGCCTGATTGTTTTGGTGGTGCTCATTGCCGCTATGGCAGTGACCTTCATCGCCTTCAGAGAAAAACCCGTAGAGGGCGAAAAAAGCATAACAATTGAAGTTATTGCCGAGGATAAAACCTCCACCGTCTATGAGGTTGACACTGATGCAGAATATCTGCTCGGAGCTATGGAAGACGCTGAAGGTCTCACCTTCGAGGGCGAGGAAGGCCCTTACGGCTTCACTGTTAACACTGTTAACGGTGTTACTGCCGACCTTAATTCAGGCAAAGCCTACTGGGGCTTTTTTGTCGGCGGTGAATACTGTAACTACGGTGTGTCTCAGCAGCCTGTTGAAGACGGTGACAGCTTTCAGATTGTCTACACCCCTGCCCAATGATGAAAGCCGGAAGTAAAAATGCTGCCCTGAATGTAGCTCTTGTAGCGCTTATGGTTGCAGTTATTGAAGTGTGCAAATTTGCAATGATAGGTCTGCCGAATATAAGCCTCACGGCTTTCTGGCTTGTGCTTTTTTCAAAGCATTTCGGCAGCAAGGTCTATTATGTTGTTCCTGTTTTCACCTTGCTTGAGGGCATTGTTTTCGGGTTTAACCTGTGGTGGATAAGCTATCTTTATGCTTGGCCGCTGCTTGTGCTGATAACGAGAGCTTTCAGGAAAAATGACAGTGCTCTTATCTGGGCGGTTATTTCAGGCATTTTCGGTCTGTGCTTCGGTGGGCTGTGTGCTATCCCCTATATTTTCACGGCAGCTGATTTAAAAAGCGGACTGACTTATGCCGTTGGCTGGTGGATTTCGGGCATACCCTGGGATATAACTCACTGCGTGGGCAACTTTGCTTTGATGATGCTGCTGTATAAGCCCTTAGGCAAGGTTATGCAAAATCTTCAAAAACAAATTAAAAGCTGAAAAAAGCGAATCACTTTTTTAAGTGGTTCGCTTTTTATAAAGTAAAATGCACACCGCAAAGGGTGTGCAGAATTAGGTTTTCTCTTATTCTGTGAAGCCTGACTCAACAAGTCTTACAAGCTCTTCAACAGCCTGCTCCTCGTCGGGACCGCCGGCGATGATGCGGATGTCTGTGCCGCCCATAATGCCAAGTGAAAGAACGCCGAGTAAGCTCTTTGCGTTAACTCTTCTTTCTTCCTTCTCAACCCAGATTGAGGACTTGAATTCATTTGCCTTCTGGATAAAGAATGTAGCAGGACGAGCATGAAGGCCAACCTGATTCTGAACTTTTACATCTTTAACAAACATATCAATATCTCCCACACATATAAATTTGATTATTTACGATCAATTTCTAATATATTATAACCGCAAAACCGAGCTTCGTCAATGGTTAAAACCCACTTTAAAACTTTTTGGTTGCAAGCCTAAACATCAACAAAAATTCAAGTTTAAATTTGTGCATTTTTACTATAATTATCTTCACATTCAAGTCACTATGCACAAGTAAACCCGTTTTTGTGCGACAAGCGACTATTAACTGTCTGCTTCCTCAGTACCCTGCCGCTGTTCAGACCTCAGCTGTGCCTTGAGCTCTCTGAGATATTCAATATCCTTTTTGTCAAGCTTTGCCTTTGCGAGCATATCGGGTCTGCGAAGATAAGTTCTCATAAGGCTTTGCTGACGCTTCCACTTATTTATATTTGCATGGTGCCCCGATAACAGTATATCCGGAACGGCCTGTCCGTGCCACTCATAGGGCCTTGTATATTGGGGATGCTCTAAAAGTGAGCTGTAATGACTCTCATCGCTGAAGGCTTCCTCATTGGGCAGTACCCCGGGAAGCATGCGGGAAATGCTGTCAGCCAAAACAAGAGCAGGCAGCTCTCCGCCTGTGAGTACATAGTCGCCTATAGAAATTTCTTCGTCAACTATTTCTTCAATAACTCTCTCGTCAATACCCTCATAGTGTCCGCAGAGAATTGCCACATTATCCATCTGAGCCAGCTCACGCACACGGTTTTGTGTCAGTGTTTTGCCCTGAGGCGACATATAGATGAGATGAGGGTGCTTGCCCACTTCATCGCAAAGGCTCATATAGCAGTCATATATGGGCTGCACCTGCATAATCATACCCATACCGCCGCCGTAAGGTGTATCATCAACTCTTTTGTGCTTATCGAGAGTATAGTCTCTTATCTGACGGCAGTTTATCTCAACAAGACCTGCCTGTCTGCTTCTGCCTATTATGCTCTCTGAAAGCACCGCCTCACACATTTCGGGAAAAAGGGTAAGTATATCAATTCTCATCGTCAAAAATTCCTTTCAGGGGGCGTATTTTAATTATGCCCTCAACCACATCTGTGCTGATAACAACGCTCGGAATAGCGGGAATAAGATATTCCTTATCCCCTTGCTTAATATGCCAGACATCGTTTGCACCCGTCTGAGACACATCACTGATAACCCCGTATACCCTGCTTTCATCGTCGGCATCGATAACGGTGCAGTCAATAAGCTCCTGAATAAACCATGTGCCTTCAGGGAGTCTGGCATCGCTTCTTTTCATATAGAGGATTTTATCTCTGTATCTTGCCGCTTCTTCTACAGTATCTATACCCTGCGCCTTCATAATGACCATATTTCCGTTGGGTCTTGATGAAACCTTAAGAGGCTTTTCACCCTTTTTATCAAGATAAAGGGTTTTGAATTTTTTCATATATTCAGGGCTGTCACACCATGGCTGAACACGCATTTCACCCTTGATGCCGTGGGTTGAGGTGATTTTTCCAATTTCAAGATAATCCTTAATCATAATTAACTCCTGCATAAATCAAAAGGCTGCCGGAAGACAGCCCTTTGTTTTTTTGATTATTCGTCCTCGGGAAGGGGTGCCATCCAGTCAGGATTGACTTCACCGCCCATAAGCTCACAGAGGAACTCGTAAAGCTTATTCCACAGCTCCCAGAAGATTTCTTCAAATGTTGCAAATAAATTTTCCATTATATTTTCCTCCTATGTTTATGTTAGGGTTCGGATTATACTCTTCACCTTAGCTTTATTATATACTATATTTCTTCCGATTTCAAGAATTTCAGTTAAAAATTATATCGTGAGTTTCTGCACCTATGCAGTCAATGAGACCCTTTGGCGATATAAACAGCTGCACACCCAATGCACCGCCGCTTATTATAATTTCATCGAAATTAAGTATGCTCTCGTGGATAACAGTTCTGAACTGCTTTTTCATGCCTATTGGCGTACAACCGCCTCTTATGTATCCTGTGACATTTTTGATATCCTTGACATGAAGCAGCTCCACGCTTTTTTCACCCACGGATTTTGCCGCTTTTTTAAGGTCAACCTCCTTATCAATGGGCAGCACAAAAACATAGTTTTCTGAGCTTTTGCCCACAGCAACAAGAGTCTTGAAGGTCATATCATAGCTTTGTGAAAGCATATCGGCAATATGTATGCCGTCAATAAACTCCTCACATTCATAGTAATTGACCTTATAGGGGATTTTCTTTTTATCAAGAATACGCATTGCGTTGGTTTTTACACCTTTATCCTTTGCCATAAGAAACCTCACAATTGACTAAAAGTAAAATTTTATATATAATAGCACACAGATAATGATTTTTCAATAAAGAGGTGAGATAAATGACAGAATTAATCTGCCCGGTCTGCGGCGAGGTGCTGACATTAACAGACAGAACCTATAAATGCAAAAGCAACCATTGCTTTGATACGGCAAAGGAGGGCTATGTCAATCTGCTGACCGGCTCACACAAGCCCGGCAGTGAAACAGGTGACAATAAAGATATGGCACAGTGTCGCCGTGAGTTCCTCTCTGAGGGCTATTTCGATGCTCTTGTACGCGGTATAATTGAGTTTATAAAAGAGAAGGCTCTCCCCCGCCCGGTAATTGCCGATATATGCTGCGGTGAAGGCTATTACGGTGACAGAATCAAAAATGAAATTGACTGTGAGATGCTCGGCTTTGACCTGTCAAAAGAAATGGTACGCCTTGCAGCTAAAAGAAAAAACGGCATAACCTATTTTGTGGGCAATCTCTCCCGTATTCCTCTTAAAGACAAAAGTGTGGATATTGCACTTCATCTGTTTGCACCCTTTCACGAAAAGGAATTCAGCCGTATAATAAAGGATGACGGCTGTATCCTTAATGTGGTGGCAGGTGAAAACCACCTTTTTGAGCTGAAGGAGCTGCTTTATGACACGCCCTATAAAAACGACGAGAAGCCCCCTGAAACGGCAAAGCTGACCCTTTCTCAGAGGCGTAAAATCACGGCACGGGTACACCTGAAAAGCAACAGGGATATAATGGCTCTTTTTAAGATGACACCCTATTACTATCACACAAGAGACGAGGACAAGGCAAAGCTCAGAAATATTGACAGCCTTGATATAACCACTGAATTTGTGGTTTTCATTTACACTAAATAACTAAGGGACGGTGCGTGCCGTCCCTTTAGTTTTGTTAAAGACAAAAGGAACGCAGGCTCTCGCCCGCGTCCCCTTTGATATGAAGCTTTATCTTGTCTTTTTCTGATAGCTCTTGCAGAAATGGGGAATTGCAATAGCATCCGCACTTGTCTTTTCGTGTGACACTTCAATCTTGTCAAGGCTGCACTTATCGCAGTCAACATGATATTCACACTCATTTACCGAGCACTTAACACCTTCGTTATGCATAAAATTCACCTCACTTTTTATGACGAGTAAACTCATCAGGTAATGATAGTTTTACTCAAAAAGTGAGGTGTTATTCTTAATTATTTTATTTTACAAGCTTTGCAAAAAAATTAATCACAAAATCAATGAGGTTGACAAGAATATTATAAACCGTTGCCGCAGTGTTTCTGATACCCAGCTTTTTAAGCAGATTGCTTGCCTTATCACCGATAACCTCGTCCAGCTCCTTGGGCATATCAGCGTTCACATAGGGTGCCTTTTCGTCGTACTCTGCCGCCGCACCGTTGAGAAGTGTGAAATCAAAGGTTCTGTCGCTTACGGGGGTAATTGTCTTATTCATAAAGGCAATGTTGATTTCAAAATTCTTTTTGCTGATTTCAGGCAGCTGACCCTCAAAGGCAACCTGCCTGCTTTCACCCGGGGCAAGTGTAAAGGGCTCAAAGGTGAAATCAAGCTCAAGACCTCTTGCATTGATTGACATAACGGTTATATCGTTTATAGCCGAGCAGTTAGTCACAACAAGAGCCGTATCCTTTGCACAGACATAGCCTTCATTGCTGTTGTTAAAAGCAGCGTGCACACCGTGGGAAGGATTGGTTGTCTCGTGGAACTGATAATAGCCCTTCATTGTGTGGACATCATAACTCTCGGTTGACAGAAGAAGTGTAAATAACAGAGTTTTCAGATAGGGGTCACTTGTGGTCATGCCGTGATAGTAGTTTTCAACAAACCATGTGTGATGGGGAATATATGCAGTGGAGGCATCAACTGTCATGCAGGGTGAAACCTGATAATAGCCTGTGTCAACCTTCTGTGTGTAACCGTCAGCAAAGCGCTTGCCGAAGGGAGCCACAGTGGCACCTGTTGAACTTGCAGTGGGAATTATGGCATCACTGGTCACTTCACCGCCGCTGACGCTCTTTGCGTTATAGCCTGCCATAATATAAATATTTGTGCCGACATCCTGAGCCTTTTTGAAACCGGTACCATAGTAGTTTTCTCCGCCGGGTGACATAATCTCATAGTGCATATAGTCACTTCTCTCAATAAGGTCAGCACATGCCACAGGGTCAAGAAGCTCTGCCTTAAGCTCTTCATAATGCTCAACGGGAATGAAATCCCAAAGGCTCTGCCAATATCTTACAACATCAATAATCTGAGGCACAAGCTCACCCACAATTGCATCAACAAAGCCTAACTGTTCAGCCTCAAGAAGCACATGATAGTCTTCTTCCCACTTCATTCCGTGCTCAATATACTGCAGAAGACCGTATTCATCAAGCTTGCCCTGATTGCTCATAAGGTCATAGGCAAGGCTTGCACCGCCAAGGGCGGGCACTGTAAGCACTGCATTATTCACCTTGCCCTCATGGCCGTAAAGTGTGAGATATGTGCCTGTTGTCTGACCGCCGTGTGAAACTGCAAGCAGGTTAACCTTGTCAACCTTGTCCTTTTCAGCCTTACCCTCGTTGTGATGGGCAATTACATCATCGATATATGCTCTCATTCTTTCGGCAATTTCAACGGGGCCTTTGCGGAAATCACAGGTGAAAAGATAGACATTTTCGTCACCTATTTCGCTTGAAACAATCTCCATCATTTCAGTTTCTTCGTTATGCTCGCCACCCGGATAATTCTTCTGAATATTTGCCCAATTGGTTTCTTCGGCAGTGTTCAGATAGGTTGAAAGCTCTTTTATGCTTGAACCGTCAGGATTGCAGCGAAGATTGTCAAATAGCCAGTTGAAGGCAGTACCAACAACCTCAACCGCAGGTGAAATGTCACCCGTTGCAATAAATTTTAATGCAGCTGCAATAAGCTCCTCTTTATATTCCTCAAGAGCCATCATAACCTGATCGCCCGTGTTGCCCCAAGCGTGAATTTCCTCGCCTGTTTCCTCGTCAAAAAGACGAAGTGATGATGAGCTGTAGCCGGAAATCATAATCACGGGATATTCATTGACCTGCTGTGTATATGCACCTGCAAAGGCGGTACTGCACATTGAAAACACCAAAATGAGCGCCAGTAAAACCGAAACAAGCTTTTTCATTTTATTCTCTCCTTTTTATTATCTGTAGATTATCCTTGTAAGCAGATGAAGCACCTGAGCAAAAACATCAAAAAAGTTTGACACAATAGCTTTAACACCGATTTTTTCAAGCAAGCCGTTTGTTTTTTCGGGCAGAACATTGTCAATATTCTTGGGATAATCTGTATTTACAAGAGGCTCGCTTTCATTGTACTCTGCCGCTTTGCCGTTCATAAGGGTGAACTCGAAGGTTCTCTCACACACGGGAGTAACCTTATTATTGAGATAGCTTACACTCAGCTCAATATTTTTAAGGCTTACCTCAGGGATATCGCCGTGAATTTTAACTGTCTTGCTCTCACCGGGCTTCAGGATAAAGGGAAGGAAGAAGAAGTCGAAATCTGCACCGTAAACGCTTACGGAGCTGACAGTGATAACGGAGTCATAGGATATATTTTTGATAACAAGCTCTTTATCTTCAGATGAAACATAGCCCTCTGTGCTGTTGTCAAATGCCGCAAAAACCACATGAGCCGGGTTTGTTGTGGCATGGAACTGCGGATATTCCTCAAAGGAATTGACTGTATAGCCCTCGCCGTCTGTAAGAAGAAGCTCACAGGCAAGTGAGAAGGTATAATCATCCTTATAGGTCATTCCGTGATGGAAGTTTTCCACATACCATGTGCGTTCGGGCAGATAGCCTGTTGAGGCATCTATTGTCATTGAGGGTGATACCTGATAGAAGCCTGTGTCAACCTGCTGGGTGTAACCGTCTGAGAAGCGTTTGCCGTAAGGTGCTGCCAACGCACCCGTTGCACTCTCAATAGGTATAATTGAGTCTGAGCTGACGGGCATACCGGAAACTATCTGCACATCATAGCCTGCTATGATATAAATATTTGTGCCTGCTTCTTCTGCTTTTTTAAAGCCCTTGGCGTAATAGTGCTCGCCATCCTCTGACATAATCTCATAGTGCATAAAGTCGCTCTGAGCAATGAGACCGGCATTTTTTACGGGATCAAGATTTTTTTCCTTCATGGCCTCATAATATTCAAGAGGTACAAAATCCCACAAGCTGCCCCAACAGCCCAATATAGGCATACATTCCGGCAGCAAGGCTTCAACCAATTCGTCAAGGAAGCCTAACTGATTGGCACGGAAGAAAAGGTCAAGGTCTTCTTCTATATGGAAGCCGTGCTGTAAAAACTGCAGAAGCTCTGCATCGTTAAAATCAGCATCACCGTTGAATGCATCATAGGCTATGCCTGCACCGCCCAATGCCGGCACGGTAAGCAAAGCATTGTTGACCTTGCCCTCATAGCCGTAAAGGGTGAGATATGTGCCTGTTACCTGGCCGCCGTGTGAAAGAGCGTAAATATTGACCTTGTCAACCTTATCCTTTTCAGCCTTGCCCTCGTTGTGATATTCAATAACATCGTCGATATATTCTCTCAGAGAGTTTGCAAGCTCCACTGCACCCATACGGAAATCACAGGTGAAAACATAGGTGTTTTCCTTGCCTACTCTTGCACCGATATCATCCATTATTTCCTTTTCAGCCTGATAGTCGCCTTCCGGGTACTTCTCGGCAAGGTTTGCATAGTTTGTTTCTTCGGGAGTATGTACATAGGTATACACCGGTACACAGGGTCTTCCGTCATCATTGCATTTAAGGTCAGCAAAAATTCTTCTGAAGCCCTCGCCCAATATTCTTGCAAGCTCGGTTGCATCACCCGTTACAAAGAATTTTGCCGCTTCGGCAAGTATCTTTTCAAGCATGCCGTCCTGAGCACCTGAAGTTACCTGACTGAGAGGGTCGCCCCAAACCATAACCTTTTCGCCCGTTGCTTCATCAATTTTATAATATGACGAGGCTGTGTAGCCGGGCACCATAATTACAGGGTACTTTGTAAGCTCTGCAGCCTCCTCCTGAGCAGCATAAGCCATAGGAAAAGCGCATAAAACCATAATTACGGCAAGAAGTGCAGCTAATATTTTTTTCATTGTTATCTCTCCTTTTTTATGTTCTACATCTTATTTTACCACTATAGTAAAATTATTACAACTAAAATGCTTTGTTGACCCTGACAAAAATAAAAGGTCGGTTTTGTACAAATAGAACAAAACCGACCTGAATGTTGCATTAAATTATTTTTTCTTGAGCTTAGGAAGCACAAGGCAAATTCCCACTGCGAGTATTGCTAAAACACCTATTCCCGCAGGGATAAGATAATCTGCGTCATTGTCACCTGTTGCAGGCATTGCAAGAGGCAGGAAATCGGCAGAGTCCACAGCAATAACCTGCAGAATAACTGCACCGACACTGAGTATCATAAGAGCCGCCATAATTATGCATATAACCTTAATCACACTTTTGGGCATCATAGTTTTTTTACCTCCGAAGATTTATCCCGATTATTTTACCACTTTACACACCGTAATGTCAACCTTAATTTTGTGTTGACATTAATTAAAAACTGAGTATAATATAAGTAGTATAAATTCATCCTATTTTTCGAGGTGGTATTATGTTGATAAACACTAATTCTATTTTTTCTATGACACAAGCCAATCAGAATTTTTCTGCCGTGGCAAGAACCGTTGACTCAAAAGGTGAAGCGGTTGTCTTTAAAAACAATAAGCCTAAATATCTTATTCTTGATATGGAAAAGGCAGATTTGCTTCTTGATCTGACAGATGATGAAAAAATCGAAATAGTTGCAAAACGCATTCTTCAAAAATATTATCCCGCATTCAAGGAGCTGGCAAAATGATTAAATTCAGCAAAGAAAAAGTCCTTTTGCTTCATCAGATTATGGCAGAGGCTACAGGTGGCTCCACAGGTGTAAGAGACAATGCCCTGCTCGAGTCTGCAATTGAAAGTGCCTATGCCACTTTTGACGGCGTTGAGCTTTACCCCTCAAAAGAAGAAAAAGCGGCAAAGCTCGGATTCTCTCTCATTTCAAACCATGCATTTGTTGACGGAAATAAAAGAATAGGTATGTATATTATGCTGTCTTTTTTAGATATTAACGGTGTAAAAATCGAGGCAACAAATGAAGATGTTGTTACCTTAGGCTTATCCGTAGCTGACGGCAGTGCCAAATACGAAGAAATACTTTGTTGGATAAGCACCCATAAAATCAATTGAATATCTCAAACATATTGAAATTAAATCAAATAAGGTATATAATGATACAGTTAAATAAAATATATAAGAAAAAGAGGTTGAAACACAATGAAGAAACGTCACATTATCGGCGGTGCCATTGCTGCTGCAGCTGCAGCAAATGCTGTTCATGCCGCACTTTACACACCAAAAAAGACCGAGAGTGAACCCCTTCCTCAGGAAGAAGTTAATGTTCAGCGTTACCGCGAAAATCTCTCTAAGGCTATTCAGTGCAAAACTGTTTCCTACAGAGAAAGTGACAGAGTTGATTGGGCTGAGTTTGAGAAATTCCACAAGTTCCTTGATGAAGCTTATCCCCTCATTGCCAAAAATCTTGAAAAAGAAATCGTTCCTCCTGCAAATCTTATCTACCGTTGGAAGGGCACAAGAAGCGATCTTGAGCCTATTGCAATGCTTGCACACCAGGATGTTGTTCCTGTTTCGGCAGGTACGGAAGAAGACTGGGAGTATGAACCCTTCAGCGGTCACGACGACGGCGAATTTATATGGGGCCGCGGCAGTGTTGATATGAAAAATCACCTTATCGCAGTTATGGAATCTGTTGAAGCACTTCTTGAGGACGGCTATGTGCCCGAGAGAGACGTTTATCTTCTTTTCGGTGATAATGAAGAGGTTGTTGCTAACTCAGAAAACGGCGCAAAAGACATTATGCTCACCCTCAAAGCAAGAGGCATCACCCTTGAAAGCATTGTTGACGAAGGCGGTGCAATGATTCCCGTCAATGTTCCCGGTGTGCTTGAAAACAAATTCCTTGCCGGTGTCGGTGTTGCTGAAAAGGGCTATTCAGATATTGAAATCGTTGTCAATGCAAAGGGCGGTCACTCCTCACAGCCTCCCGTACACACAGCCTTAGGTCAGATTGCCGGTGTAATCAGAGACCTTGAAAGCAACCAGTTCAAGGCATCCCTCAACGAAAATATGAAAAGCCTCTTTGATGCCATCGGCAGAGAATGTTCATTCCCTGTTCGTCTTATAACCTGCAATATGCCCCTGCTTCACCCAGCAATTGTTGAGCTTTCAAAGCATGTTCCCTTCCTTGCATGTCTTACCCGTACAACAACGGCCGTAACAATGGCTCAGGGCAGCCCGGCAGCAAATGTACTCCCCCAGCGTGCTGCTATAACCGTTAATTTCCGTGCAATGCCCGGCACAACCAAGCAGGACCTTATTGACCACATCCGCAAGGTTTGCAAAAATAAGGATATTGAAATCAATGTGCTCAATTCTAAGGAGGCTTCATCCTTCTCACCCACAGATTCAAGAGCCTTCGGAATTATCCGCGATGTTACAAAATCACTGCAGAGCGGTGCAATTGTTGCCCCCTATCTTGTAATGGGCGGCACAGACGCATATAATTATGAGCCTATATGCAAAAACATCTACCGCTATGCTCCCTTCCAGCTCACAACAGAGCTTCTTCGCTGCACACACGGCACAAATGAGAGACTTCCCATTGACCTTATGGAAAACGCACTTCTCTTCTTCAAAAACTACATCAGAAGAGCAAGCGCGGAATAAATGCAAAATGCAAAGTGCAAAATGCAAAATTGCGGTCGCGAAGTCATTAGCGGCAACAAAAAGCTTTCCTACGCGGAATTAAAGCTGAAAGACGGTAAGTTTTATTAATCTAAATAAAAGAGCAGGTCACTTCCGAATAGGTAGTGACCTGCCTTGCTTTTTCTTTTTTATCCTGCAGTGTAATCAGAAGGAACTTCAAAGAGTGAAGGCTCTGCGCTTTCGCTGAGCTTTGTCACCTTGAGGGTGCTTTCACTGCCGTCGGCATATTTTGTGTAAATGCCTGCAAGGGTGTGCTCGTCTGTGAAATACAGCTCCATATATCTGCCGTACTGTGCTTCGGTGAAGCTTTCGCAGATAAGGCTTTCACCGCCGAAAACCTTATATTCAGCCTTTACTTCGCCCATTTTGTCTATAGACATAACTTCTCTGAGAGCCGCTAAAAGGATGTGCAGCTCTTCGCTTTCTGCTGCAGTTCTGTATTTTTTGCCGTTTACATCAAGCACAAAAACATGCTGTGTTTCAGTGTTGAGTATGTATGCGGTTGAAACGCCCTTTACGGTTTCTTTAAGATAAAGCTTGCCCATTCTCAGTGCAAGCACGCTGTCAACTCTGCCGTAGGTGGGATGCTCCTCGGAATACTCAATGCAGAACTCCTTGGCATCGAGTATATCCTTCACCATTTCAGCTCTGTAAACATCAAGGTTTGCCTTGGCAGTGCGTACAAGATATCTGCCGCCGAGAAGCGCAAAGGATGTCTTGCCGTCTTTTTTGCTGAATGCCTTAATTGCAAAAGTGTAACTGCTGCCGCTGTTGAGACCGCCCACGGTATAGCTTGTGCTTTCACTGCCGTAGGTTCTGTCAATAACACTGTATTCGCCGTTTTTGTAAGAGTATATTCTATAGCCGTCTGCCCCCTCAACCTTGTTCCATGTGAGAGTTATGCTGCTCACCGTAGCAGAAGCCTTTGTTATTTCTGCCTTGCCTGAAGAAGCAAGAGCTGACTTGCAGGTTGTGTAGGAGCCCCAGACAGTACCCTTAGAGGTTTTGGCATATGCTCTTATTCTGAAGGAATATTTATTGAAATTGCTGCCAAGGTTTGCGGTGTAGCTTGTCTTTGATGCTGTAAGGGTCTTGAGTGCTTCCCACTCACCCCGGGCATTTTTGACATAAAGACGATATCCGCTTGCACCTGCAAGCTTATCCCATTTAAGAGTTATGCTGTTGTTTTCTGCTGTGGCTGTAAGGTTATTGACCTTTGAAAGGGCCTTTGTTTTGGCTGTTACACTGCCGTAGCTTTTTGCCAAGGTCTTCTCACCGTTTTTAACAGTGTAGTGTCTTACGGCAAACTTATAGCTGTCAGAGGCAACGAGACTCTTTGCGGTGTAGGTAAGCTTCTTTGTGTCGGCAAGCTTTTTCCATTTGCCGTCAACCTGCCTGAATACACGGTAGCCGTCGGCATTTTTTACCTTTTCCCATGTGAGGGTAACACTGCTTGAGGTTGCTTCTTTTACTTTCGGCTGTGCCTTGGTCACGGCTTTAGCCGCAGAAGCGAAAAGTGTACAGGCTGAAATCATAACAAGCACACACATAAAAGCTACAAATAATTTCTTTGCGATTTTCATTGTATCTCTCCTTTTGTTTATATAAGGGAATTATATCAAAGCGTTGCTCTTTTGTCAATAAAAAGGACTGTGCCTTGCTTAAGACACAGCCCGAATAATTAATATAATACACTGTATTTTACATATTGATACTTTTTAGGCACACTGAAAACAGAGCTGCTTGCTTTACTTTTGAGCTCTTTGGAAATATAGATGGTTTCAGGGTCATCATTGTCACTGATGCAAAAGCCTTCAAAGTTGCCGTTCTTATTGAAATAATATCTCATCGGAAGACCCGTTTCGGCATCAGTATAAGCCTCGCAGATTGTTGAATGTCCGTCAAAATCCGAATCCTCATAGGCAGTTACACTCTGTATTTCGCCTATTCTTATAAACTCATCAAAGGCAAAAAGCATTTCCTTAACACCTGATTTATCCGATGCTATTGTGTACCTCTTGGTATCGTCAAATATGATATACGCCCTGTCTGTCTTTGCACTGTAAAGATACTCAACAGTATTATCGTTATATGTTTCACGAAGGAATAGCTTGCCCTTAGTTCTGGCAAAGACATAGTCGACTCTTATGCTGTTCTCATAGTTATATTGCATGATTTTAAAGCAGAGGCTGTCAGCATTGAGCTTATTTTTAAGATTTTCAACCCTATAAGCTTCCACTGTCTTTTTAGTCGTTCTTGTACGGTATTCATCACTGTAAGGATAGTATGTGACAGTACCGTCCTCTTCAGTTTTATAAGCTCTGATTTTAAAGGGATAAGATTCGTCAGATTCAAGCTCGGTAACAGTATATGAGGTTATATCATTGCTGTCAATGTCAGCCACCTTTTCATAGTCGTAATAGCTTGATGCTTTGCCCGGATTTACATAAACTTCATATCCTGTTGCCTGCTCAACCTTTCTCCAATTAACAGTTATACTGTCTTCTTTTGCTTCGCTCATAAGAATGTTGGCCTGCAAGGGGTCAACATGCACAATCTCATTTTTCGTATAATCTCCCCAAAATATTCCGTCGCTGCCCTTGGCATAGGGTCTGATTCTGAAGTACCATGTTTCTTCTGTGGAGCGCTCGTGGATAACATAACCTGTTACATTTGCCTTGAGGGTGTCTACTCGTTCCCAACTGCCCTCATCGCCTTTTTTCACATAAAGGCGATAACCTGTTGCCCCTTCAACAACACCCCATGTTATAGTAATAGCTTCATCAGTTCCCCTGACAATAAACGGCGTAACTTTACCTAATTTATCCGATGTTCTGACGCTTATCTGGCCGTAATAGCTTGCCGCCTTTGAGCTGCTGCCCGTAATATAATAGGGCTTGACGGCAAATTTATATTTTGTGTCAGCAGTGAGACCTGTAATTGTGCAGCTTTCTTCCCACACATTACCTATCTTCTTCCATTTATCGTTCACTCTTTTATAGATATAGTAGCCGTCGGCGTCCTTGACCTTGTTCCAATAAAGAGTTACATTACCCGCCTCGGCAGAGTACAGCTTGATGTCAACTGTCTCTTTTTTAGTCTTGACGGTGACATAAGAGTAAGAGCTCATATTATCCTTACCCATATGGTGTCTGACAGCAAATTTGTATGTAGTGTTTGGCTTAAGATCATTTACGGTATAGCTTGAAGCAATGTAAATATGTGAAGGCTCATACCATTTAATCTGTTTCCATTTGCCGCCGATTTGCTGATAAATTGCTGTGCCGAAACCTTTGTATGCCTTCCACGAAAGCGTGACGCTGTACATAGATGCGGTTGCCTTGAGATTCTGAGGCTTACCCACAGTGAACTTCACTGCGCTGCCCGGAAAAGCAAACACAGACAAAAGCATAAGAGCACATAAGAACGCAGCTAAAAGTTTTTTCATTGTCTTCATAATCATATCTCCTTTTCATTGATTTAACTGTAATTTAATTATAGCAAGCATGGGCTTTCATGTCAATCAGAGAAATATCTTTCCAAGGGGAAATTAAAACAAGGTCTCTTATTACATCGACGGGGTGCACACTTAAAATTATTCAGCTTAACCTCACAGGCATCCCTGACAAAAAGGCCGTAAACAGGCAGTTCCCAGTAGGGACTTTCTTCGTGAGAATTTGTGTATATGCTGCAAAGGCGTGTAATCTCCGGGTACTCCAGCATTGCTTCATAACCCACACCGCCGTCACGCATATAAAGCTCTTCATCACTGTCACGGTATTTGATGCTGATGTTTTCTAAAGTGACATTTTCTACCTGATAAACTTCACCGTCACGGACTGTGCCCGTAATTGCAGAAGGCAAAGAAACATCCTCCGCTGTTATGTTGCGAAGAATCACATTTTTCAGCGAGCCGGGTTTGATGTTTCTTCTGTTACCAAGCCACAGAAGAAATGCCGCTGTGACGCCCTTCATTTTTATGTTTTCAACGGTTATATCGCTGACATTTCCGCCACAATCTGACTGAATTGATATGCCGCTGTAACCGCCCGTGGTGCCGTCCATAAAGAATTCGCAATTACGAACTGTTACATTCCTGACATCACGGTAAACGGTTGTTCCTATTTTAAAGCAGTTGGCAAGGCTCATTACCTTGCAGTTTTCAATAAGTATATTCTCAATATCTTTGTCGCCGTCTGCTTTTATGCACAGTCCGTCATCACCTGTTGCAATATAGCAGTGTCTAATTTCAGCATTACTGCAGCAGCTAAGGTCAAAGCCGTCGGAGTTTGCCACATGATAGTTGCTGTTGATAATGACATCTGCAATATTTATATCCTCGCACTCAAAAAGATTGCAGGTCCAGCAAGCAGTTTCATAAAGCTCTATATTGTGTATATCAATGTTTTTGCCGTGTCTGAGTTCTATAAGGTTGACTCTGCCGCTGTTTTCTTTTTCATAGCGTATTCTTGCCCTGAAATTCATGATGTAGCTTTTCAGGTGGAATTTTTCAAGCGGCAAAAGTGCTTCAGGGTTTTTTGCCTTCTGACAATAGGTTGCACCGCTGCCGTCGATTCTTCCGCCGCCGCATATTGTTATGTTATCTGCACCGTCACAGTAAATGAAACCGTATCTCGCCCTTGAGGCTACATCGTGTATCTCACCGAAAGCAAGAGACTCCTCAGCATTTTTGTTTGTCTCATAATCAATACACTTGAGCGTACCTTTAACAAAGAGAGTGACATTATCTTTAAGCTCTATTCTTGAGCAGATAAAAGTACCCTCAGGCACAAGCACCGTGCCGCCACCTTGTGCACTGACAGCAGTTATTGCTTCATTTACAGCCTTAGTGTTAACTTTATAAGACACATTCTCCCCTGCCCCGAAATCAGTTATGCTGACATAGCTTTCAGGCAGTTTCTCCTCATAAAGATATTCGGAGAAGGGTATGTTTTTATCAAAATCACGGATCTGACTGTTTTGCTGTACATAAGAAAAATCCACTGCGCCGTTTATAAATGCCATATTATATCACCAACCGAAGTGCTCAAGAAGTCTGTTATACTCTTCCTCACTGATGGCAAGCACAGAGCCGTGTCTGGGTGAAAAATCAAGAAAATATTCTTCCTCGGGTACCTTTTCAAAATCGGTATAGTTCTTGGTTCTCTGCATAACATATCTGCCCTTGCCGTAAGAATCCATGATAAGAATTTTATCGTCTGTGCCGTAAATTTTATACATACAGCAGCCCTCTGTTGCCTCATCAAAAAGAGTTATATTCTTATTCTCCGGTTCTTTATAGGGTCCTGTCAGCTTATCAGAATAAACATAGCAGATATATTTTTCATTTTCGTCTTTGTAGTACATATAATAAGTGCCGTCATTGCAGACGATATCACCGTCAATTGCATCCTTTCCGCAAGGCGGTGCATAGAGAATCTGCGGCTGAGTTTCAAGCTTTTTGAAATCCTTGGTATAAGCGTACCACATTACGGTTTTTGTCCATTCATCGGTCTTTTCGTTGTGCTGACAGTTTGCCCAATAAATCATATACATCTCTTTTTCTTTGTCATAAAAGACCTGGGGAGCCCATGTGCGGCAGCTGCCCTCAAGACCGTAGGAAAGCATATCAATGCCCTCATACTGCTGCCAATTTATCATATCGTCGCTGTGCCAGATACACATTGCGTGGTTTGAGTTCCAGCCTGCCTGAGAGCGCATATCAGTACCGATAATATAAAATGAGCCGTCCTGAGCACGAAAAATGTAAGGGTCTCTTATGCCTTTGGTTCCAAGCTCATTAAAGAGAAAGGGCTTGTTACCGCTGAGCGGTCTGAAGTGATATCCGTCTTCACTTAAAGCGTAGTTGATTGACTCCTTTTCAGGCTCGTTACCCGTAAAATAGCAAAAAAGGTATTTGTTATACATAATGTCACCTGCTTGTGAATTATTTGGTTGATTAATTAACCGATTAATTATATAATGTATAAAAGGCTAAAGTCAACAAAAACATTTCTTCAAAGCAAATTTAACAAGAATATGCTATTAATTTAAACATTTCTTTAACATAACAAGGTTACACTTAACTTACATCTCAACAGGAGGCAATTATAATGTTTAAAATTCTTGTTTTAGAGGATGACAGAGACCTTAACCGCACCGTCTGCTCATACCTTAACAGAAGCGGATATTACTGCACTGGCTGCCTTAATGCAGAGCAGGCATATAACGCAATGGCGGAAAATGTGTTTGATATAATCATATCCGATATAATGATGCCCGGTGTCAAAGGTTTTGAGTTCGCCAAAAGTGTACGCGTCGCAGATAAGGAGACGCCCATACTTTTCATCACCGCCAGGGATGATTTCACTTCAAAGCAGCTTGGCTTTGAGGCAGGCATTGACGATTATATGGTCAAGCCTATTGACCTGGGTGAGCTTGTTCTTCGCATTCAGGCTCTTTTAAGGCGGGCTAAAATTGCTTCAAGCAAAAAGCTTGTTATAGGTGATTTTGCTATGAATATGGATGAAAGAACCGCTAAGCTCAGCGGAAAAGAGGTACCTCTCACCGCCAGAGAATTTAATCTGCTGTATAAGCTGCTGTCCTATCCCAAAAAGACCTTTACCCGTTCACAGCTTATGGATGAATTTTGGGAATCGGAAACAACATCAAGCCCCAGAACGGTAGATGTATATATCGCAAAGCTCAGGGACAAGCTGGCAGACTGCAAGGCTTTCGATATTCTCACAGTGCACGGTCTCGGCTATAAGGTGATTATCAATGAAAAATAAAAGGATTAGAAAAGATAAACGGATAAGGTATTCCTATTTCAGTGTCTGGAGATTCATTTTCTATTTTCTTTTTGTCGGCTTTGTGGTTACCTGCTCATTTATGTTGTTTTTCAGTGAGGGCAGCTACCCCGATACAGACATAGTTATTCTTAACGAAACCATAAGCTACAGAGCACTTATTACACTGGGAAATATTCTGTTTCTGTGCCTGTTTTTCAGCATTTTTGATTCAATAAAAAAGAAAATTTCCATCGGCAAGCCCGTCGAAAGAATATTGGATGCCACACACAGAATAACAAAGGGCGATTTTTCTGTCAGAATACAGCCCGTTCACCCCATAGCAAGGCGTAATGAATTTGATGCTATTATTGACGACTTTAATAAAATGGCACAGGAGCTTTCCACAACAGAAACACTTAAGACAGATTTTATCGCCAATGTTTCTCACGAAATAAAAACACCTCTGGCTGTTATTCAGAATTATGCCACTATACTTCAGGATCCCTCACTCAGTGAAGAGCAGCGTTTAAAATATGCCGAAAGCATATCTGAGGCTTCTAAGCGACTCAGCACCCTCATAACTAATATACTGCGTCTGAACAAGCTGGAAAATCAGCAGATATTCCCCACGAAAGCATCCTATAATCTCAGCGAGCAGCTTTGCGAATGTATGCTGTTTTTTGAGGAAGCGTGGGAAAAGAAAAACCTGCAGGTAAACACGGACATTGATGAGGATATAACCGTAAGCTCTGACCGTGAGCTGCTGGAGCTTGTATGGACAAATATTCTTTCAAATGCAGTGAAATTCAACCGTGAAGGCGGCAGTATATCCGTAAGCCTTAAAAAGCGGGATAATAAAGCTATTGTTAAAATTTCCGACACAGGCTGCGGTATGAATGAGGAATTAGGTAAGCACATTTTTGAAAAATTTTATCAGGGCGACCCGTCAAGAGCCACCAACGGCAACGGCTTGGGGCTTGCACTGGTCAAAAGAGTAATTGACATAACCGGCAGTGAAATTCAGGTTGAAAGCGAGCTTGATAAGGGCACATCCTTTACCGTACTGCTGCCGATTAATTAAGAGAAGTAAACCCTACGGTACAACACAGGAGGACCGACAATGGACAATAAGACTTTTTACTATTCATACTCCCCCACAGAAAAGCAGGAAATCGAAGCAATAAAAAAGAAGTATCAGCCCTCGGAGGAGGAAAACCTTGCAAAAAAAATCAAGGCACTGGATAAACAGGCGGAAAACGTAAGTGCTGTTTATTCCATTGTGTTCGGTGTTTTTTTTACACTTGTTTTCGGTGCAGGACTGAGCCTGTGCCTTTCAGCAAAAATTTATGACATAGGAATAGCTTTGGGCGTAACAGGACTTATCGGAATGGGAACAACACCCTTTTTAAATGAAAAAATCAAGCGCATAAAAATGCAGAAGTACGCCCAAAAAATCATAAGCCTTTGCGACGAATATCTTAAAACTGACAACCACAAACAAAACAATTAAAGAAATAGTTATTTTTCTCTTGACTATTTTTTGGATTTGTGATAATATATCTAAGCTGTTTGAAACAGCTATGCGGATTAAGCGTGTATGCTCCGCCTCGGATTGCTCTGCCGTGTAAAATTTAAGAGCAGCTTTACAGATATGCGGATGTGGCGGAATTGGCAGCATTGAGCATGACCGCGTCCGATGGACGAAACAGGGAATGCGAAATGGCGCAGCGGTCAAAATTCGGCGAAGCGACTTAGCGAGCAACGAATTTTGGGCACCGCAAGATTCACGCGCTCGCTGTGTAAACAGCACAAACTAATTAAATATGCGGATGTGGCGGAATTGGCAGACGCGCTAGATTCAGGTTCTAGTGAAAGTTAATTTCATGTGGGTTCAAGTCCCGTCATCCGCACCATGATGCGTGTTCATAAGGGATTTGAACACGCATCCTTTTTTGTAAAAAAACAGATTGATATATTTTATTGTGTTTGTCGCAGATTTCTGCGGCTTTTTCTTTTATGCCGTTTCAGGTAAAGTGCCTGAAATGTAATTCACTGCTACTCCCTTTCGGGTATCATTTGTGATTGTGTTTTTGTCAGGCAATTCAATATACCCAACAAATCGGTAGTAAATCACAATTCTCTGCGTTTTGTTTTTACCTTTACCTTCACTCTCATAAACATCAATATGGTCAATAAGCTCCTTTGCAAGAGGTGCCGCAAGATCTTCTATTTCCATAAAGCTTCTTATCGCATTGAGAATGTGACGCAGTATTCATATAACCAAAATTTGATTTTTTTGCTTTGCAACCTGCCGCATAACACTGGCGTGTTTGAATTTTTTCTGAGTATTATTGAATTATTACATCCTTCCTTGAAATAAAAAATAAGACACCTACCGAGTGGTAAGTGCCGTGAAACAAAATCTGTTTTATTCTTATTTTCTTTTTTC
>JAFQLV010000024.1 GCA_017396515.1 Clostridia bacterium | reverse complement strand
GCCTTAGCTTCAGTAACAGCCTGAGCTACGTTGGGAGTAACAGTACCTGCCTTGGGTGAAGGCATAAGGCCACGGGGACCGAGAACCTTACCGAGACGACCTACAAGGCCCATCATGCTGGGATGTGCGATAGCAACATCAAATTCCATCCAGCCTTCGCCCTGGATTTTTGCAACGAGGTCTTCAGCGCCTACTACTTCTGCGCCTGCAGCCTCAGCTGCCTTTGCATCATCGCCCTTAGCGAATACAGCAACACGAACAGTCTTACCTGTACCGTTGGGAAGAACTACTGCGCCACGAACCTGCTGGTCAGCATGACGTGAGTCAACACCGAGACGGATGTGTGCTTCAACTGTTTCGTCAAACTTTGCAGTAGCAGTCTTGATAGCAAGATCAAGTGCTTCTGCAGGATCATAAAGATTTGATTTGTCTACAAGCTTTGCGCCTTCGACATATTTCTTACCATGTTTCATTGTCTTTCATCCTCCTAGAGAGTGGTTAAATCGGATTTTTCCTCCCACCCGGGCATTAGTCAGCAACTACGATGCCCATTGAGCGAGCTGTACCTGCAATCATGCTGGCAGCTGCTTCAACTGAAGCTGCGTTAAGGTCAGGCATTTTCTGCTCAGCAATCTTGATTACCTGTTCTTTGGTAATTGTTGCTACCTTAGTTCTGTTGGGTACACCTGAACCGCTTTCGATGCCGCAAGCCTTTTTAATAAGAACTGCTGCGGGCGGTGTCTTTGTTACGAATGAGAATGTACGGTCTGCGTAAACTGTGATTACAACAGGAATAATAAGACCGATGTCATTCTTTGTACGCTCGTTGAATTCCTTAGTGAAAGCCATGATGTTAACACCGTGCTGACCGAGAGCCGGACCAACAGGCGGTGCGGGAGTAGCTTTACCTGCAGGAATCTGGAGCTTGATTAAACCTACAACTTTTTGAGCCATTATTTTGCACCTCCAAATTTTGTGGTTGAGCGATTTGTCTTAGATTTTACAAATCTCCCACTGGGGAGCCATCGCTCCCTCAATAATAAACGGCGGTTTATACCGTAAATTATCTGAATTAATACTCTGCAACCTCTATCTGATTCAGTCCAAGTTCGACAGGTGTTTCTCTGCCGAGCATTGAAATCATAACAACGACTGCTTCCTTTTCAAGATCGATGCTGTCAATAACACCGTTGTAGCCGTCGAAGGGGCCGCTTAAAATGTTGACGAAATCGCCTACCTTGTAGTTGACTTCGACACTTCTCTTTTCGATGCCGAGCCTTATAACTTCTTCATCTGAAAGAGGAACGGGTTTGCTTCCGGGACCTACAAAGCCTGTTACACCGCGTGTGTTACGGATAACATACCAAGCTTCGTCTGTCATTGAAAGCTCTTCATCTTCAAACTCACTTTTCTTTTTATAGATGCAAGCAACCTTAACCATAACATAACCCGGGAAAAGCTTACGCTCAACTTCGCGTACCTTATCATCCTTGATTTCCGTTACTGTTTCGGTGGGGATTCTTACTTCAAAAATCTGATCCTGCATCTTGCGGTTTTCAACCACTGTAGTGATGTTTGAGGCTACCTTATTTTCGTAGCCTGAGTAGGTGTGTACTACAAACCATCTGGCGTTATCTGCCATTGCTACACCTCCTGTTACAACTGATTATTCTTCGGCCTCGGCTGTTGTTTCAGCCTTGTCCTCAGCTGTTGTTTCCTCAGCATCAGCTGCTGTGGTAACTTCTTCACTGTCATTTTTAGCCTCGGTTGTTTCCTCAGCCTCGTCACCCTCGTGGTCGTGGTCGTGATCGTGAGCATCTGTTGTCTCTTCAACTGTTGTCTCCTCACCGAGAGCAAGGTTCTTGAGACCCTTTACACCTGCTGAAAGACCTGAGTCAATAGCAAGCACAACAAGTGTTACGATTGCAACAACGATAAGTACGATACCGGTGTTCTTTAAGACAGTTTTTGCATCGGGCCACACGATTTTCTTGGTTTCACCCTTGAAATCCTTGAAAAATTTCTTTGTGGTCTTACCTGCACGGGCGAAGAAGTTTGGCTTGTCTGATTTCTTGTTACCCTTTGCAGCCTTAGCTACCTTTTCAGCAGCCTTGCTTTCATCAGTTGTGGCCTTATCAACCTTTGAATCCTGGGTGACTTTCTTTTCTTTGTCAGCCATTTCTCTTACCTCCCGCTCTTATTTTGTTTCTTTGTGGAGTGTGTGCTTCTTGCAGAATCTGCAATACTTGTTCATCTCCAACCTGTCAGGATTGTTCTTTTTGTTTTTCATTGTGTTGTAATTGCGCTGTTTGCACTCTGTGCAAGATAAAGTAATCTTTACTCTCATGAACGGCACCTCCATTATCGGAAATTTTAATCTGAAAAAAGGTACAACAGCCTTCTTTCAAACCTTAAGGCCTCCCTCTTATTCGGGCACAAAAATAAAGCCCTCTTCAGAGGTAGTGCTATTCTATCACACAAAACCTCTATCGTCAAGGGCTTTTTTAAATTTTTTCGGTTAATTTAACGAATTTTTTTGCCTTTTTTCGTCTGTTTCGACAAAAGAACCATACTATATTATTATAGTATACTCCCACGTACCAAAAAATCAGTCGATAACTGTCATCTCTTTAATAGTGATGGGTGCAACAGGTGAAGCCTTCTCACCCATTGAGTTATAGGTTCTGTATTCATCGAGGAAGCTGTCGACATTTTCCATACCCTCAATAACCTTGCCGAAGGCTGCATAGTTGCCGTCCAGGAAGGTACATTCGTCACTGTAGCAGATGAAGAACTGGCTTGAAGCTGAGTTGGGCTGCATGGACCTTGCCATGGAAATAACGCCTCTTGTGTGTGAAAGAGTGTTCTGTGTGAAGCCGTTTGCAGCAAACTCACCGTGAATATTTTTGCCGCTGCCGCCCATACCGGTTCCTTCGGGGTCACCGCCCTGAGCCATAAAGTTATCAACAACTCTGTGGAAGATTGTGCCGTTATAGAAGCCGCTGCCTGCAAGTGAAAGGAAGTTTTCAACTGTTTCGGGTGCAAACTCGGGATAAAGCTCAATTGTGAACTCGCCGTGATTTTCCATTGTAACTTTTACTTTTGACATATCAATTACTCCTCATTACATTATATAAGTCACTATTACATTATAAAAGCGGTCACATAAGTAACCGCTTTATTCTTTTAGTTGTTGCCGAAAATGTTTCTGCCCTTGAATACGGGAAGAACATCACTTTCTTCTTCGTCGGGATCGTCAAAGATTGAGCCTGATTTCTTAGGCGGTGTTTCAATAACATCAAATGCCTGTGTGGTTGCCGGGGCAGCCTGTGCAGGTGCTGCTGCAGGTGCTTCGGGTACAGGATCAAGAGGCATTTCGGGGAATGTGGGAGCAACGGGAGCCTTGCCGTTTGCTGCGGCTGCTGCCTGCTCAAAAATTGAAACAAATGACTGACCGAACTTAGTTGATGCAAAGTCAACTGCTTCCTTGCTCATTGAGCCGAAAATTGTATCTGATGTGGGAGCTGCCTGGCTGATAAACTCAGGAGCTGCCTGTGCTGTGTGTGAGGGAGCTGAAACAGCTTCATCCTGTGCCTTTGCGGGAGCTGAAGCACCGAAGCCTGTTGCGATAACGGTGATAAGCATTTCGTCGCCCATATCCTCATCAAAGACTGAACCGAAGATGATGTTTGCATCGGGATGTGATGCATCGGAAATGAGTGAGCCTGCCTGCTCGATCATATCAAGTGACATATCGCTTGAGCAGGTAACATTGATAATTACGCCGCTTGCACCGTCGATTGCTGTTTCAAGAAGGGGACTTGTGATAGCCTGTCTTGTTGCCTCGGCTGCACAGTCTGCACCTCTGCCGCGGCCGATACCCATATGGGCTCTGCCTGCGTCCTTCATTACGCTCTTGATATCTGCAAAGTCAAGGTTGATATAACCGGGCACCTTGATAGTGTCTGAAATACTCTTGACGCCCTGCCAGAGAACATCGTTTGCCTTTGAGAAAGCATCCTTAACACTGAGTGACTTATCGCCGAGAAGCTTAAGTCTTTCGTTGGGGATAACGATAAGTGAGTCAACATACTTTTCAAGATCTCTGATACCGTCCTCAGCCTGATCCATTCTCTTTCTGCCTTCAAACTTAAAGGGCTTGGTTACGATACCCACTGTGAGTGCGCCAAGCTCTCTTGCTACCTCAGCAACAACGGGAGCTGCACCTGTGCCTGTACCGCCGCCCATACCGGCTGTGATGAAGACCATATCTGCACCTCTGAGTGCATCGGCAATAACATCACGGCTTTCTTCGGCAGCCTTTTTACCTACGGCAGGGTCACCGCCTGCACCCATGCAGCCTGTAACCTTTTCACCGATCTGGATTTTATGAGTAGCCTTGGAATTTTCAAGAATCTGTCTGTCAGTGTTGATTGAAAGGAATTCAACGCCTACAATACCTGACTCAACCATTGAGTTGATAGCGTTACCGCCGCCGCCACCGACGCCGACAACTCTGATCTGGTTATAGGAAATGTTTTCATTATCCATTATGAAGCCCATTTTACTTCCTCCTAAAAATATTATAAATTACTTAATATTCAAATATCGCTAAAATCTATTTGCCTTCTTGGAATAATAAATGGCATAATTTAAGATTATAGCTTATTATTCAAGTTATTATAACACGAACTTTTCAAAATTACAATATGAAAACTAATAAGATTTAATAATTTTTTGTAAAGTTACTGAAATCACGCTTGCATACTGCCCTGCATAAAATATGCACCTATGTCATATTTTGCATTGATATAGCCCGTTTTATTCTGTGCGTTGTTGTCAAGCATTACCCTTTCGGCAATTGAAAGCTTTGAAGCAAGATTATCCTCACTGCCGAGATAAACTCTCAGGCGGGACTTATATGTCAGAGTTATATCGTTTGTTTTGCTGACATCAACGGTACCGCTGTTTATAATCTCATTGCCCTCTGCAGCAAGTGCAACCCTGCAGGCAATATCATATTTTTCTTTGTTGTCTTCACTCGGTGAAAACATTTCGCCCACGGTGTAGGTCTGCTCGGTGAGGCCCAGCACAAGGAACTGACCCTCGGAAAGCTTCTTTTTCTTTTCTGAAACCACCTTGCCCGTTTTATCAATGCAGATATACTTGCTGCCGTTTTTGATGATGAGGCGCTCGGTGGTGGAAATTATGTTCAGCCTGAGTGTGTCGGGCAGCTCATACTCCACACCCACCATTGAAATAAAAGGCAAAGCTGTAGTTACGCTGTCATTAATCTGCTTTTCTCTGACGGTGAGCATATTGACACCTTCACTCAGCTGTGCAGCCGAGAGGATCTCGGAGTCGGAATAAACCTCATCGCCGTCTATAATTATTTCGGAAATTTCCGCGCCCTCACAGTAGGTGTAGGAAAGAACAAAAATCACCGCAAAAAAGAACAGGAACAAGACGCTTAAAAAAGTGCTCAGCTTTCTTTTTCTGAGCTTTCGCTTTGTGATTATGGCTCGTGCCTCGTCAACACTCTTTCCGCCTCTGACAAGCTTCATAAAGGCCTTGTTTGTTTTGTCACGCTTTTTTTCAGCCCTGCGCACGAAAGCCTTCAAAGAAGCTTCGGCTGTCTTTTTATTATTGTTGCGAGCCTTGCCCGAAAACAGCTTGCTTTGCTTTTTACGGCTCTGCTCTGCCCTGCCGCTGCTTATGGGTCTTTCCGCATTACTCTCAGGCTTTGCAGTTTTTTTCTTTTTTGCAGGTGCTCCCCGGTGCTGACTGTTTTTTTCAGGCACCCTCTGTCTCGGTACACTGCCGCTTTCACGGGGCTGTGCTGCTGCACCTCTGTGGGTAGCTTTTCCGGCTTGTCTCGCCTGTGTATTCTCCTGCTTAGGCGGCACATAAGCTGTGTAATTACCGCTTGCAGTTATAGGCTCCCACATATCGGAGGTTAAATTTTTAGGCTTGATATTCACCGATGAATAGGATGAAAATGCATCGCTTTTTTTACCGTTCAACTTATACACCTGCCTTTCTTTCAGCATTCCCTTTTATAAGGGTGCTTTCTATGCAAAACTCGGGCGACACAAAGTCGCCCTTGATTATTTATCAGACAATTATTCTTTTTATATCGGCACCGAGCTGACTGAAGGATTTCTCGATGCACTCATAGCCTCGGTCTATATGGCATATCTGCTCGACTACGGTTTCCCCCTGAGCACAAAGCCCTGCAACCACCAGTGCCGCTCCGCCTCTGAGGTCGGGAGAAAACACCCTTGCACCGTAAAGTCGGTCGGTACCGTCAATAATGGCAACCTTGCCTTCAATTTTAATTCTTGCACCCATTCTCTGCAGCTCGGGAATATGCTTGAAGCGGTTTTCAAATATATTTTCAACCAACACGCTTGTGCCCTGAGCCACACTCAGTGCCGCAGTAACGGGTGCCTGAGCATCTGTAGGAAAGCCCGGATAGGGCATTGTTCTGATATCCATAACGCTTTTAGGGCGTTTATTCATTCTTATTCTCAGGCGGTTTGACCTGTTGGCAATTTCACAGCCCATCTGCTCAAAAATAGGAATAACAGACATAAACGAGGACGAGTCCGTCTTATTCAATGTGACATCGCCGCCGCTTGAAGCCACAGCAGACATAAAGGTCAGTGAAGCTATTCTGTCGGGAATAACACTGTGCTCACAGCCGTGAAGCTCTTTTACTCCGCTGATGACAACAGTGCCGTGTGACCCTATTTCCACATTGCAGCCGCAGGAATTGAGAAAATCTGCAAGATCCTTTATTTCAGGCTCTCTTGCCGCATTGAGTATTACTGTTCTGCCCCTTGATAAGGCACAGGCGAGCATTATATTTTCCGTTGCTCCCACACTTGGAAATGATAGACTGACCACTCCCCCTGCGAGCTGCTTTTCCCGTTTGCAGATGAGGGTGCCGTGGCACTCCTCTACCCTTACACCCAAAGTGCGCAGGGAGCTAAGGTGCAGATCAATAGGCCGAAGCCCTATATCACAGCCGCCGGGGGAAGACATAACCGCCATACCTGTTCTGCCCAGCACCGAGCCGAGAAAAACAATGGAAGATCTCATTTCACGCATTAGTGCATCCGGTATATTATAGCACGATATTTCTCTTGAATCAACCGTAAGCGTGTTTTTTTCTTTTTTAACCTTACAGCCAAGGTGCCTTAATATTTTAATTGCCGCATCTATATCGCTCAGGTCGGGGCAATTATGTATCACACTTTCGCCCTTAATCAGCACTGTAGCGGCAAGGATAGGTAATGCACTGTTTTTGGCACCCTGAATATCTATTTCTCCTGAAAGCCTTCTTCCGCCGCAAATAACAAGATTTTCCACACAATCACCCTTTCACCCTATGTTATGTAAAAAAGTGATTTTTGGTGAATAATCTGCCTTATTTTATAAGTGAAAGCACGATATCGGCAATTTTTTCTTTAGCGTTGAGGCTTGCCATGGCCTTTGCGTTTTTCTCTATATCAAGTCTCTTTTCATCATCCTTAGTCAGTGAATCGAAAAGGGACTGCATTTTTTCTTTTGTGAGCTCTTTTTCTTCAATTATAAGAGCCGCACCCTTGTTTACAAGAGCCATTGCGTTGTGATACTGATGATTTTCCGCAACATTGGGTGACGGAATAAGTATTGAGGCCTTGCCCAGTGCCTGAAGCTCTGAAAGTGAGCTTGCACCGGCACGGCAGATAACTACATCGGCGGCAGACATACATATATCCATATCGCTTATATACTCGCGTACCTCAACATTATCTGCATTATTCACACCTTTTTCTCTGAGCTTTTCGGGCACCCATAAGCCGTACTGACCCATGGCGTGAAGGAAAAAGAGATTTTTATTCTGATAATTGTCTGCAATAAGGTCTACCATTGCGTTATTGATTGTCATAGCACCGAGAGAGCCGCCCATTGAAAGCACAAGCAGCTGATTGTCCTTTACGCCGAGCTTTGCTCTTGAAAAGTCTCTGTCTGCACGAAGCATCTCACCGCGAACGGGAAGGCCTGTAACCGTGGGCGGGTTTTTGCACTGCATATATTTTTCCGCTTCACCTGCCGTGAGCATAACTCTGTCAACAACCTTGGCAAGGGTTTTATTCGTTATGCCGGGATAGGCATTCTGCTCATGTATCGCCGTGGGTATGCCCATTTTAGCCGCAGTTCTGACAACGGGGCCGCTGACATAGCCGCCGAAGCCCACAACAACATCGGGCTTAAATTCCTTTATAATCTTCTTGACGCTGAAGGTGCAGAAAAGAAGATAAAAAATTGTCTTGATATTTCTGATAATATTTTCAATGCTGATTTTCCTCTGAAAGCCGGATATCTTTATAGTCTTAAAGTCGTACCCTGCCGCAGGGACCAGCTTTGCTTCCATTTTATCCTTTGTACCCACAAAGAGAATTTCTGCCTCGGGGTATCTTTCTCTGATTTCACCTGCTGTTGCAAGTGCAGGGTTAATGTGTCCGCCCGTACCGCCGGCGGCAAATAAAATTTTCATTTATGACCTCTCCTTTATTATTCCTTTTCAAGTGATGAATTTCTCGAAACCGAAAGCACCACACCCATTTCGGCAAGAAGCACTATTATAGCTGTGCCGCCGTAGCTGAAGAAGGGAAGTGCCATACCCGTATTGGGAATAATATCCGTAACAACGGCTAAATTTATTATAACCTGCAAGGCTATCTGAATCATTATGCCCATAACCACCAATGAACCGAAATAATCCTTGCATCTGATAGCAATTTTATAGCCTCTGTAAATCATATAGGCAAACAGGCAAAGAATAAACGCTGCACCTAAAAAGCCTAACTCTTCCACAACAACGGGGAAAATAAAGTCATTATGAGGCTCTGCAATATATAGCTGCTTCTGCTTGGAATTGCCCAGTCCCACACCGAAAAGGCCGCCTGAGCCTATGGCATAAAGGCCGTTGACCGTCTGCCGTCTTGCATCGATATATTCCGGGTTATCCTTATCGAGGAAGGACATAATTCTGCTTTCGGCAAAGCCGAAGCCTGAGAGTATATCGGGCTTGAGAAGCACCACCGCAACAACAAGACCGATAAGACCGAGAACTATGGCAAAATATCTGCCTCTTGTGCCGCTGAGCCATAAGATGGATATGCCCATAAGCATTATGAGAATTGCCGCGCTGTAATGCTTTTCAAGAAGGATAAGTCCGCAGTAAAAGCCTACACAAAGAGCAATTACAAAGCATGCTGCCTTCTGACCTCTGACATGCCTGAAAAGGGTCTTTTCAAGCCTTGTCAGACCGTCTTTATCATAGGTCAGCACAGTTTTTCTGCCTGCGGGAGTTCTCAGCTGCTTCTGGAAGATGCACATAAGATATGACATAAGCAATATCACCGCAAACTTTGCAAGCTCAGAGGGCTGAAACTGTATGCCGAAAATATAAACCCAACGGCTTGTTTCCTGATCTCCGCTGCCCCAGTTGGCAATAAGTGCATAAAAAAGCAAGCCTATAGCCGCAACATTGACAAGCAAGGTGAGAGGTGAGTTGAAAATTCTGTAGTCTATCTTGCTGAGTATAATCATTGCTATAAAGCCGATTACGGCCTTTTCAAGCTGACTTGTAAAAAATACGGTTGCGTCGCCTCTGTTATATTCCGCATAGACATAGCCTGCGGAAAACATCATAATTATGCCGATTGTAAAAAGCAACAGTACACAGCAAAGGAAGACGAAGTCAAAGCTTCCGTGTATAACATAGCCGTCGCGCAAATAGAGTAATTTTTCTTTTATTTTGCTCATATAATCCTCCTTCAGCTGTTATTGCCTTTTATATAAAGGGCAAGTTACATCTTAACTGTATAATTCATTATTAAAACACCGACAGCACAGCCTATTACACTCACAAGAGTGAAAACTGCAACTATCTTCTTTTCATTCCAGCCACACATTTCAAAATGGTGGTGGATAGGTGCCATTTTAAAGACCTTTTTGTGTCTGATTTTTATGCTGCCTATCTGAATAACATCACTCAGAGCTTCAATAACATAAACTATACCTACAGGTAAAAGTATAATGGGACATTCCACTGCATAGGCAAGAGCCACAACAAGACCGCCCAGGAACATAGAGCCTGTGTCACCCATCATAACCTTTGCAGGATAGTGATTCCAAATAAAGTAGCCTGCACAGCCGCCTGCGAGAGCCGCACCTAAAATTCCCACGGATGTGCTTTTCATAATAACTGCCATAACTGCAAAGGCAACACCCACAGGGATAGTTACACTGCCGCAAAGGCCGTCAATGCCGTCAGTGAAATTAACTGCATTTATGCAGCCGTAAATTACACATGTGCCGAAAATGAAGAAGAATATCATGCCGGGCACACTGTCAAGAGCAACCTTGCCGTAAAACGGAATAAACATAGCTGTGCTTTTGCTGATTGCAAGTGAAGCAAGATAAGCCGCAATTATAAGCACCTGAGGAATTGTCTTCTGAATTTCGGTAAGACCTAAATTTCTCTTTTTGACAACCTTGATATAGTCATCCGCAAAGCCAACGAGAGCAAAGCAGAAAGCCATAAGCAGACCTGTAACGAGGCGTGTTATCTGCTGATTTTTAAGCTCTGTCATAGTGCTGAAAACCTGGGCTTTTGTTGCAAGGCAAATAAGCAGTGTCAGCACCGTGGCGAATATTATGCCGATAATAAACATAATACCGCCCATTGTCGGGGTACCCTGCTTTTTAGCGTGCCACTTGGGGCCTATATCCGTGAGGATATTCTGACCGAATTTGAGCTTGTGAAGCACGGGGATAAGCACATAACCGAGCACTGCCGTGAGCACAAAGGCTATAGCAAATGAAATAAGAATTGCTGTAATAATGTTCATTTGAAACATTCCCTTCTTTTTTGTTTTATCTCAGGGTGTAAGTATATAGTCCGAAACTATTTGTCTCTCATCCATAGGGATAATTTCATCACCCTTTTTCTGAGAAGCTTCGTGACCCTTTCCTGCCAAAAGAATAATATCATCCTTTTGTGCAATTTTCAAGGCATATTCTATTGCTTTTTTTCTGTTTTCGTGGATATATACTGTTTTTTTATCTTTTCTGACACCGCTGAGAATATCGTCAATTATGTCAAGAGGTCTTTCACCTCTAGGGTTGTCACTTGTGACAATAACAATATCACTGAGCTGTGAGGCTATATCTCCCATGGCAGGTCGTTTTTCCTTGTCTCTGTCTCCGCCGCAGCCGAAAACAGTTATTATTCTGCCGTGAGGAAAGTTTCTGAGTGTTAGCAGCACCTTTTTCAGAGAATCGGGCGTATGGGCATAATCTATAATCACTTTATAAGGTGTCTGTGTGGCAAGAAGCTCCATTCTGCCCCTGACACCGCCGAAGGAGCGAAGGGCGTGAGCACAGCTTTCAAGAGAGACATCACAGCTGTAACCCACTGCAACAGCCGCAAGAGAATTCATAACATTGAATTTACCCGGCATATTTATTCTGATGCGGTGTATAAGGTAATCGGCAACAACAGCATAATCACTGCCATCTTCGCTCATATTCTGACACTTTGCCACAAAATCGGCATCATTTTTTTCCATTGAATATGTTATTAATTTGCCCGAAGAAGCGCTGATAAATTCATCCTTATAGCTGTCGTCCGCATTAATAAGTGCAATATCGCTGTGTCTGAAAAGCTCTTTTTTGCTTTCCACATAGTTTTCCATGGTTTTATGATAATCAAGATGGTCACCTGATATATTCGTAAGCACTGCCATATGAAACCTGATGCCGTAAAGCCTTTGCTGAGCAAGCCCCTGTGAGGATGCCTCCACAACACAGTATTCCGCACCCCACTCATAAAGCTCCCTTAACATTCTGTGAAGCTCAAAGGGGTCGGGAGTTGTAAGCTCCGAGGCTGTTTCTTTTAGGCAGATGTTATTCGCCACCGTACCCATCAGACCGCATTTTTTGCCGCTTAAGGTCAGCACCGTATATATCATATTAGCTGTGGTTGTTTTGCCGTTGGTACCCGTGACACCTATCATTTTAATGTTTTTGTGGCAGTGGCCGAAATAGGCGGCGCAAAGCTCGGCATAGGCTTTTCGTGTGTCGCGTACAACAACGCAGCTGTCACACAGCTTTTCCTCAGCTACAACAAGGTCTGCACCCTTTTCGAGAGCCTCTTTTAAATATTCCTTACCCGAATTATGGCACACAAATATACTACCCTCGCAGCATTTGCGTGAGTCATCGGTTATGAGCTTGATATCCTTATTTTTAATTTCCGACTTTAAGTCACAAGAAGCAAAAAGCTGAGAAATTAACATGTTATCCTCCCTGAAAATCTGTTAATCAGTCATTATATTCTCTGATTTGAATGAAACGGTAATACTGGAGCCCAGGTCTATTTTTGTGCCCTTTTCAACGCTTTGGTCAAAGGCTTTTACACCTGCCTCATCAGTGGGGCCTGAGAACTTGATATTTATTCCGCACTCTGCCGCAAGTGCATTTACCTGACTTACTGTCTTGCCCGTGAAATCGGGAACCTTAACCTTCTGAGGCGAGCCGCTGTTTTCTGTATAGACAACTATAACACCGCCCTGAGGTATACTCTGAAGACCTGCAGGCATCTGTGAAATAACGGTGTCTCCGTCGCCGACGACCTTGATTTTAAGGCTTTCACCCGCAGCAATGCTCTTGGCGGCACTTACTGTTTTGCCTATCAGCTCGGGAGTGGTTTTACTCAGCTTGGAAAGCTCCTCAGGTGTATATTTTCTTTCAACATTGAGATATTCAAGTGTAGGCTCGAGAACCTGCTTTGCAATGGGTGCTGCCACTGCACCGCCGCTTCTGTAGCCGTCATGTGTGTTGTCAACACCCACGAGAATTGCAACCTCAGGGTCATCTGCAGGAGCAAAGCAGATAAAGGATGCTACATATACTTCATCCTCTGCACTGTCGTCAAGCTTCTGTGCCGAAGCGGTTTTACCTGCCACCGCATAGCCGTCGATTTTTGCATTTCTGCCGGTACCGTCACTGACAACAGCTGTCATCATCCTGCGTACCTGTGCGGCTGTTTCCTCAGATATTACCTTTCTTTTTACTGTCGGCTCTGTCTGGGACACGATATTGCCGTCTTCATCAACCACACTGCCCACAAGATAGGGAACCATAAGATTGCCGCCGTTTGCTATGGCACAGGTAGCCGTAATTAGCTGTATGGGGCTTATTCTGAAGCCCTGACCGAAGGAGGTACTTGCAAGGTCAACCTTTGACATTTTGTCTTTTTTATGCACAACGCTGTATGCCTCGTTTGAAACGTCAATTCCCGTTCTTTCAGTGAAGCCGAAGGCCTCAAAATATTTATAATAGGTTTCTATTCCAAGCTTCTGACCGAGTGTTATGAAGAAGGTATTGCAGGAATTCATAAGACCCTGAGTAAGAGACTGTGCACCGTGTGCCTTATAGTTGGCGCAATGATAGGTTGTGTCTGCAACTCTGGTGCTGCTTGAGCAGTTATATATTTTTTCGTCAATTGAACCTACTATATCCTCCTCAAGGGCTGCCGAAGCACAGAAAATTTTGAAGCTTGAGCCCGGCTCATAGTTGCTCGTTACACAGAAGCTGCTCCACTGCTCATAAAGCAGACGGCTGTATTCTGTGGAATACTCTGTGGTACCCTTTTCAAACTTTTTGAGGGTGTCTGTATTTACATTTTCGTTCAGCACTCTGGGATTATTCAGGTCAAAGTCAGGTTTATCGGCAAGGGCAAGAATTGCGCCTGTGTCAACATCCATAACTATGCCGTAAACACCGTCACAGCTTATGCTGTCATAGGCCTGATTGAGTGCATTTTCAAGATAGTTCTGAATTTCGTAGTCAATAGTCAGCACCACTCCGTTGCCTTCAACTGCATCGTAATATGCTTTATATGGGTTTTCAAGCTCTCTGCCGGCAACATCTGTTGCAGTGAGTATTCTTCCGCTTTCGCCCTGCAGAGTTTCGTCGTAATAGGCCTCTATGCCCGTTTCGCCCTTGTTATCGGCATTGACAACACCAATAACCGTTGAGGCAAAGTTTCCTTTTGCGTACTCGCGGTTGGAGTTATTTTCAAAATCAAAGAAATTCGCCGCGTTAACCTTGAATTTCTTATTTTCCGTTGTTTTGAAGAAGAAAAACTTGGTTACTTCCTTTTCATATTCAAAGACATATTTCTGAGCAAAAAATTCTTCAAGCTCAATTCTTTCCGCACCGGTAACCTGCTTTTTTATAACCTGATAAACTGAGTCCTCTTTTTTGAGCTTAGCGAGTGTTTCTTCCCTGTCAACGCCTAAAATTCTAACAAGATTATCTGTCAGGTCATTATAAAACTCATCCTGAAACTGCTTGTTTTCGCGGAATTTTCTTCTTATTTCAGTCGGATTTACGCTGAGTATCCAAGCTGCCGTGCTTGTGGCAAGAGGTGTCATATTCCTGTCATATATGGTACCTCTGATAGGCTCGATAATTGTGTCGGTGAGCTGATTGTCAGCAGCAATTTCTCTGTACTCCTCACCCTTAAAAATCATAATGCAGCCTATTGTGCCCAGATTAAGCACCAAAATAAGCGCAACAAGCGTCCTGACGGTCCACTCTGCTCTCTTGGCAAAGCTCTTGTCAGTACGCCTTTTAACCTGATTTTTATAAATGTTATTAAATAGCTTTTTAATTAAACCTCTCATATACACACCTGTTTCTTCAAGGCACTCTGCCTTGAGGGTAATTTTTCAAAAAAAGGACTGCACAGTATTCTCTACTTAAGGCAGTCCTTTTCATCTTCATATTGATTTATATTCCGAGAGTGGCTGTTAATATAATAAAATTTTGCTTTTTTATCAGTCTTTTGCTGAATAAATAACCTTATTATCAGCCTGAGCCATAAGGTAAACCTCGTTTTCGGCACTTACCTTAATAAGACCCAATTTTTCAACGGCATATTTATCAATGTCAACACTTGCAACAAGTGAATTAAGCTCTGCCCGGAGCTCTTCGTTTTTTGCCTGGTGAATAATAAGATCATTTTTTGCATCTGCAAGGCCGTGGCTTGCATCGCTTATGAGCACACAGCTGTAGCAGAACACTGAAAAAACAACCAGTGCCGCTGCAAGAACTGCAGAAACCTTATATGCAAGCTTATTAACTTCTTTTTCTCTTGCTATCTCCTTTGCAAGAGGATTGACAATAACCTCAAGCTTAGGCTGAGCCTTTACCTGCTGTTGTTTCTGGGGCTGAGCTGCAGCATTGCGGCTGTAGCCGTAGTCATACTTATATGCAGTTTCTGCCATTTCCTTCACACCTCATCACTTTCAAAATTAAACTTTCTTCGTTTTCTTCATCCGATTTTCTCTATGCTTCTCAAGGTTGCACTTCTTGAGCGCATATTCTTTTCCAGCTCCTCAGGCGAAGCTGTTTTCTTTTTAAAGGGTAACTTCCCTTCAGGAGTTTTTCCGCATATACAAACAGGTGTACCGGGCGGACATTCGCAGCCCTTGCAATAGCCCTGAAAAGCCTTCTTTACTATTCTGTCCTCAAGGGAATGGAATGTAATGATAGCAAGCCTTCCGCCATGGCTGAGACTGTAGAACATATCATCCAGAGTCTCCTGCAGCTTTCTAAGCTCTGCATTTACCTCAATGCGAACTGCCTGAAAGCTCCTTTTAGCGGGATGGCCGCCTGTTCTTCTTGTTGCTGCAGGAATTGCATTCTTAACAATCTCCGCAAGCTCAAATGTAGTTTCTATAGGCTTGTTTTGTCTGTGTGAGACTATGCTTTTCGCAATTCTGCCTGCAAATTTTTCTTCGCCGTAATCACGAAGAATTATCATAAGCTCTCTTTCACTGTAGCTGTTGACAACATCATAGGCTGAAAGACCTTCCTTTGACATTCGCATATCAAGAGGTGCATCACTGTTATATGAAAAGCCTCTCTCTGCCGTGTCCAGCTGATGGGAGGAAACGCCCAGATCTGCCATTATGCCGTCAACCCTGTCAATGCCAAGGGATGTGAGTATAACCTTCAGATTTGAAAAGTTGTCGTGTACCACCGTAACTCTCGGGTCAGAGCCTATTCTCTCTTTTATAACCTCAATGGCCTCAGGGTCCTGATCTATTGCTATGAGTCTGCCCTTTTCACCGAGTCTTTCAAGAAGGCCTCTGCTGTGTCCTGCCCCGCCGCAGGTGCAGTCAACATAAATTCCGTCAGGAATGATATTGAGTGCATCAAGGGTTTCATAATATAAAACGCTGATATGTGAAAAGTCCATTTTAATTCCCCTTAAAATTCTGCATCGAGATATGCACCCTCTGCGCGTCTCTGACAACGGAGTTCGTTTTCTTTTACATAAGAGTTATCTTCCATTTCAGATGCCATAGCAAGAGATTCGCCGTATGCCTCATAAACCTCAGCGCTCATTATTTCAACAAAATCACCGTAGCCTGTAAGGATACATTCCTTATTGAGCTTGGCGGCTCTGCCTAAAGAGGCACCGATAACTATTCTGCCCTGTGCATCGCAGGTAGCTTCACCTGTGCCGAAAAACTTTGCATCGCGTATTCTTCTTTTGTTAAACTCATCCTTTGCACCTGCAAGTGCTTCCTCAACCTCTTTGAAAAACTGTGCCTTTGAATAAAGCTGAATGGATGGGAATTTGGTACGCTTTACCTTATAAATAAATTCGCTGCCTAAAATAGCTCTGAATTTAGCCGGAACAAACAGACGGTTTTTTCCGTCAATGTTGTGTTCATATGTGCCGACAAGCTCTAACAGAAAAACCACTCCTTTTCTTCCATGCTGCGCCGTGAAGCTCCTTTTTAAACCGTAAATCACCATTTAAAAGTTGTTTTATGGGATTTCGCTCCACTTTGTTCCCTTTTATTATAAACTTATGGGACATAAATGTCAACAGTATTTCAGTATAAATTTTATGTTTTTTTATGAAATTTCAGGCTTTTTCAGGGCAAATAAAAAAGCCCTCCGAAATTAATCGGAGAGCTCTTTTGAAAATTCATTTTTATCCTTTAGCTTCATACCAATCCTTGCCCGAATGAACATCGGAAAGAAGCTTCACTTTCATCTCGCAGGCATTTTCCATTTCCCGTCTGACTATAGCTTCAACCTGCTGTTTTTCTTCCTCAGGGCACTCAACAAGGAGCTCGTCGTGAACCTGCATGATAAGCTTCGCTTTCAGGTTTTCTTTTTTTAGCGAAGCATAAACCTTAATCATTGCAATTTTGATTATATCTGCGGCACTGCCCTGTACCGGCATATTTTTAGCCACTCTTTCACCGAAAGCCTGAAGCATTTTGTTGCTTGCTGTCAGCTCAGGGAGATATCTGCGTCTTTGGAACATAGTTTCCACATAACCGTTGTCTCTTGCCTTTTCAACAACATCACCGAGATACTTATTGATACCGCTGTAATGGTGAAGGTAGCCCTTGATGTAGCTGTCGGCTTCTTTTCTGGTTACACCGATATCCTTGCTCAGCGAGAATGCGCCTATACCGTAGACAATTCCGAAGTTGACCGCCTTGGCTCTGCTTCTCATAAGCGGTGTGACCATATGAAGGGGCATATTGAAAACCTGAGATGCGGTTATGGTGTGCACATCCTCACCCTTGTTGAAGCCCTCAAGCATTGCCTTATCGTCGGCAAGGTGGGCAAGCACTCTAAGCTCAATCTGCGAATAGTCGGCATCCACTAAAACATTGCCCTTATCCGCAACAAAGAAGTGTCTCATTTCTCTGCCTATCTCAGAGCGCACGGGGATATTCTGCAAATTTGGCTCCGTAGAGGAAATTCTGCCCGTTCTTGTTTCTGTCTGATTTAAGGTTGAGCGTATTCTGCCGTCACCGTCAATAACCTTCAGCAAGCCTTCGCAATAGGTTGACTTGAGCTTTGCAAGTGTTCTGTACTGCAGAATATCGGCAACTACGGGGTACTCGTCAGCAAGCTCCTCTAAAACCTCGGCATTGGTTGAATAGCCGCTTTTTGTCTTTTTCTTGCAGGGAAGCCCCATTTTTTCAAAAAGGGCAACACCTAACTGCTTAGGTGAGTTGAGATTAAACTCAAAGCCCACAGCTTCATATATTTTTGCTGTCAGAGAGTCAATTTTCTCTGACATAGCTTCACCGAAATCCTCAATGCCCTTTTTATCAACAAGAAAACCGATATTTTCCATGCTTGCAAGAACCTCTGCAAGAGGCATTTCAATTTCATTAAGCAGCATTTCCTGATTATTCTCTTTAATTTTGCAAAGAAGCACACCGCAAAGCTCTTTAAGGCAGGCAGCTCCCAAGGCAAATTCCTTGCCGTACTCCCCTTCTTTTATCTCGGGAACAGCTATGCCGTATTCATCCGAGAGACGAAGCACATCATAGGAGCTTGCCGAGGGGTTGAGTATATAACCTATAAGCTCTGTATCGGCCGTAACATTTTTAACCTCACAGCCGTTTTTCAGTGCGTATTTATAAAGAGACTTTGTGTCAGCGGTGTATTTTTTCCATTCGCCGCCGCAGAAGCTACGGAAAAACTCAGGAAAGTCAAAGCAGTCGGCACAGACAAATTTTACCTCATCTGCGAAAGCGAAATACATCCTGCTGATGCTTTCATCCTCATACTCCGTAAGGAAATATGCTTCTCCCTCATTTTTAAGCTGACCCAAAAGGGCGGGGAGATCTCTTTCTTCACTCACCTTTATGTCGCGTACTTTGGAGGTGTCAGGTGTGGGGGCAGTCATATTTTCACGGGTCAGACCAAGCTTTTCTATAATGCCGAACATCTCAAGTCTGACGAGCATATTTATGGCATTGAAGCTGTCAACAGGCTTTGCAATGTAGCTTTCAAGGTCAGTATCAATGGGAGCTTCAAGACAGATAGTGCCGAGCTTACGGCTGAGATATGCACTGTCTTTATCGGCAAGAAGCTTATCGTGAACGCCTTTTTTGATATCCAGCTCATCAATATGCTCATAGATATAATCGATAGTGCCGTATTTTGTAATAAGGTCGCCTGCGGTTTTCTGTCCGATGCCTGACACACCGGGAATATTATCAGAGGAGTCGCCCATAAGAGCCTTGATTTCTATCATGCCTGAAGGCTCAACGCCGTATTCTTCCATAAGCTTTGCCTTATCATAGACAGTTGTGACAGCCTTACCCATTTTGGTTGCGGCAAGCAGAACCCTTGTGTTATCGCTGATAAGCTGCAGGGAGTCTCTGTCACCTGTGGCAATGAAGCACTCATCCTCGCCCTTGCACTGAGCTGAAAGAGTACCGAGAATATCGTCAGCCTCATAGCCTTCCTTTTCAACTATAGTGCATCCTAAATAGCCGAGAATTTCTTTGAGCAGCGGCATCTGCGAGCGAAGCTCATCGGGCATACCCTTTCTGCCTGCTTTGTAGGCATCATACATTTTATGCCTGAAGGTAGGTGCTTTAAGGTCAAAGGCAACCGCTACACCGTCAGGCTCACACTCTGCCTTAAGCTTAATGAGAATGTTGAGAAAGCCATAAATGGCATTTGTAAACTGACCGTCCTTTGTGGTGAGCATTTTAATGCCGTAAAAGGCTCTGTTGGCAATACTGTTACCGTCAATTACAAGAAGCTTCATAGTTTTACCTCTTTTCGTGTTCATTACTTTTTAGTATAGCACAATAAATTCAAAAAGCAAAGTCAAACGGCAAAATTTATTTGGTACGCGGTGAAGTTATGCTAAAAGACAAAAAGCTCCCCCATCTTCCTTGATTTTCTGACCTCTTTATGCTACAATACCACCGACTTACTTTAAAGGAATGATAAAATGAAAATTGGCAATATAGAATTAGACCCTCGCACTGCGGCTCTTGCTCCCATGGCAGGGGTTGCTGACAGAGCCTTCCGTGAGATATGCCACGATTACGGTGCAGGATATGTTGTGAGCGAAATGGTTTCAAGCAAGGGCCTTACAATGTGTGACAGAAAGAGCAAATCTCTCTTGCTTCTGAGTGAAAAGGAACGCCCTGCCGCCGCACAGATTTTCGGCTCAGACCCGAAGATTATGGCAGAAAGCGCTCTGGAATGTATGAAATTTTCACCCGATGCCATTGATATAAATATGGGCTGTCCTGCCCCGAAAATCGCAGGCAACGGCGGAGGAAGTGCACTGCTTAAGGACCCGGAGCTCGCTTCAAAAATAATGGCAGAGGTACGCAGAGCAGTGGATATTCCCGTTACGGTTAAAATCCGTCTGGGCTGGGACAGTGACAATATCAACTGTGTGGAAATGGCAAAGCGTGCCGAGGCTGCAGGTATGGATGCAATAACCGTTCACGGCAGAACAAGAATGCAGATGTATGCTCCCCCTGTTGACCGCAGTATGATTGCCGAGGTTAAAAAAGCAGTGTCAATTCCCGTTATAGGCAACGGCGATATCACCGACGGCATAACTGCCGCACAGATGCTTGAGCAGACCGGCTGTGACTATGTTATGGTTGGCAGAGGTGCTCTCGGCAGACCATGGGTATTCAGCCAGATAAGTGCCTACCTTCACGATGAGAGGGTACTCCCCGAGCCCCCCGTAAGTGAAAGAATGAGAGTTATGGTCAAGCACATAAAGCTCATCTGTGAATATAAAGGCGAAAGAGTAGGCATAAAGGAAGCACGAAAGCACGCGGCGTGGTACATCAAGGGCATAAAGGGTGCCGCCGCCTACAGACAGCAGGTAGGCACACTTGAAAGCATTGAACAGCTTGAGGAGCTTGCCTATAAAATAATGATAGAAAATATGAACACATAAAAGGAAAATCCACCGCTTTTTTTGACGGTGGATTTCCTTTTGAGATACATAGAGAGCAATACCTCAAATCAAGGAGTTGTTGTGCGACTCAAATTATTTAATACCGAAAAGGCTCTTGAACCAGTTGATAATTCTCTGGAAGAATGCCTTGATCTTTGCGCCGAAGCTTGAATCGATTTCCTTGCCGCAAACATCACACTTGTTGTCTTCGTTAGCGTCTGTGTGAGCTACTGTAGCAATATCTCTTGTTTCAGTCTTGCCGCATGAGCATGTGCGTGTTTCAACGCCCTTTTCTGTGCATGTGGCAGCCTTTGTAACCTTCCATGCGCCGTAGGAGTGAGCCTTAACGGGGATGGTTTCGGTCTTGCTGTAATCACATCTTGAGCAGGTTGTAACCTTTGTGCCTGTCTTTGTGCAGGTTGAGTCTGTTGTCTTTGTGCTGAGCTTGTGACCGAGAGCCTTAATTGTCTCGCCGCCTGATACTACATAGCCGCATTCAGCACACTTAACAGTTGCTTCTTTACCTGCTTGTGTACATGTGGGAGCTTTATAGCCTTCTTCTACTGTTTCAAGGTCAGCTGCTGTGTGATCCTGAGCGCACTTTGCAAAGAAGGGAAGGATGCCTGCTTCTCTTACAAGGTTAAGAGCTGCGGGAACAAGGTCAGCCTTGCGAGCGTTGATGCTGTCCATATTATTGGAAGCGATAACTGCATCGTTTTCTGCTGATGTGAAGTATTCCTGAACAGTGATTTCTGTGAACTTATCTGATGTAGCGTTTACATATTCGGAAGCTACAACTGTACCCGGGAAGATAGAGTCAACGATGTGCTGTGAAGCATTGATAAGAGCTTCTGTTACTGAGCAGTCAGCTGCAACGTCTTCTGTTTTAACCTCTGTTTCAAACAGACCGAGGAAGCCGTCGAAGTTACCTGCAAGTGCATCGTCAAAGAGATAGCCCATTACAAGGTTGATATCAAATGCAAAGTTGTCGCTTGCGCAGTTTGAAGCAAGTGAGCCGAGAGGAAGAATTGAGTTAGCAACTGCTGCAATCTTATCAAATGTATCTGTGTATTCGTTATCGCAAGCGATGATGATACCGTCAGCCAGCTCATATACTCTGTTAACAAGTGCTGCAAGGGTTACTTCCCAATCTGCACTTTCTGTTACGCCAAGCTCAAATGCAACTGTGGGAAGGTCGATATTTGTTTCGCCTTCAACATGGCCGATGAGCTCGTTAGCAATATCGTTAAGAAGGTCTACACCCCATACTGCTGCATCATAAGCGATAGCAACTGCCTTTGTCATAACAACATCTTTAGCTGAGCCTGTAGCTGCAACATTTTCAAGCACGAGGCCTTCTTTACCGAGAGCGCCTTCGTTGATAGCTGTTACACATTCGCCGATTGCATAGTCAGCAACTGCAATTGCCATTGCATCAAGGTCTGCACAATCCTTAACGAGAGTGTGAATCTTAGCAATAAGTTCATTTGTGCCGTCATCAACAAGGTCAAGACCGAGCTTGATAACTGATACCCAGAGAGCCTCTACTGATGAGAAGTCGATCTTATAGAGAAGCTCTGTATCGAACTGTGCAAGGATAGCACCAACATCAATGCCGAGCTGACCTGCAAGGTTCTTATATTCTTCGTTATTGATAACCTCATTTGCTGCAGCCATCATATCGTTAGCTGTTGCACAGATCTTTTCAAGGTTAGCTGTGAAGTTTGTGTTGTCGCCGTCAACGAGCTTAAGCTCAGCCATACCGCTGTCGCTTACGAGCATATCAACAAGACCGTAGAGAATATGGTTAGCCTGACCTACAACACCGTCATAAGCATCATAGTTGCCTGCAAGGTCAAGAAGGTCTGCATCAATTGCGAAATCTGTATCGATGAAGCCGAGGAGTTCCTTTGCATCGTCGATGTTGAGGCTGCCGCTGAGCTCGTCAGCAACAACTGTAACAAGAGGATTGGTGATAACGCTGTTAACTGCGTTTGTCATCATTTCGCCTACATTGATTGTACCGATAACAGGTAATTCAAGAACGGTGTCTTCCTTAACGGTTAATGTGCCTACAACAGGAACATTTTCCATAACAGCGCTGATACCGTCAACTGCAACCTGAGCAATAAATTCATCCTCTGTTGCCCAACCTGTATATGAGAGAGTAACATCTACCGACTTAACTGTGATGCCCATACCCATATTTGCCATAACTTCTGCAGCAGCTTCAACAGCCATTTCCTCTGCATATGCTTCGATAGCTGAGAACTCAAGGTCAATCTTGGGAATGTCAAGGTCTGCACCTGTTACTTCAAATACGAAACGGCCGTCAAGAGCCTTCTTATTTGCATCTGTCATAAGAGCTGCATACTCAGCAGCAACCTCTGTGCCTGCAAATGTTATGCCTGTCTTTGTTTCGTCGCCGCCGGTGATAGCACCGTTGATTGTGGTCTGATTCTGTGCTGATGCATAGAGATATACGGGCATCTTAGCAGGATCAAGATAGTTTGTTGATGAAGGTCTGTATTCAGCAACCTTTGTTGTGCCGTCTGCACCTGTGTAGATTGTTGCTGTGGGAGCCCCAAAGTTGATATCGAGAGCATCCTCCCATGTAATTGTCTTAGCTGTAGCTGCGCCTTCAGCAATTGTTATCTCATAGTAAGCGTCGCCGTCTTTATAGTAAGCTGTGCCGCCTGAAATTTCTTCAAGAAGAGCAAGGTCAGCGTAAGTTGCTGTGAAAGAAGCGGGAACTGCTGCAGCTTCACCTGCTTTTGCCACCTGACCGAGAGTTGTCTTGAGAAGTGTGCGTACAACTGTATCCATAAGGTAGTTGTAGTATGTGTCAATCTTAATCTGATTGTCTGCCTGAACAAGACCTACAAAGTTCTTAACCAGTGTGTAGATGTCTGTTGTGCGAAGGTCGTATGTCTTAAGCTCTGCGATAGCTTCCTCTGAAAGGATGCCGTTAGCTTCGCAAAGACCTACAAACCAACCGAGGATACCGTTGTTGAGGGTATCATCAAAGGTTTCGCCTTCAGCGGGTGTGTAGTTCATCTGAGTTGCAATCCAATTGATGAACTTTGCCTGAATGTCGTTGCCGATAAGATAATCGTTATAGAAATCAACGATCTTCTTATTGTCAGCATCTGTTGTGTCGAGTGACTCGATGTACTCGCCTACCTTACCGTAGTCAAATACTTCCTCATCCCAACGGAAAACCTTGCCGAAGGTCTCTGAGTTGTCAGCCATAAACTGAAGCACACCGTCGATAAAGCCGATAGCTGAGCCGGCTTCTGCACGAGTGATGAGGTTTGTTGCGTCAAGAGCTGCGAAGTCTCCGCCGAGCTCTGTGAGATAAGCCTTATAGCCGATAACATCGTCAAGTGATGTGATGTCGGGAATCTGGGCTGCGATTTCATCACCGAAAGCTGAAAGCTCGAAGCCTTCAAAGCCTGCGATAACTTCGTTTACCACTGCAGCCTTCATTTCTTCTGCATACTTTGCGATTTCTCTGTCAGCCCAATCAAGGATAACAGATGCAATCTGCTCTGCTGTCATGTCTGCGATATAAGCCTCGTCGTCTGCTGCAACTTTAGCTCTATCGTAATCTGAAGCATCTGCGGCAAAGCCTGCGAAGGGTATTACGCCGAGAAGCATGATGACGGACAGAATTACTGCCAATGTTTTTTTCATGTGAATTTACCTCCTTAATAATTTTACAGTTTGCGTTCACATTATTCACAAACTCGTCATACTCATCTTATCAAATGCCATAAAAATAAACAAGTAACAAAACCCCTGCTTCTGTCAATACTTAGACAAAAACATAGGCTTTGTTACTAGAATTTTGTTTATTATTAACTATTAATCAAATCTAACGGAAAGAGTTCAGAAGCTATATTGGCTATATAGACCATATTGGTTCTGAATTTTTTATCATCATAATCAAGCAAATCAAAATAAAGGCTTGCCACACTGCCGTTGAGAGCGAACTCAAAAGTATCTTTATTGCTTTCGTAAAATTCCTCGCCCCATTCCGCTATCATAAGCTTTTCAAACTTTGCCCATATTATACGGTTAGCCGATGAAGCAAAATCCCAATAGGTGTGTCTGTTTGTAAAATATTTCAGCACTTTTATATCTGTGTCTGAGAGAATCCTTTGACATATATTCGGATCGGCTTTGTGCTTCATGAAGATATATATCTGCTCAAAGATTTTCTCAATTATATAGTTACGGCATTGGGTTTCAAAGTCATCAATGCTTTTAAAATGTATATAGAAGCTTGCTCTTGAAACACCGGCCTTTTCACAAAGAATTGAAACAGAAAGCTTTTCGTCAGTTTTACTGACTCGCTTGGCAAAAGCTTCATATAGCCTTGTTTTTATTTTAGTTTCCATGGCTTTCCTCCCGGAATTCGTTAAAGTCAACAAGCTTTTTACAAATGGATATAAACGAAGTTTTATGCTCTCTGTTTTCAAGAATATCCTTGACATAAACACCGATGCTTGCAATTATAATGAATCTGAGTCTGAAGACTGTTTCCTCAGGCAGATTGCCCAAAGCAGGAATAAGTTTTTTCTCACCGCCGAAAAACATACTTTCAAAAAAGTATCTGCTGCCGTTTTTTCCTGATATGAGTCTTATATATTTATCCTGACCGGTGAAAACCTTAAGAACCTCATCATATACATCTACACCCTCAATAACGATCTTTTTGACACACATCTCAATAATTGCAGATGACAGTCTGTCAGCAACCTTTTCATGCATATCAAAAATATCAACATAGTGTCTGTAAAAGGTGGTGCGGCTGACACCGGCCTTTGAAATTATATCAGAAACAGTTATTTTGCTGTAATGGGTGGTTTCAAGCATATCAAAATAGACTTTTTCCATTTTATCTCTTGCAGTCATTTTACCGCTTTGAAGCACGCTCTCACCTCCGTATAAATTTAAAATAAATTATAGATAAATATTAACATACTTTTAAAATAATACAATATCTATTAGACAAAACACCTGCTATTGTAACATCGAAAACAATTATAAAAGCAACACCTCATTTAGAAGTGTTGCTCACTTTTTATTCTTTACCGCCATGATAGTCTGCAAGGGCTATGCAAATGCAATAGACATCCTTTGCCCCCGCAGAAAGTAATGCCTCGGTGCATTCATTCAGCGTTGCACCCGTTGTTTTTATGTCGTCGCACAAAAGCAGCACCTTACCCTGAGCCTCGGCAGGGGTACGCACTGAAAAGGAGCCCTTAAGGTTTTGCTTTCTCTCCTGCCCCGTCAGTGAGTGCTGTTTATCGGTTTGTTTTATTTTCACAAGGCAATCATTCAGGGGTACCCCCAGCTTATGTGCAAGACTCTTTGCAAGAAGCCTTGACTGGTTATAGCCTCTTTCTTTTTCCGCACTCTTTGTCATCGGAGTGAAGCATACGCCGTCAAAGGCAACATCGGGGTAGACCTGCCTCACACGCTTTGCCATATCCGAAGCAAAAGACGAAGCAAAGGATGGTCTTCCGCGGAACTTCATTGCGTGTATTCTTTCCCTTATATCACCGCAGTACATATACACAGCGGCAATATGCGGCAGCTTAGGATTAAACTCACTTTCGCAGAAGCAATCTGTCTTTTCATAGCCGCAGCTTTCGCAGAAGCTATCACTGATTACCCTTATGTTTTCTTCACAGTGAGGGCAAAAGCTGTGTGCCAAGGGAATTATTCTGCCGCATCGGTCACATTTTTCAGGAAAGAAAATGCGTGAAAATCTGCTTTGATATTTCATAGGCTCACCTTTTATAATTCTGACAGCTTTTTAAGAGAGTAATCGAGAATTTTTTCTTTTCTGTTCATCAGCATACTGTAATAAAATTTTTTCATTGTTTCACTTATACAGTCAATATCATATATCATATCCTTAATCGCATCCATATTGATTTCAGGCACAATGCGCCTGAGAGCTTCATTGCAATCACTGTTTTCTAAGGAAGAAATAAAATCGAAATAATTAATTTTTTTTGCGTTGAGCTGAATTGATGATGTCGGAAACACAAAAACGCGGGCATCCATTTCAGCTTTATCTGTCAATATTTTTTTCATAAGCTCTTCATCAGCCTGAGGGTACAGACAACTTCCGCAATCAAAAACAGGAGCTATTTCGATTTCATCGGTTAATGTATTATAAAGGAAACCCCAATTACCGTTATGTCTGTCAAAATTACCTATAAAAGCATCTGCAATAAACAGATTCCAGAAATGTTTTTTCAGTTCAAGAACATCAACAGCGCTCTGATTTTCTATTGTATAAATTATATCCTGCAGTTCTGTTCCGTAACCGCTATGAACGGAGTCAACCATTTGATTTTTCAGTGAAGCAAAATCCTGAAGAACAATTCCGGGAGAAGTAAAATCCTTGCAGGCAACAACAATCTTTTCTTTTCCGCTTACTTTATAAATTCCTAATATGGTTTCCTGAGCGTTTATACCTATCATATTTAAAACATGAGAACCTATATATTCTGAAATGCAGCTGTTGGTATAGCTGAGCTCAGTCCTTTTCTTTGCGTTAGGAGGAAACTTAATCATATAGGGTTCATCGTTATAAACAACACATATTTTACTGCCGTTTGCACCTGCATATGCTTTATTCTTTTTAGGCAAACAAGAAAAATCTATCATATGTTTTACCTCTCAATTTCTAAATATTTTTCTCTGAGATACCAAGCCTGCTCTGAACTTATCATTCCGCTGACCTGTGCAGAATTTATATCGCTTTGAAGCTCACAATAATAGCAATCAAAAAACTGTACCGTTGCACCATTCAGGATTTTTTCTTTTGCCTTTTTAAATGTTTCCAAGGATGTCTGCAAAACTTCAGGCAAGTTGCGTTCAAGATATTCCTTGTCAGTGGGTTTGCCGTTATCACTGTATTCTTCATCTTCCAATAATTCTTCCATAGTGCATCCCAAAGCTCTTGAAAGAAGTAAAACAGTTTTTGCCGAGCATTTCTGCAATGAGCTTCTGCCGGCACAAATATCAATCACTGTTGTTTTAGGAACACCGCTGATCTTAGATAGCTGGTACATAGTCATATTGTTAACATTAAGATGTGCTTGTATATTCATTGCACTCACTCCTTAATAACATTATATCGATATACCGACCTATTGTCAATATAATTATCAATATATTGCTCCATAATAACATTAAATAAAAAAATAATTTTTTTATCAAAAAAGGCTTGACATTTATATCACCGATGTGTATAATAGCCAAGTAACTTATCCGGGTGTGGCGAAGTTTGGTATCGCACTTGACTGGGGGTCAAGGGGCCGCAGGTTCAAGTCCTGTCACTCGGACCATAGTGAGTATTCATAACACAAGTGAATACTCACTTTTCTTTTTTACATTTCCTCATTGTTAAATTTAGTATAATTAGTTATGTATCGAGCAGGTTTTGAGCCTGCTCTTTTTTGTTATGCCGTGAGATATTCCACGGCAACGCCTTGTCTTGCTTCGAGGACTATATTCTCCTCTTTAACAGGATTTTCAATCACTCCGATAAAGCGGTAGTGAATAACGATCCTCTGTGTTTTGTTCT
>JAFQLV010000001.1 GCA_017396515.1 Clostridia bacterium | reverse complement strand
TCATCAGATTTTTTGCGAGACGGATTTTTGTCATATCAAGGCACAAAACGCAGTAAATCCTGCCGGATTTACGAGTATTTTAACGAAGAGATGGCGAAAATTCGTCCGAAAAAAACGGGTTCGGATTATACTCTTCACCCTCCGAGGAATGACTATGTTCTTTCCTCGGATTTTTTTGTTATCAGATAACTCGGCTTCTAATTTTTCTTAATTTTAAATAATATTTTTTTACAAAAAGCAAGTAAGTTCCTTTACAGAATTAATATTTTGTTAAAATTATGTATAATCACATTGATAGCTTTTCTGATTGAAACACTATGCAATTTTAAAATCAATATTTATCGAAAGAAGGTTTTGTTATGATAATGAAAAAACTCATCTCCTTCCTGCTTGTTACAGTGATGCTGCTGTCTCTCGGTGTGCCTGCAGTGAGCGCAGCACAAACGGACACAGAATATCCCATTATTTATGTAACGGGAACAAGATCCAAGCTTTATGCCGATAAGAACAACCCCTCTGAGAGCAACCGTGTATGGAAAATCGGCGTAGATATCGGTGCAACTGTTAAAGAAGCTCTTGCACCCTGCCTTAAGGAGCTTGCTTTGGGCATTGTCAGAGATGACTATGATGCTTATTGCGATGAGCTTGTAAACGCTGTTGTGCCTCTTTTTGAAAAGGTGGTTCTCGACAAAAACGGTGAAGCCTCCAACGGTTCAGGTGTTGAAAAGGAATCAGCAGTAAGAAGCTACCCCACAAAGCACAGCGGTTACGGACTCTGGGATTACAACTTTGTTTATGACTGGCGTCTTTCACCTATGGATATATGTCATCAGCTCAAAAACCACATTGACCGCGTAAAGGCAATAACCGGCGAAGAAAAGGTTGTGCTTATCGGCAGATGCATGGGTGCCAATATGATCAGTGCATATTTCACTGAATATTATGACCATGCAAAGCAGAGCATTGACAACATCGTTATGTATGAGCCCTCCTCATTAGGTCTCGATATTCTCGGTGCAATTTACTCAGGTCAGCTTTCCCTGGATGATGAAAGAGTTGACGAATTCCTCAATTACTATCTCACCCACGGTGACCTCATTGAAGATGAAACAACAGCAGAATTAATTGCCGTACTCGTTTCAATTCTTCAGGAAATCAGAGCACTCGGCATTGCAACCGAGCTGGTTAACAAGCTTCTTGAAAAAGTCAAGGATAACCTTATTCCCCGCCTTCTTTTAGGCACCTTCGGCTCCTTCCCCTCTTATTGGTCAATGGTAGGTGAAGAATATTATGAAGATGCTATGGAATTTGTTTTCGGCGGCAAAGAAGAAGAATATAAGGGCTTCATTGAAAAGAATAATGATTGGCACTATAATGTAATGAAAAAGCTGCCTGAAACAATGAAGGCTCTTGAAAAAGACGGCGTACCCTTCTCTGTGCTTGTCAAATATAATATCCCCAGCTATCCCTTCTATGAAAATGCAAAGCAGCAGACAGATATGGTGTCCGACGTTTACCATGTTTCATTCTATGCCACATCAGCCAACTTCGGCGAAACACTTTCTGACAGCTACATAAACGGTCTGTCAGATAAAAAGTACCTTTCACCCGATAAAGTGATTGATGCTTCAACCTGTCTTTTCCCTGACAGCACATGGTTCTTCAAAAACATCTCACACGATCCCTTCCCCGAATCAATAAACAGGCTTATCAGACTCTTTATTGCTTCAAACGGCAGCCTCACCGTTTTTGACAATGAGAATTATCCTCAATACCTTGAATACCACGCAGAAAATGACACTCTTACTCCCCTGACAGCCCAGGATGAGGTTAAAGAGGAAAAGGAAAGCTTCTTTGATAAATTAGTAAGATTTTTCAAATTACTCTTTGAAACATTAGGCAAGCTTTTCAAGCAGAAATAAAATGTCATTCCCCCGACCGATTTGTCGGGGGCTTTTTATCAAAGATACAATTAAAAATATTTATCTGCCTTGATTTTTATGTGTGCAGATGATATAATTGGTAAGACAATCCAAATTGAAAGGTGACGTTAAAAATGGCAGACTGTCTTGTTATTTCTCACAGAGGCGCCAACAAATATGCCCCTCAGAACACTCTCCCCGCTTTTAAAAAGGCTGTTGAAATCGGATGCGACGGCTTTGAAACAGATGTACACATCACAAAAGACGGCAAAATAGTGCTTTGCCACAACTACACAATAGACGAAACCTCAAACGGCAAAGGTCTTATTGCAGAAAAAACTCTCTCTGAGCTCAAGAGCTATGATTTCGGCTCATATTTTAACAAGAGATTTGAGGGCACTGAAATCCCCACAATAGATGAATTTCTTTCTTTTGTTGAGACAACAGATATATCCGTTCTCAACATTGAAATCAAAAGCCCTAAGGAAAATGAAACTGCAATAGTCAGAGAAACCATCAAGGCGGTTAAGGAACACGGCCTCTTTGACAAGCTTCTTATTTCATCCTTTGACCCCAAGCTGCTTGTTGAGGCAAAGCAGATAGACAAAAACTGCAAGACAGGCTATCTCTATGCCCCGAATCATCTCATTACATACCGCATTATGTGGCAGCCCTTCAAGTTTGCAAAGTCTATCGGCTGCGATGCCATTCATCCCCATTGTATGTATGTGGTACCCAGATATGCCGAGGCTGCCCGTGAAGCAGGTCTTATGCTCAACCCCTGGACTGTTGATGTTGAGCTTTATATCAATAAAATGCTTGACTGCAAGGTCGACGGCATTATAACAAACTATCCCGATGTTACCGGCGGACTTATTGAAGCCAGACGCTGAAAATCCGGAAAAACCGGGAGGTCTTTGATAAAGAGACCCTCCTATCTTAAAGCTTAATAAAAATATCCGTCTGTTTCAAAAGATTCAGACGGATTGTTTTTAGTTAATTATCTGCAAAATCTATGATTGCCTATAACAGTGATAATGGGCCTCGAGTGCATAAAGGCATTGCTCGTCTTTTTAGGGTTATAATAATATATGGCTCCCCCGCTGGGGTCCCAGCCGTTTATGCAGTCTCTTGCTGCTTTTTTTGATGTTTCGTTTGCTGCTACACTCCAATTACTGTCGTTAACGCAGGAAAAGGCTCCCTTCTGATAAATGACACCTGCAATTGTGTCCGGGAAGGATGAATGCTCCACACGGTTAAGCACCACTGCCCCCACGGCAACCTGACCCGTATAGCTTTCCCCTCTTGCCTCAGCGGCAATGAGCTTGGCAAGCAGATTGATGTCACTCTGACTGTAGGCGCCTGCAGAGGACGACTGTGAAGACGACCCAAGCCCGAGAAACTTGAGAGTTTTGGGGCCTGCTATACCGTCGGCTGTAATTCCGCAATTTTTCTGAAAGGCTTTCACCGCCTTTTGTGTGGCACTGCCGTAAATGCCGTCAACTGAGCCTTTATAAAAGCCTAACTCCTTTAGCTTCTTTTGTATGCGCCTTACCTCTTCTCCCCTTGAGCCGAGCTTTGACAGGGCTGAAATTGCCGGGTCTGTACTTTCATATTTTTTTGAAGCCACATATACACCTGAGGAAATTGTTGCAATAACAAGAAGCAGACACAGGAATATTTTTATTTTTTTATTAAAATGCATAAGCTAACACCTCTGAAAATAGGGTGTGAAAAAAGGTGCAAAATATGCAAAAGCTCCGTCTGAAAATCAAACGTAGCTTTTTAATTAAATAAAAAATCTGAAATAGCGTCACAACGAATTTATATAAGTGTTATGACGGATCCATATTTAACCAGGCATGGAAGCGGTCAATATCATAAATATTGTTTTTCTTTTTGCGCGGGATATGCTTGTAGGGCTTATAGGGCTGAGGATAAAGTGCTGTTTTAAAGTAGCTGTCCGCTGTTTCGGCTTTTACGGGTACACTGCCGCAAAGGGGACATTTGCCGTACTCCTCGCCTATTCTCACACCGCATTCACTGCACATTTTAGGTGCGGTTTCAGTGGCGGCCTCAACTGCGTTTTCGTCGGAGCTTTCAACGCGTACAGAAATGCCGTAGGAAGCAAGTATGCGGAAGAATTCACGGCAGAAGCTGACATCCTTGGTGCTGTAATTAAAGCCGATATGCATATAGCCGTTAACGCTGATTGCAGAGGTGAAAACGCTCATATCATAAACTCTTGCATCGCCGCCCACAAGCTCAAAGCGCTCAATTGCATCGCTCATAACCCGGGGCATTTTTATGTTGCCCATATTTGTGAAAACAACTGTCATCTCACTGTTGTGGGTCTTTTTCTGAATTGCGTTCATGCCCCACTGCTTGAAGATTGAAAGTATAAGCTGTGCGGCAAGGTTCTGAGTCATGGCAAAGCTGTGATTGATGAAGGCCTGCTGATTTTCCTTGGTGTTATACTTTTTCAGCTGACCTCTGACAGCCTCAATTATTTCATCGTGAGTTACATCTGTTCTGCCCTGAGGATTGAAATGAATTGGCATGGGAGAAGTGAAGTTTCTGATTGATTCACTGGGGAAGAACTGTCTGAGATTAACGGGAATATCGATAATAACAGTCTTGGTAATGGGCTCTTTTGCCGTTCTGATAATTGCAAGAATCATAGCTGAAGCTATAAATTCGGTAACTGTCAGGTCACGCTCCTTGCAAAGAGGCTTCAGCTCGCCAAAGGGTAAAATGCCGCAGATATAATTCTGATAGTCCTTGACATAGTTTTTAGGCAAAACATAGGATTCTTCTCTTTTAACCTTAGGAAGCTTCTCTTTGGTTGCATAGCGTCTGAAAGCGTTTTCCAGCTCCTCATCACTGCCCTTTTCATCACCGAAGCGGACACCGTCAAAGTCTGCTCTGTCGGCACCGCCTAAAACCATATATTCTGCCACAACACTTTTGAGTATCTCAACAAAGCCTGTGCCGTCGCCGTAAATATGGTTAGCTTCAATTGAAAGTCTGCGCTTATAATAAAGAAAAACTATCTCGGGTGCACCGTCTCTGCCGAGTCTTCTCAGCTCTGCCGGGCGGTTTTCCTCAGGAAGAACAGCCGGAAGCACATCACATTTTTCAAGATATGCCCAATAGTACCCCTTAACATCGCGGTACATAAGAAGCGGGTATCTGGGAATTATATTTTCCACTGCCTTTTTAAGTCTTTCCGGGTCTATATCTTCGTTTTTGAACACTGCCGAAAGGCGGAAAATTCTTGATTGCTTTGAGCCTTCTATAGCCGAAAACATAATGGCGGCAGTGTCATTTTTCATCCACTCATATTTTTTCATAGGTTATCTTCCTTAATTATTATTTGCGAAACCGCTATGTGTTTTATTATACATAAAATTATAATGAAACGCAATTAAAATATTAAAAATTTTTAAAAGATATAATAAGGACACAGCTGAAATAATTCTCAGTCTGTGTCCTTTAACTTTTAATATGCTACTTTTTTATATCCGCTGGGTACTTTGAAAACCGAGCTTGACGGTGTATCGTTGATTCTGCTTATTGCGATATATTCTGAGGAGCCGTCAGCATAAGTCACTTCAAGTCTTACAGGCTTTCCGCCGTAGAAAATGAAGGTTTTCTTCATTCCGGTTTCTTTGTCTGTGTAGTATTCTTTAACAGCGGACTTGTCATTATAAAGAGTGGTTTCAGCCTTAACGCCCTTAGCGTCTGACATATCAAGGATAACTCCCATTATTGCGGCGCTGTAAACGATTTCATATGCAGCCTCATCGTCAAGGACGCTATAGGTTTTGGTGTCATCAAGGATAAGGTAAACCTTTTCCTTTTTGAGGTCTATAAGATATTCGAAATCGCTGAGCTTCTTGCTCTTATAATCATATCTGATGAAAATCTTTGTGTCTCTGACAGCAAAGGTGTAGTCCATATAGTTGCCGTAGCTGTCGCTCAGCCCTGTTATTTTCACGCTCCAGTCACCGTCGGTGAAGTACTTCTTATACTTGCTGACTCTCGAGGCTTTTATACTCTTGCTGTCGGTATAAGCAGGAATGGAATCACTAAAGGTGCACCACTTTGTTTCGCCGTTTACTTTATAGTAGGCTCTGACTCTGAATCTGTATTTTGTTGAAGCGTCAAGGCCTGTGACGGTGTAGCTGAGCTTTGAGGTTGTTTTTACGGTTTCATACTTTTTCTTTTCTGAGTTGTACTCATAGAGTCTGTATCCCTTTGCGCCCTCAACCTTATCCCATTTAAGGGTAATTGAGGAAGCTGTTTTATCTGCTACCTCCAGCTCTGTTTTACCGATTTCAGAAATTTTGAGTGTCAGAGTGTAAAGCTTACTGTACTTAGTACCCTTAGTACCTTTGACAAAGGTTTTTATTGCGAATTTATAGCTTTTGCCCACCTGCATGTCGGGGAAATTATAATCAAATTCTTCAGCTTCTTTGTCGTGGATAGTTGCAATTCTAACCCATTTGTTGTTTTCTCTCTTATAGAGTATGTAGCCGCTGATACCCTTGTTTATATTGCTCCAGGTGAATGTAATTCCGCCTGCATATGTTTTCTTGATATGCATTGAAACATAAGGCACCTCATCGGGTGAATTATAAATAATGGTAGCCATATCCTCGCTGTAGTATTTCTCATTATTCACAGTAATAAATGATCTTACGCCGATTTCATATGTGCTGTAGCAGATAAGATTAAAAACATAAGCAGCATTGTTATTGGTTGTTCTCTGATAAACCCATTCTCCGTCAACCTTTAAAAAGACATCATAACCGTCTACTGTTTTGTCATAATCCCAATGAAGAGCGCACTGAGACTGATTTGAACTTTGAACGGCGAGACCTGTGGGTGCCTTCGGAAGCACTATCTCAGGCTTTTCAGGCTCTGTGGTTTCTTCTTCGGGAGCAGTTGTTTCTTCCTCGGGCTGAGTTGAGGGCTCAGTTGTCTCCTCCTCGGGAGAATTTGTTTCTTCCTCGGGCTGAGTCACGGGCTCAGTTGTCTCCTCTTCGGGAGCAGTTGTTTCTTCCTCTGCAGGAGCTGTGGTTTCCTCTTCTGCAGGAGCCGTAGTTTCTTCCTCTGCGGGAGCTGTGGTTTCCTCTTCTGCAGGAAGTGTGGTTTCCTCCTGAGTTAAGGTAGTGGTTTCTTCATTCGGCAGAGTACCCTCAGCGGCAAGTGAAGCAGTGCTGAACACTGTTATGCACGCAAGAAGCACAGCCAAAATTTTTGTGAGTTTTTTCATTTTAATCTCTCCTTTATATTTTTATTGATGTTATGATAGCATATAAATGTGTAATTTATGTGAAAAAATGCATTTATGACAAAACTGTAATTATATTAATCCGACAGAGCGTTTATGCTGATTTCCCCTATCTGCGGAGCAAATGCCTCCATATTATGGAAAACGGTATTGCCGCTGTTGGTCAGCGTAACCAGGTTTTCGCCCTTGTTGAGCTGCAGATTGAAGGTCACTGTTTTGTAAGTATATTTGCTGTTGGTGTTACGGCAGAAGATATCCTGACTCTTTGAGTTTGCCGTAACTGTCACATATCTTTCAATAAGGTCAACATTATATGAGTGCACTCCGCCCTCTGAGTTATTGGCATAAAGCAGAGTCACTCTGTAATCACCGTCTTGGGGCACACTGACAGTGAAGCTGCCCTCTCCGCCGAGATTTGAAATATTGTCAATATATGTCATACCGTATTTATCTGTCAGAAGCTCTGCCTTGCCGCTAAGAGCAATATCCTGTGCCTTTATTGTTGCCGTGAAGGCACTTTCTTCGGTTTTTGTGAGAATGCAGGTCATATCTTCCTTGTTAAAGGAAATCTCGTTTAAGCCCCGTCTGAGATAAAGTATATCACCGCTTTCAATTTCCCCTGAGGCACCGTCAACGCTTATTTTTGCAATAACTCCCTTTGTGTCAAGTCTGTAGTATCCGTCATAGGGTGCAACTGCAAGGAAAGCACTGCCGTCTTCACTGTCACTCAGAACATATATTTCCTGAATTTCCTCATGAGGTGACACTAACATACTGTCAAGCACATAGGTGCCCTCAGCATTATAAAACTCTATGGTGTGTATGCCTGCAGAAAGCTTCGCCGTTACGGTTTTTCTTGCGGTGTATTCGCTCTTGATAGTGTTTTCAAATTTAAGGAGCGTTTCTTTGCCGTCAAGTATCATCCTGACAGTGGCATAATCTCTGCCCTGAGGGTTGCCCCAGGCATCGTTGTGCTTGCCGAAAATTATATCAAGGTCATATTCGCCTTTTTTGCTTACGGTGAAATTAAGTCTGACTCCGTCGCCTTCCTTTTCCATGCCGCCCACCATGCCTTTGATTTCGCCTGTTGTGGCATAGGCACTGTCATAGGTGTAGGCATCACCCTGCAGCTTACCCTTTTCAAACTCATATCGCTTTGGAATTGCCGTATTTCTGACAGCTTCAATATCTTCCTGCGCCTGGGTGACAGTGACAAAATAAACTGCATCCTTATCTGTGGCAGGTAAATTTATATTAATTTTATCAGAGGTGATTTTTTTGCTGTAGTGTCTTAAAAGCACCGGAGCAGAAACTATACCTGAAAGTCCCTCGTAATATACGCTTTCGACCTTCACCGCAACCTTGTCACCGAGATTTGTTTTATGGAGACTTTCAAGCTTGATAAAGGCTCTTTTGTCACTGCCGGTAACTATCATATTTACTGTTTTGCCGTCATCTGAAAGTGTTGCAAGGCCGTCAAGTCTTTCCTTGGGATTATATTTGTTTTCTGTTTTGCTGCTTGTGAAAAGGCGCTGCTGACCCTTCATTTCGGCATAGCGGCGATAAAGCCACCAATTTGAGTTGGGCGAATTATCGTCGGCACAGGTATCATTGAGATTGTTTGAAAGCCTCCAGTATGCCATATTGCCCCAGATGCCCGTTTCTTCCATTGCAATTATATAGTGAAGCATATCGGCAGGGTTACCGCACTCCTCCATTTCGCCGTATTCCGTAACTATAATATCAAGCTCATCAATACCGTTTTCCTTTTCTATACGGCGATAATCCTCATAATGCATATGCCAATCGGGCACTGACCAGTAGGCGAGCTCGTGCCATATCATTATCTGCGGCAAGCAATCATTAGCAGAACAGTAGTCCATGAAGCCTTCAATTTTTGTTGTTTCATAGTCACAAAAACCGGGACCGCCTATTTTTGCCTCAGGCGCAATTGATTTGACAAGGCTGTATGTAATATTCCATGCCTCATAGAAATTTGCCCTGCCCACTTCATCATAATGGCACACACCGTCAATACAATTGCCGAACCAGACGGCGTTGTCACACTCATTATAAATGCAGTAAACTATCTTATCCTTATAGGGCTGGCTCTCAATATATCGCACCTTTTCCTCTACAATGGGCAGATATCTTTCATTTAAAAAGCTTTTCCAGTCATAGGTACCCTGCCGACGCATTTCCATTATTTCATCGTGGCAGTAATACCATGTGTCGAAAGCATCCTGCAGATAAACCACAACATAATCGCAGTTTTCAAGCTGACCCATAACATTTTCGGCATCACCTGTAGGGTGCTGAAGTCCACCGGGTACCTTTTGCGAAACTGAGGATATTTTAAGAGAATTTGTCATAGCTTCACTGGGCACACCGCTTTCTGCAAGACCGTAAAGAAAGCCCGTTGCCCTTGTTGAAGACACACCGACTGCCTCGCCGGCATCAACCTTAAGTGCGGCGGGGCCTAAAACGGGTACTGACTCGAAAAGAAGTATAACCGAAATTAGAAAAGAGAGTAACTTTGTCATATTGTGTTCTCCTTATGCTTTAATTGTAACAAGTATATCACAGCAAACAAGCTCTCTGCAAGACCAATATGAAAATGAAGTATATTTTTTTAAATTCCTATTTGAAAATGCGACAAATTGTGTTATACTTCCAATAAGAACATTAACGGAGGATTTAACCGTGACAGAAAAAGAACTCAGAAAGCTTGGCAAATCAGAGCTTATTGATTTGCTGGCACAAAAAGATGCCGAGGCTTCGGCACTTCGCTCACAGGTTGCTTTTCTTGAAAGAGAGCTCAGCGAAAACACGGCTCAGGCAAAAAGTATAGGCTCAATAGCCGAAGCAGCCCTTAAGGTAAACGGTGTTTTCACTGCGGCACAAAAGGCGGCTGATGAATATCTTGCTGCCGTTATGGATATGAACACTTCTGCTGAAAAACGCTGTCAGGATATGATAGACCGAACCCGTGACTATTGCGATAAGCTGCAGAGTGACACGCGCCATAAATGCACTGCAATGGAAACAGATGCAAAAAACCGCTGTGCCGAGCTGCTGTGTGATGCACAGGAAAAAGCAAAAAGCTCCCTCAGCAGCGTAACAACTGCTCTTAGGGACTATTACTTAAGGAATGAAGATAAGCTCCGCGAGCTCCCTGCAGATTTGCAGAGGCTTATCCGTTCACCGAGATAAACATAAAATTTGGAGGAAATTATTATGAGTGGTATTCTGCTTAAAATTCTTACAGTTCTCTCAACAATCATTATGTTTTTCACAAGCCCCGGCGGTCAGATAAGGCAGCCTCTTGCCACGAAATTCTGCCCCACATATTACGGCAGTGCAGCTGAAGCAAAGCCTCTTGATAAGGTTCAGGTGCCTCAGCACCCCTATCTTGCAAAAGAGGGCACAAACGGCATGCACGGCAACTCTTACAACACGGGCACCTATGACTATACAGGCCCTCTCGGCATCAATCCCGTTGTTAAATCACGCTCAATGAATGTTTTCGGCGGTCTTGTTGCAACGCTCACCTTTGACTCTCAGGGCAGAATTATGTGCATCAGCGGTAATGTTGTCGGCTTCAGACTTCTTCTCATTGATGCCGAGACTCTCGAAATTCTTGCCGAAACAAGACTGCCTCAGAGACCCTCAACGATAGAGGCTATCAAGACATTTAATTTCAGTGCAATTTCAAGTGACACCTCAGGCGGTGCATACTTCCACCTTCTCGACGGCGACAGACCCATTATCGGTAACAGCGAAAATGTTATTCAGATTTTTGCAGTTAAAGAAGCTGACGGCAAGTGTGAATGGGTTGTTGAAAAGGAATATGCTCTCGGTGAATATCTCCCCGAAGGCTCATATATCACAGATGCTTTCCCCGACTATGAAGGCAGAATATGGTTTATGACACGCCCCGGTGAAGTGGGCTTCGTCGAGCCCGACACAAAAAATGTCAGATTCATCAAGCTTGAAGGCGAAGAAATCCAGAACAGCTTTGCTATTGCCAAAGACGGTGTTTATGTTGTTTCAGACCACGCTATGTACCGTTTTGATATTGATGAAGACGGTAATCCCTGCTATACATGGAGAACTGTTTACGACAGAGGAACCACAACAAAGCCCGGTGCAATCAATCAGGGCAGCGGCACAACTCCCTCACTTCTTGATGTACCTTGCAGTGACGGCAGTATACGCAAGCTTGTAGGCATCACCGATAACGCAGACGACAGAGTTAATCTTGTAATTTATGACCGTCTCACAGGTGAATCAATTGTAACACAGCCCCTCTTTGAGTCAGGTCACAGTGTAAGTGAAAACAGTCTTATTGCTCACGGCAGATCCTTTATCGTTGAAAACAACTATTCAGACACAGGGGCAGGTTTCCTTGTAGGCAACCCCACAAGCTACCCCGGTATCACACGCTTTGATATGAATGAGGACTGCACAGGCGGCAGCGTTGTGTGGGAAAGCGACGAAGCAGCAGCAACTGTTGTACCCAAGCTCTCAACAGGCAGCGGACTTGTTTATGTTTACACAAGAGTGCAGAATGACGATATCCCGAAGAATACCGTTGCATGGCATTTCACAGCTATAGACTTTGAAACCGGCGAAACTGTATATAAGGTTCTCACCGGAACAGGCAGAAACTGGAATAACAGCTACGGACCCATCACAATCGGACCCGACGGCACTGCTTATGTAGGTGTATTCAACGGACTTATTTCAGTTGCCGACAGCAAATAAAACAGGAGGACAAATATGCAGCTTAAATTATCAGCCTTTCTCAAAAAGATTTCAGCGGTTATAATTTCAATTCTCACCGCCTTATCTCTCATTGGCGGCGAAACTGCAGACCCGATAACCTCACGCCCTAAAGAAAACACCGTAACAGCCTATAATGCCGACGAAAGTGTGGCTGATTACACACTGAGTGTTGATGCAGGTGACGAAATTCACGATATCAGTGACCTGCTTTACGGCATTTTCTTTGAGGATATCAACTTTGCCGCTGACGGAGGACTCTATGCGGAAAAGGTAATTAACCGTTCCTTTGAATACGGCACTCTTGCCCTTGACGATGAGCTTCACGGCTACAGCAAGGTGGGTGAAGCACAGCTTCAGGTAATGAAAAATGACCTGCAAGGCTGTCTTAATGAAAACAACACAAACTATCTTGTTATCACCAATAATTCAGATACCCCTGCCGGTGTGGCTAATAAGGGCTTTTTAGAGGGTATGGCAATTAAAAAGGGTGAAGAATATGACTTTTCCGTCTATGCAAAAGCTCTTGAGGGCTACAGCGGCAAAATAACAGTCAACCTTGTGGCAGGCTCGGTTATTGCCGCAACAGGCACAATTGACGCTTTAAGTGATGAATGGACAAAATATGACCTCGTGCTCACATCAAGCCGCACCGCATCAAAGGATGTCTTTCTTCAGGTGCTCATTGACACAGGCAAGGCAGCCCTCGATATGATTTCTCTTATGCCCGAAACCTTCAAGGGTCACGGTATGCGTATGGATCTTGCAACTAAGCTTTATGAGCTCCGACCTGCATTTCTTCGTTTCCCCGGCGGCTGCATAATTGAAGGCTGGGACTATGACAGCGCGTACAACTGGAAGGACTCTATAGGTGTTGGCAGAGACGGACTGCCTCTTGAGTTCAACGGCAGCTACGGTGATGTTGCCGCAAGAAAATACGGCATTAACCTTTGGACAAATGTCTCTGCAACAGACGACCCTCTGCCCTGCTATATGAGCTACGGTCTTGGCTTTTTTGAATATTTTCAGCTTGCTGAGGATATAGGTGCCGTTGGCGTGCCCGTGCTTAACTGCGGTCTTAACTGCCAGATGAGAGGCAAGGGCCCCGTTGATATTGACTCAGATGAATTCAGACAGTATCTGCAGGATATGCACGACCTTGTGGAATTCTGCCGCGGCGACGAAAACACCACATGGGGCAAAGTGAGATGCTCTCTCGGCCATAAAGAGCCCTTTGAGCTTAAATATATCTGCATAGGCAACGAGCAGGAGGGTGAAGCATACTTTGAAAGATATGAAATCTTCCTTGAGAGCTTCAACGAGGCTAAAAAGAACAAGCCTGAATTATATGCAGACCTTGAGCTTATCTACTCCTCAGGTGCAGATGATGCCACAAGCGGTGTAAATTATCTCGCATCATATGAATACGCAAAAAACTACATTGAATCAAACGGCATAACTGCCGACGAGTTTGCAGGTGCAACAGATCACCACTATTATAATGAGCCCTCATGGTTCTTTAAAAATGCAGACCACTATGATGAGGATAACTATTTAAGAACCGTCGAAAATATGACTGACACCTATTACGGCGGCGGATTGAAGGTTTTTGTGGGTGAATATGCCGCAAGGTCAAACAGACTTGAGGCAGCCCTTGCAGAGGCCGCTTATATGACAGGTCTTGAAAGAAACAGCGATATCGTTGTTATGGCAGCTTACGCTCCCCTTTTCGGCAACCTGACGGCAACCCATTGGTCACCCAATCTTATATGGTTCAACAACCACCTTTCAACAGGCTCCATAAACTACTATATGCAGAAGCTTTTCTCAAACAATTCAGGTGACTCTCTCATTGCTTCCAAGCTTGGCGGTGCCGAAATCCCCAAAAAAGACCTCAGCGGTATGGTTGGACTCGGCACATGGTGGACTAAGGCACAGTTTGACAATGTAACGGTAACAGACAACGAAACGGGCAAGGTTCTTGACAAGGATAGCTTCTCAATTAAAAACTTCTGGTGGAACTGGCTTCAGGCAAGTGACGGCGACTGGGAAATCAAAGACGGCAAGCTGACACAAAAGGCAACAGAGCTTCCCTATCACGAGCTTGGCGCATCGGCTTTCTTCGGTGATAAGGAATGGTCAAATTACACCTACAGCTTTGAAGCAACAAAGCTCGAGGGTGCCGAGGGCTTCTACATCCCCTTCCTCATTCAGGATGAAGCTAACTGCTTCTATTGGAATATAGGCGGATGGGATAACACCAAGTCAGCCCTGCAAAGAATTGAAAACGGTGTGAAAACAGGCCTTCTCCCCGGTACCGTTTCAGATTTCACTGTAGAAACAGGTGTCACCTATAACATCAGAATTGTGGTTGAAGGCACAAACATCAAGGGCTATGTTGACGATGCTCTTCAGTTCAGCTATGATGCTGAATCTGACTGCAATGCCGAGGCCTATCAGGTGGTGTCAACCGACGAAGAAACAGGCGACATCATTATAAAGCTTGTTAACATCACAGCCTCAGACAGAGTTTTTGCCGTTGATGTCAGCGGTGCAGAAATAGAAACAAAGGCCGATGTTGCTCAGGTGGCAGGCGACAGCCTCAACAACGATAACATTCTCGGTGCAAAAGAAGACTGCATAATGGAAAGCTTCAGCGTTGACGGCTTCAGCGAAAAATTCAACTATACAGTGCCGCAATACAGTGCAACGGTAATAAGACTTCACACAAAATAAAAAACTACAACATACAAAAACGCTCACGAAATTCATTCGTGAGCGTTAGTTTTTTATTCAGCTTGCAAGGCACTGTGCAAGAGAGGTATCCTCAAGCAGAGTGTTAAGATTGTAAAGGAAAAGAATGTGGGTAAAATCGTTTTCTTTAACAATGCTGTCAAGGCTGTCTGTGAGATATCTCGGGTCAATAACCACTATTTTGCTGAAATACGGTGTCAGCATAGGAATCATACAGTTCGCATAGGAATCCTTGATTAAAAGCAGCGTATTCGGCGACTCGGAAACCGTTGTGATAATCACCTTATCATAGTTGCCGCCGAGGAAAACCTCATAATGATTTTTATGCTCTAATTTTTCGTTGAAAAACAGGGATGAGGTTTTTTGTGATGAGGATTCAAAATTCACAACATAGGTGCCTTTTGACTTTTCGGGCATGCATATTTCCACATTGTCATAGGTGTCGTGTACCCCTGCCGTAGAGGAAAGTGTTCCCTGAAATGTGGTTGAAACAGTATAGAAGCTGTATTTCGGTTCAGCTTCTGCAGACTCGTAAATACTGCCCGTTTTTGTCAGTCCCCATTTATCTTTAAGCACATTAAAAACTTTTTTTGCTGCTCTCGTTGTCCAGTGGTGGTCTGTTTTATAATAAAGCAGAGTGTCGCTTTCCTTCACACTTCTTTCAAAAAGGCTGCAGATGTTGACCCATGTCATTTTACTGTCTTTTTTAAGCAGCTTATATATGTCTCTTATCTGATCACGCTGATTTGCCATTTCAAGATGCCGGGGCAATTTATCGGCATATATATAGGAGGAATTAGGTGCTAAAAGAAAGGCCCGTTTTACATTCTTGTTGCTCTTTGTGAATTTCACAACGGCATCGGTTATTTCGTTAACCTGTGTCTCGTTATACTCACTCTGCGAGTCAAAAAGAAAATCGTCTTTGCCTATATATACACCGTTTTCCTCATCCCTTCCCACAACTCTGTCGGCATAGGTTTTAAGTGATATAAGCTTATCTCTTAAAGGGAACTGATCGGTAAGGTAGCTCTCAAAGTCTTTCATAAAGCTGCCGTCAAAAATGCCTGACAATGTCAGTCCCGGCATATCGGCAAGCACCCTGTTTTCACTTTCGGAAAAGTCTTTATCATCTGTAAGAATATGAAGACCCGCAATGCCGAAAATACTCATAAGAAATATGAGTATAACCGCAACAGCTACCATTGCACCTTTTTCGGTGTATGAAGATTCCTGCGACCTTTCGCTGTTTGTGTTGTCGTATTTATCTGAACTCATATTAATTAACTATCCTTAAAACTAAAATCTGAAATATAAGAATGGATTATAGGTTTCGCTTATAAGATAAGCTATGCACAAGGTGAAAATTGCAAGATAAAGCACACTTTCACATATTTTCTTTGTTCTTCCTGTTCGCACATTGCTGACAAAATCAAAAACTCCCGTGGCACTAAGGCTCATAACAAGAATAAGGAAGACATTTTCTGATAAGAGATATTTTGCCTGCGAATCAATAAATGAACCGCCCAAGCCTGTCATAGAGCCTATGAGAGTCAGGGCATCCCCCATGCTTGCACTTGAGAAGAAGACCCAGCCTATCATAACGACTATCATGGTACCCATATATTTCACTGCGGTGGGGAGCTTCTCCAAAAAATCCTTAAGCACATATTTTTCAAGTATGAGAAGCACACCGTAGAATATACCCCATGCGATGAAGTTCCATGCGGCACCGTGCCACAGACCTGTCAGGGACCAGACTATCATTGTGTTGATAATTGTTCTTTTGGTGCCCTTTCTGTTGCCGCCCAATGGAATGTAAACATAGTCTCTGAACCAACTGCTGAGGCTTATGTGCCATCTGCTCCAGAAATCCTTGATGCTGGTTGCTTTATAGGGGAAATTGAAATTCTGCACAAACTCAAATCCGAACATTTTGCCAAGACCCACAGCCATATCACTGTAGCCGCTGAAATCAAAATATATCTGCAGGGTGTAGCATATTACGGCAAGCCACGCACTCACCACGGAAAGAGAGGCTATATCGCCTGCAATAACCTGCGAGTACACCGCACCTATGGTATTGGCAAAAAGCACCTTCTTGCCGAGGCCTCTTATAAAATAAATTATGCCCTCATAAAACTTTTCAATTGTCACGGTTCTGCTTGTGAGCTGTTTTTCTATATCGCTATACTGCACAATGGGACCCGCTATAAGCTGGGGGAACATTGAAATATAAGCGCCGAAAGCAACAATATTTTTCTGTGCCTTGACCTCACCCTTATAGACATCTATAACATAAGAAAGTATCTGGAAGGTATAAAATGAAATGCCCACATGCAAGGGTAAGCCTTCATATTCAATTTCATTGCCCGTAACCGCATTAATATTATCAACAATAAAGCCGGAATATTTGAAAAAGCCAAGCATAAAAAGATTAAATGCCACGCCGAAAATCAGCAGTGATTTTCTTTTTTTGCGTGAATTTTTATGGTTTTCAATATCTATTCCCAGATTATAGTTGAAGAAAATGCTTATGAGCATAAGCACTATGTACACGGGTTCGCCCCATGCATAAAATATTAAGCTTGCAAGGCACAAAACAAGGTTTTTCTTCGCCATATCCTTCTCGGGATTTTTTGAAAAGCCGGGAAGAAAATACAGCACCAGCATAAGCGGGAAAAACACAAATAAAAACACGGCACTGCTAAAGACCATTATTACACCTCTCGGGAATTATCTGACACTTGATTTAAAGGCTGCAAGAGCTTCGTCGGCACCTTTGCCCACTGCATAAAAAATGAAGCCCTTATCATAGGTTAATATATATTCTTTCAAAAGAGCACTTTGCTCCGGGGCGTACCCCTCAAAAAGAGTCTGCTTGTCAGTTACTCTTTTTTCTATTTTTGCACTGATTTCCTCAGGCCTGACTTCCTCTTTAAGCTTGATTATCATAAGCTCGTCAACAGTCATAATTGAGTCGCTGGCATAATATTCAAAGGAATCAACCAGAGTAAAATCAATACCGAATTCTTCTTTTATTTTATTTTTCTTTATGTGCCTGAGCTCACTGACATCATAGCTTTCTGTTACGGTCTCAGCCACCTCGGCTGCCGTTTTATCACTGTATGAGGATTCACCCGACATAAAGCCGATGAAGATAACGAGAGCAATAACACAGACTATTTCAAAAATTCTTTGTCTGTTCATTAGACAATCTCCAACTCTTTTATTAAAAATCTGAGCCAATACTTATCATAAAAAGCCTTGGACAGATGTATACCGTCACTGCCGTAGCACTCAGGATGCGATTTGAGAACACTTGAGGAATTTAAAAATTCCACCTGAAGGTCTTTACACATACTCTTGAGAGCTTTATTGTAATCTCCAATTTCGCCGAAACGCTTTGCCGAAGCTATTTCTCTGTCAACGGGAAAAAGTCCGCTTATAACAATGCGTGTGTCAGGCAGAGATTTTTTAAGTTCTTTGATTATTCTCGTATACATAGAAATAAAATTATCAAGATATTTATCGCCCACAGCTATCATATTGATGCCGTAATGCAGAATGAGCACCGAGGGATTCATTTTGACAATCTTTTTCACATTTGAATCAAGATGATAGAGGCTTGCACTCACCTGTGTGATAAGATGGTTTGAGTTAAGAATATCATAGGCCTCAAGACCGTTCATAAGCGAATCGCCAACAATATAAACGTCTCTGAGAACCTTTCTGTAGGTAGTTTTACCCTTTTTAAGGTCGTTTAACACCTTTCTGACCTTTTCTGCCTTACCTGTGGGGTCATCACGCTTTTTCTGAGCCTGTCTCACATTGCTTTCTGCTTTTTTTACATCAAAACCCGAAAGACTTTCTATAACACTGTAGCCCTTTGAAACATCATCCTCAGAAGGTGTGGCTTCATTTTTTGAAAGACCCCATATATTAAAAAAAGGATAAACGCAAAGCACCCCGACAAGCACTGCCACAACAATTATTTTTTTCAACTTTATCTCACCTGTTTATTACTGAAATTATATATCAAACTGTTCAAATCAACAGAAACCGACACAGTTTTACACTTACATTATAGTTTACATCTTTTTGCTGCGTAAATCAATAGAAACCGGATTTTGATATGTAAAAAATATATTAACCTTCATCTGAATTTTTAGTGTAAATTGCTTATTATTTTTATGTCAAAATATGAAATCTTGACTTGATAAAATATTAGTGATATTATTAGTGCAGAAAAAGCACCGTAAGGAGTTGATATATATTGACTTTAGAGAAGCTTAAGGCTATTGAGCCTGTTTTCGGCTCATGGTTTATTGATTCAAAGCTGTCGGAGGGTAAGGCATCTAAATTTTATAAGGTTTATAAAACAGAAAACGGCTCTATACACTATATGGGGCTTAAAACCGTAAAATTTCCCTCAAGCGAGCAGGAAATAAGTGCCGTTATCTCTTCAGGCAGATTCAGAAATGTTGACGAATATCTCACGGCTCTTCAGAGAGATATAACAAAGAATATGCAGACCATGCTGTCACTTCGCAGCAACAAAAATATTGTGCGCTTTGACAATTTCACAATCGTGCGTGAAAGCTCATGCTTTTATGTTGTGATGCTTATGGAGCTGCTCACTCCCCTTAACTCATATCTGCAGCTGGACACGGCAGGTGTCACTGATGTGCTCGCACTTGGTCAGGATATATGCAATGCCCTTGAGGGCTTCAGGCAAGCAGGCATTGTGCACCACGATATTAAAAGCGAAAATATTTATGTTGACTCCTTCGGAAACTATAAGCTGGGAGATTTCGGCATATTTGATTCAATTTTCCACAACGCAAATGACCCCTCGGCATACATAGCGCCTGAGCTTTATAATAAGACTGCTATGGCAGACACTGCCTCAGATATTTACTCACTGGGCATACTGCTCTATAAGCTGCTTAACAACAACCGTATGCCCTTCCTGCCCGACTTCCCCGACCCTATTTCTTTAGCCGACAGAGAGCATGCATTTATGAAATGCATGCGCGGTGACCTTCTGCCCGCACCTAAAAATGCAGGCTCTGAGCTTGCAAGCATCATCTACAAGGCTACCTCCTTCAGACCTGCAGACAGATACATCACTCCCTCACTGTTTGCCGCAGAGCTTCACAGATATTCACTTTCACCTGAGTTGAATGCTCCTGCCGGGGTACCCTTCAACTCCGGAGCAGATGCCAACACGGGTACCTTTGAAATAGGCGCTGACAGTGAGGTGCATTTTGATTCCTACGAGGCTCCTGACGAATATGACGAGGACACCTATGACGAGGACTTCCCCTCTGAGGAAAACGGCAAGGCGGGCAAACACTGGTACTTCATTGTGCTTGCTCTTGCAGTTGTGCTGGCACTGCTTGTAGCTCTTATTGCAGGCGGCGACAAGGATAAGGAAAAAGAGGAAACTACCACGGCTTCCACAACCCTGAGCACCACGGTGCCGACTCAGACAACCACTGAGGAGACCACTGAGGAAGAAACCACTGAGGAGACCACTGAGGAAGAAACCACAACCGAGGAAACAACCACCGAGGAAGAAACAACAACTGAGGTGACCACAACAGAAACAACTACCGAGGAAACAACCACGGAAAAAATCACAACAACTGAGCCTCTTACAGCTCCGACTCTTGTGAAGACCGATAAGAAAAACGGCGATAAGTCAGAGGACGGCAAAACCTATCTTAAAATCAGCAGCTACAAGCTCACCGAAATCCCGGAGGATGAATTTTTCCGTCAGGTGGTGCTGACAATAGGTGATAACTTAGGTCAAGCCCCTCAGGGCGGCACAGCCTATCTCTATCAGATGTCCGGTGAGGCAGTTATACAGAAGGTCGGTGCAAAAATAAACTGCGAAATCAGTCAGGAGCATGGCGGAGACATTCTCTGCACTGTCACTGTTGAAGATTCAGACTTCTATTATGAGCCTGATAGCTTTCAGTACTATCTTTGCTTTGAAGAGGGTGCAATTACTTCAGACACCGCTATCTCTCTCCCCCTGCAGATAAGAATTAAATAACATTATGGCTGTTACTTTAACACGGTAACAGCCACTTTTTTTGCATAAAAAGAACAGGTCACAGAAGCGACCTGTTCTTTGATTATAGTTTTGAATTAATAGTGCACTGCACCGCAACCGCAAGCCTTATTAACCTTGAAGAGCTTCCAGAAGGTTCTTAAAATTGCATATATAATTCTCATTATGAAGCTGTCCTTATGGCAGATGCATTCGCAGGCAGTTGACACTGTTGTGGGTGCTGAGCATTCATCACATTTGCCGTCACCGTTATGGTCATGGTGACCTGAGGGTGCGATAACTGTTTCTGAAATAATCTTGCCGCAATCCTTACAGCTTTCTGTTACCTTGCCGTATGTCAGACAAGTGGACTCGACAACAGTTGTTATAATCTCAGTGTGCTTACAGCCGATATTAACGGTGCAATCGTCACAGATACCGTCGTTATTTTCGTCTGTGTGCTCTGTCATCGGCAGCTCTTTATAGGTTGTGTAATCACACTTTGTGCATTCCTCATAAGCTTCCCAGCCTACTTCCTTACATGTGGGAGCCTTAGCCTCATGCTGCACAAGGTTATGCTCTAATGTGGGAATTGCTTCAAATGAGGTGTAATCACAGTTCTTACAGGTCTGATAAGGCTTCCAGCCTTCCTCGCTGCAGGTTGCGTCCTTGCCTGCATGGTCAACATATTCGTGCTCAAGAGCAGGAATTTCTACCTTAGTTGTGTAATCACACTTATCACAAGCCTCATATGCTTCCCAACCGGCCTGTGCACAAGTGGGTTCTTCAGCCTCATATTGCTTGATTGAGTGACCTGTTAAGGGGATAATGACCTTAGTTGTGTAATCGCAATTATCACAAGCTTCATAAGCCTCCCAGCCGTCTTCTGTGCAGGTGGGTGCCTTTGCTTCATATTGCTTGATTGAGTGCTGCAGAGCAGGAAGCTCTACCTTAGTGGTATAATCGCATCTCAGACACATTTCATATGCATCCCAGCCTGCCACACCGCAAGAGGGCTTCTTTGCAGGTACATTTACAATGCTGTGCTCGAGAGCAGCAATTGCTTTATAGCTTGTGTAATCACAGTTCTTACAGGTCTGATAGGGTTCCCAACCGCCTTCTGTGCAGGTGGGTGCCTCGCCTTCATGGCTGACATAATCGTGTCCGGGAGCTGTGATTGTGACCTTTGTTGTATAATCGCAACGCTTACAAGCCTCATAAGCATCCCAACCGTCTTCTGTGCATGTTACGGCTTTAGCATCGAAATATTCAAGATCGTGACCGCCGTTGGTGGGGATTTCAACATAGGTTGTGTAATCGCACTTCTCACAGTATTCATAAGCGTACCAACCCACGGTTGTGCAGGTTGCTTCTTTTGCTTCTACCTCAACAATGCTGTGTCCTGTTTCTGGGATTTCAGCATAGGTTGTATAATCACATCTTGTGCACTTTTCATATGCATCCCAGCCCTTTTCTGTGCAGGTGGGTGCCTTTGCACCTACTGTAATGATATTGTGCTTGAGAGCATCAATTTCTTCATAGGTTGTGTAGTCACATCTTGAGCAGGTCTCATAGGCTTTCCAGCCTTTTTCTGTGCAGGTGGGGTCCTGACCCTCATGGTCAATATAATCGTGATCAAGTGCATCTATCTTCTCATAGGTTGTGTAATCACATCTTGAGCAGGTCTCATAGGCTTTCCAGCCTTCTTCTGTGCAGGTTGCTTCCTTACCTTCGTGAGCAGTATAATCGTGGTCAAGTGCAGCCTTTTCTGCGTATGTTGTGTAGTCGCATCTTGTACAGGTTACATATGCATCCCAGCCCTTTTCTGTGCAGGTGGGTTCCTTACCCTCGTGGTCAACCTCGTTGTGACCGAGAGGTCCTACCACCGTCTGTTCAACAGTAGCGGCATCACAGCGTGTGCAGTGTGAGCCTTCTGTGAGGCCTGTTCCGGTACAGGTAGGCTCTACTGCC
>JAFQLV010000023.1 GCA_017396515.1 Clostridia bacterium | reverse complement strand
TTGTTGTATCCTGTCAGGTTGAACGCAGCCAGCATCAGAATAGAGAAGTTTGTATGCGTATGCTCAAGTCAAAGCTTATCGAAATCAAGGAAAGAGAGCATCTTGACAAGATTGAGGATATCAAGGGCGAGCAGAAGGAAATCGGCTGGGGCAGCCAGATCCGTTCCTATGTGTTTATGCCCTACACTCTTGCCAAGGACCACAGAACAGGCTTTGAAATGGGTAACATCAATGCCGTTATGGACGGCGACATTGACGGCTTCATCAATGCTTACCTCAAAAAGCAGTCGCTTGATTCATTAAACGCCTAATATAAATGCAGAATGCTAAATGCTAAATGCTAAATTGTGGTCGCGATTTCACTGCCCACTAACCTTAAGTCTCCCTCCGCGGAGCAGAAGCTCAGAGGAGGCAAACCTCATCAATCTTAAAACAAACGGCAGGTCACTACTAAAAACTTGTAGTGACCTGCCTTATTTATGCCTTCCCCTTGCTTTAAGGGGAAGGGGGACCGCTTGCGGTGGATGAGGATTATAATCTGCAGAGTTGGAATTTCATCCCAACCCCCTTTGCGGGAGAAAATTATTTTTTGGCAGAAATGTGCCCGCGACCACAATTTTGCATTTTGCATTTAGCATTTTGCATTCAAAAAAAAGAAAAGGGTCACACTCTCGTGTAACCTCTTTTCGTGGCGCGCTGTAAGGGATTCGAACCCCTGACCTTCTGGTCCGTAGCCAGACACTCTATCCAGCTGAGCTAACAGCGCAATTGGATTTTGCCCAAGTATAGTACCACAAATATGCACTCTTGTCAAGTCAAATTTCAAAAAAACTTCCATTGATATTCCTGCTGTTTTATGTTATCATCATATTATACTGAAACAGAGGTGATTTTAATGAATATATGGCATGATATAAGTGCTGACAGAATATCCACAACCTGCTTTGATGCAGTTATAGAAATAAGCAAGGGCAGCAAGATGAAATATGAGTTTGATAAGAAAACAGGTCTTCTGCGTCTCGACAGAGTGCTGCACACTTCAACTCACTACCCTGCAAATTACGGCTTTATCCCCCTGACCTTTGCCGCTGACGATGATCCTCTTGATGTACTGGTGCTCTGCTCTGAGAGAATTGACCCTCTTGTGCTGGCTGAGTGCTACCCCATAGGTGTTATCACTATGCTTGACAGCGGTGCGGCTGACGATAAGATTATTGCCATTCATGCAGGTGACCCCACATATAACGGTTACACGGATATTTCACAGCTTCCCAAGCACATTTTTGACGAAATGACTCACTTTTTCTCTGTTTACAAGACTCTCGAAAATAAAACAACGGTTATCGACGAAGCAAAGGGCAGAGACGAGGCAATAAGAATTATAGAAGAAGCCATTGAGAGATATAAGGAGTTTTACGGCAAATATAAGTTTATGTAAATGCAAAATTATAAATGCAAAGTGCAAAATTGTGGTCGCGACTCCACCGCCCACTAACCTCAAGCCTTCCCCCGCGGAACAAAAGCTCAAAGGAGGCAAATCTCATCAATCTTAAAACAAACGGCAGGTCACTTCCAATTTGGTAGTGACCTGCCTTATTTATGCCTTGCCTCGCCTGAAAGGTTATTCCCCTGTTAGGGGAAATGTCGCGTAAGCGACAAAAGGGTGCCCGTTTCTGGAAGAAAAGGTGGCAAGGACACATTTATGTGGACTTGACGGAGAGGTTATAATCTACAGACTTCCCCATCTCATCCCGACTCCCTTTGCGGGAGAAAAACTACTTATCGGCAGAAATGTGCCCGCGACCACAATTTTGCATTTTGCATTTAGCATTTTGCATTCTTTAAGCCCCGCGACCACAATTTTGCATTTTGCATTTAGCATTTTGCATTTATTTTGCTTCCAGCTCCACCTTTGCAATAAACAAATCTCCCACAATGTCAATGTCAAGCTTGCCGTTCTGAAGAAGGCAGAGGTTTTCGGCAATGCTCAGACCTAGACCGTTGCCCTCAGTGGTTCTTGAAGCGTCACCTCTGACGAAGCGCTGCTTAAGCTCCTCGGGAGAAATGTTGAGAGGTGCGGCAGAAATGTTTTTAAGAGTGATTATGCCTTTGCCCTCTTTTCTTTCGGCTGAGATGTAAACTCTTGTTGATTCCATTGCGTACTTTCTGACATTGGCTATGAGATTTTCAAGCACTCTGTAAAGAAGCTTGCTGTCTGCTCTGACAATAATATCCGTTTCGGGGAGATCGCAGACAATGCTCAGCTTCTTTTCGTCGAAGGCATCGCTGTTTTCACCGATAATCTGTGCCAGCATTTCCTTAAGGCTCACATCTATCAGGCTCACCTCTATGTTGCCCGTTGCCGCCTTTGAAGCTTCAACTAAATCGGAAATGAGATATTTCAGTCTGTCGCTCTTTTCGCCAAGTACCTCAAGATAGGAAAGGGCAGTTTCATTCTGAATATCGCAGTGCTTTAAAAGCTCAACATAGTTGATAATGCTCGTCAGGGGAGTTTTCAGGTCATGAGAAATGTTTGTGATAAGCTCCGTTTTTGTGGTTTCCTGTCTCACAGCCTCTTCAACGGCAATTCTGATGCCGTCGCCCAGCTCCTCTAAATCCTCGGCGGCAGGGATAAGATAATCGGGCAGAGCCGCGCGGTTGATATAGGTGTCAAGGTTGCCCTTGCGGTACGCGCCCAGAACCTCAAGAAGCCTGTCAACGCCGCCCACGAACTTGAGTCCGCGAAGAAGTGCAAATACATCCGAAAATATTGCAGGTGCGGCAAAAACCAAAAGCAGTAACAACTCACCTAAATGGTCTATTCCACCCCATGCCTGAAGGAAAATCAGACAGATAATTCCGCAAATAAGATTAATACCTACAAGTATTTCTGTTTTTACAATAACTATTTTTTTGATATTCTTTGTGTAATAAAGCTTTTCTTTTACATCCTTGCACAGCTTGATAAAAGCCTTGCCCGGCATAAGAATAAGCGAGAAAATCTTTTTAAGCATTTTTATTATTAATTTCACAGGCTTTTTAATAAGCCACACAATAAACAGACTCTTTATAAATCTTTTTGCCTTTATCATTTTTGCAAGGCTCAGAATAAACTCCATAACCAAGCCGGCAACAATTGCCACTAAAACCGGCAGACAGCCGAGGCAGAACTGGGAAAATGAATAGCTCATATGACGGTATTCGTCTATGATTGTAAATGCAAGCAAGCCTGCAAAGAAAATTAGTCCTGCGCTTATAAGAAGCTTAAACTCAATGAAGATTTTATCTGTGGGCAGAAGATAAACCGTATCGTCTTCACTGTTTCGTCTGCCGCTGAGTATCACCAGCAGAATAAGCGCCGCAAGATAAAAGCCTATGCCTAAAACTACATTTATTATTGCCGAGCGTGAAAAGGAGCCTGCATTCATAAGATTTGCTTTCATCTGTGCAAGACTTTCACCGTAAAAAACAGCATCACTGTTAAAATAGACCACGAGGTCAGCATCGGCTACACCTGCAGAGCTGCTGCGGTCGGTGTACTGTGTTACCTTATAGGTTGTGGCATCCGTTGTCTCAGGCATAGTTGTGGGCACTGCCGTGTGAACCTCATGGACTGATGTAGGTCTGTGCTCAATTCTTATTCGGGTATAATAAGGCAGGTGCAAGTCTTCGTAATGCTCGTCAAAAACATATGTTGAGCCTTTATTTGAAAAATATTCGCCGTCACTGCCTGTGATATAAAACTCATATTGTGATACAGATGCTTGCTGCTCTGTGTAATTCTTCACATTGGTGATAACCGTGCCGTCATCTTCAGTAACAATGTAATTTATGTTTTTATAGCTTTTGTTGAAGGCATCCTCTTTTCTGTCAGAAACATATTCCTCATAGGTGCCGGTAAAGCCGAGCCGTCCCTCCGATATAAGTGCAGAGAGAAGAAGCTCATTATCCACGCTGAGGGCATAGGTGCCGGCTTCTATAACTGTGCCGTTTGTTTCGTAGTAGTCTGTCAGCCTGATTTGCGGAAGAGTGACGATCAGATCTGCATTGTAACTTTTTGCCTTAGCTGAATTTTTCTCAAATTCCGAAACGGACAGATCTTCTTTTTCCACTTTGCATAAAGTGATAAGCTCAGAGGTAACATCTATATCCATTAAATCAACGCTTTTCTTTACTGATGAATCAGATTTTTCCAGCAGGGTAAGCTTAACAATATCTTCATCTATAAGGCAAAATACAGTATCCGTGTAACGCTCCTTCTGACAAAGATAATAATAGATATTATTAAGCAGATTACTTTTGTAGTTTTCAAATTCCTTTCGGTTTTCTTCATTACGCTTTTCGTAGCTTTCCTTTGTGCCGTCACCGTAAATATATATGAATTTGTTAAGGTCAAGAAGATATTCTCTCATCTGCCGGTCAAAGGTTTCACTGACATAAAAGTCATCCTCCTGAGTTGCAAAAAAGCCCTCAAAATAATAATCGTCATCAAAGTTTTCCTGATTCTCGATATAGAATAAAGCGTCTATTGCGCCCTTTGCCGTAAATCCCACAACTGTCAGGGCTAAAAAGACAGCTATGATTTTGACAATAAATCTACCGTTAAATTTTGTCGACCTTGTATCCAATGCCCCACACCACCTTTACATATTTTGGGTTTTTAGTGTCGATTTCGATTTTCTCACGAATTCGTCTGATGTGAACGGTTATAATTTTGTCTGAGCCGATAGCGGCTTCATTCCACACATTTTCATAAATCTGCGTTGAGGAAAGAGTTCTGCCCATATTGAGCATAAGATATTCCAATATGCGGTACTCCGTAGCGGTGAGGCGCACCTCTTCACCGTCAACGGTAACTCTTCTGCCCTCAATGTCCAGCTCAAGTCCGCCTGTTCTGAGAATTTTGCTGTTTTCAGAGGGTGCAGTGCCGAGGGTAGTGTAGCGTCTTATCTGTGACTTGACTCTTGCACACACCTCAAGGGGGTTAAAGGGCTTTGTCACATAGTCGTCACCGCCTATGCCCAGACCTGCAATTTTATCTGCATCCTCACTTTTGGCTGAAAGGAAAATTATGGGCACATTGCTTTTCTCTCTAATTTTCAGCGTTGCGGATATGCCGTCCATACCCGGCATCATTATATCCATAATAATGCAATGAACATCATTTTCCATAAGGATATTGACAGCCTCAATACCGTTATAGGCGGCAAGGGTGTTATAGCCGTCAGCCTTCAGATAAATTTCAATTGAACGAACGATGGCTTTATCATCGTCGCAGACAAGTACGTTGTACATAATATACATCTCTCTCTTTCATAACCGATTCACACGACAGTGCTGACACTTTTCACTGTCACCTATAGTGTAAGGGCAAAAAATTACAACTTTCATTAGAAATTATAACAAATGAATTACATTTTTAAAAGGTTGAATATATTAAGATTTTATGATATTATCCTATTCGGTGATTTTAATGATATTGCGAATGCCCATATATTGCAAAAATTTCAGATGCACGGCAGACAAATGCTCCGACAACTGCTGCATCGGCTGGGAAATCGATATTGACCCCTCTACGGCAGAGTACTATAAAAGCATAGGCGGAGCCTTCGGTAACAGACTCAGAAAGGATATCTCCTTCGGGGAGGTCTGCTCATTTAAAATGAAGGGTGAACGCTGTGCTTTTCTGAATGACAACAACCTCTGTGATATAATTGTCAGTCTCGGTGAGGAGTCCCTTTGCCAGATTTGCCGTGACCACCCAAGATATTTTGAGTGGTACTCTGCCGTTAAGGAGGGCGGAGTAGGCCTGTGCTGTGAGGAGGCTGCAAGACTCATACTTTCCCAAAGGCAGGCGTTTGCCACCTTTGATATACCCTGTGATGACGAGGGCGAGGAGGGTTATGACGAAGAGCTGTATGATTATCTGCTTTTTGTCAGAGGGCAGATAATCAGCCTGCTTGAGAAGGAAGCTCTGCCTCTGAGCCTCAGACTTATGTCGGCTCTGGCATTTGCACACAAAATACAATATTATATTGATAATTTCCGCTATGAAAAAGAAGAACCCGTTACACTCGGCGAAAGCCTGACTGTTGATATGAAAAGAATAACACAGGAAATCAGCTCCTTTGAAATTATAGATGAGAGATGGAAAGTCTATATGGAAAGGCTTTCGGAAAAATATGCAGAAACAGAAAGGCTTATCAGTGAAAATAATAATCCCGATAAAAGGATAAGCAAGTATCTCAGCAACATAGCCGTCTATTTTATATGGCGATATTTTCTTAAGGGCGTTTTTGACGGAGAAATTTTCTCTAAGGTGTGGCTTAGTGTAGTGAGCACCTTATTTATTGAAAGGATGTTTGTTCACGCATATCTTGAGGGTAACGAGCTGACCCTTGAGCTGTGCAGCGAGCTTGCAAAAAACTACTCAAAGGAAATCGAATACAGTGAGGAAAATCTGAGTAAATTGGCAAAAAGGCGGAACGGCTTTTGAATGCTAAATGCTAAATGCAAAATGCAAAATTGTGGTCGCGGGGAAGCTTTTGCCGATAAATAATTTTCTCCCGCAAAGGGAGTTGGGATGAGATGGGGAGTCTATAGATTATAACCTCTCCGTCAAGTCCACATAAATGTGTCCTTGCCACCTCTCCTTTCAGGCGAGGGAAGGCATAAATAAGGCAGGTCACTACCAAATTGGAAGTGACCTGCCGTTTGTTTTAAGATTGATGAGACTTGCCTCCTCTGAGCTTCATCTATGCGGAAAGAGGCTTAAGGTTAGTGGGTGGTAAAATCGCGACCACAATTTTGCAATAAAATGCACCGTCAGGTGCCACCATAGCCTTGTCTCCCCTGAAAGGGGAGATGTCAAAACAATTTTTGTTTTGACAGAGAGGTCATTTTGCATTTTGCATTCGAAAAAAGGCTTTCAGCCTTTTTTCCTCCCCCCTCTTGCAATTTTTTACATCACATATTAAAATTAGCTTATATTATTGTGTGGGAGTTTTCTTATGAAATATCTGTTTGCTTATTTCCTCGGCAATGAGCCTGAAAAAGAAAGAATCTGCTTTGCTGTCAGTGAAGACGGCTATCACTTCACACCTCTTAACGGCAACAGACCCGTCATAACTCAGACCTTGGGCAAAAAGTGCGTGCGTGACCCTTATATCTTCAAAGGCAAAGACGGCTTATACTATATTATAGGCACTGATATGAAATGCACCGAGGGTTGGGAGTCCAATCACGCTCTCGTTGTCTGGCGCAGCAAAAACCTTATTGACTGGACTGATGAAACCATTATTGATATGCGAGGGCTCGGCGGAGCTTTCTGCGACACCACAAGAGCATGGGCGCCTCAGGCAATATGGGATGAGGAAAAAGGTCAGTATATGCTTTACTGGGCACACTCAACTAAAAGACACAACACAGCAGGGATGTACTATGCCCACACAAGCGACTTTATAAATATAACTACCCCCGAGCCTCTTTATTGCCGTGATGTTCAGACTATCGACGGTGATATCATTTATAATGAAAGGGAAAAGCTCTATTATCTCTATTTCAAGCACGAGGAAACCCAGACCATTGCCTATGTCACAAGTGAGAAGCTGACAGGCCCCTATAAAGATGAGCCTGTGATTGTTTCCCTTGCCCAAAGCGGAGTGGAGGGCAGTGAGATGTATCCCATTGACGGCACAGACAAATGGGTTATGGTTATGGATGAATATTCGGAGGGCAGATTTTTTATGCAGGAAACCTCCGACTTTCATAATTTCACACCCGTCACCGATTATGATATGAATTTCTCACCGAGACACGGCAGCATTGTGCAGATAAGCGATGAAGATTACGAAAGGCTTGTGAAGCATTATGAAATATAAGCTTTATGAAAGGCTCAGCGACTTTTTCCGTTCAAGGCTTTTCACTAAAACAAACATAGCAATTGTTGCCGTGCTGTCAATTTCACTCAATATTGCCATGGGCGGTGTTGCTTACAAAGAGCATAAAGATTTTGAGTCTTTGTCTGCCCTGTACGCGGTGGAGAAAAGCGCCGTAGCCGACACAACCGCCGCCGAAGCAACAACAGCACCGGCACAGACAACCGAGAGTGTGGCACAGACTCAGCCGAGTACAGCGCAGGAAAGCACACAAGCCGTGAGCGAAAGCAAAGAGACAACGGCAAAGGCAACGGCAAGCAGTGCACAAGCCGAGCAGGGCATATATTATATAACAGATTCGGGCGAAAAATATCATATCGGCTCTTGCGGCTATCTTAAAAACTCACGCAACCCCATAAGCCTCAGCGAAGCAAAGGCACGGGGCTACACACCTTGCTCGAGATGCATAAAGTAAATGCAAAATTATAAATGCAAAATGCAAAATTGTGGTCGCGATTTCACCGCCCACTAACCTAAAGCCTCTTTCCGCATAGATGAAGCTCAGAGGAGGCAAGCCTCATCAATCTTAAAATAAACGGCAGGTCACTACTGAAACCTTGTAGTGACCTGCCTTATTTTTAAACTTTGCCTTCCCCTTTCAAAGGGGAAGGCACTGCCCGAGGCAGAAAGGATGAGGAAGATATTGTTTAGTCAAAGGGAGCATATGCCTCGTTATATTTGCCTGCAAGCTCTCCTAATTCATCCGGAGACATTTCAGCAATATCACTGACAGTGTATTGCGATAAATCCAATGTGACATTGCTGTTTCTTTTTCTTTTGAAATTTTCGGCAGGGATGAATGCACTCACAAGCATCACCACAATTGCTGCAGCAGCAACAAAGGGTGTTGCTTTTTCTATTACTGTTGTCAGCTTGTTTTCACTGCCTTCAGCTTTCAGCACAGCAGAAAGAGTAAGAAGCAATACGAGAACGGCAAACATAAGCAGTATAACACCTGATTTTGCTTCACCGATTTGATGCCGCATACCTGAAATCTGCAAATACATTAAAGACGAAATCATAATAATATTTGCCAAAACAGTTATAACTGCTCTTACTGCTCCTACTTTTTTCAGCAGCAATAATCCCAAGAATATTGCAAAGCTCAAAGAACAAATAAGTGTCGGAAAAGCTATCATAGCACCCATATGTGTGTTAAAATCTAAAAATGTATCTATATAATCAGAAAACACAGCTGCACCCAAAACCTTGGAAACAGGCCACAAAAGCACAGGGAGAGCTACACAAGCTAAATATGACCAGTTTATAATATACACAATGCTTGCCGTTCTGAGGGAATGATCTTCTTCGCTTTTATTTATAGCACCGATTGCACCCATAACAGATGTTGTAACTGCATATACAATTAGCACAGCAACCGCCGCAAATATAATTATTTCACCTGTTTCCGGCTCATCAATTCTGTAGCTGTTAATACAAATTCCTAAGTCAACAAACAGATAAAGAGGAATATTCAGAGCCGCACCGACAGCCTGATAGGTTTTAAAGCTTCTTCCGTAAAGGAGCAAAAAAGCTGAAAGAACTATAAGTGCACAAAGCATATAAAAGAAGAATGTGCCATCTTCCTGCATATATCTGATAGCCTTAAATATTGCTGAATTATCAAGAAAGGTTTCCTTTGCTCCTGCGTCTATAATTGAATATAGAAGAAAGGCAATTGGCTTTATCCAGCAAAAGATATAAAAGGGCAGAAACAGAATTTTCGCTATCTTTGCTTCTTTTGCCGTAAATCTATTTTTATTCAAAGTGAACACCACCTTTAATCATATTTTTTTCTGACCAAAAATTTTTCTCGCGTTTACCTCCTTGGCTACAAAATAGCATTTTTTCGCCATAAGTCAAGCAGAATTTTCAGCCTCAAATGTGATGAATATGAATAAATTGTGAAGGTGATTTTTCAGCCTTTTCCCTTTATATCTGGGCGTGCTACACCTTGTTGCGCAGAAAAAAAGGGCAATGCTACATTCCCTTTCGTAATTTCTGCACAAAAGCTTTCACTGTTTTTCTACACTAAAAAAACGGAGATATCTGTGCCCTGTGCACAAATACCCCCCCGCCTGCTTTTAAATTTAACTAAAGCAATGCTTATTATCTCTGCGGTCAGAAGCTCCTCTCCTGCAGTAACTCCCCCGCAATTCATAATTCATAATTCATAATTCCTAATTTCCTAAGTATCCTCCGTCAACACTTATGACCTGGCCCGTGATAAACTCTGCCTCATCACCTGCAAGAAAAAGAGCAAGAGCAGCCACATCGTCGCCTGTGCCCTTTCTTCCCATAGGTGTAGCCTCTACAATTTCCTTCACGCTTTCTTCATCAAGACAGCTGTTCATCTCTGTGTCAATAAAGCCGGGTGCAATGCAGTTTACGGTTATGCCGCTGGGGCCCACTTCCTTTGCAAGAGCCTTTGTGAAGCCTGTTATCGCCGCCTTCGACGCAGAATAATGAACCTCGCATGAAGCCCCGGAAATGCCCCACATAGAGGAAATGTTGATAATTCTTCCGCAGTGCTTATTTATCATTGAGGGCAGAATTTCTTTTGTAAGTGCCATTGCACTCATAAGATTAATGTCAAAAAGCTCTTTGACCTTGCTTTCGTCTGCAAGCTGAAAAAGGCTGAAATATGCCCTGCCTGCATTGTTGATAAGCACATCTGCCTGACCTGCCTTTTGTGCAAGAGCCTTTATATCCTCACTGCTTCTCAGGTCTGCTTTAACTGCCGTCACCCTTGCGCCATACTGCTTTTCAAGCTGGGCTTTCAGCAGCATTGCCCTTTCTTCACCGCTGAAATAGTGAAGTATTATATCATAGCCTGCCTTGGCAAAGTGTCGGCAAAGTGCCTGACCTATGCCCCCTGAGGCCCCTGTTATAAGAACGGTTTTATTCATGGCTTCACCTCTTATTTACCCACACAGAATTGTGAGAAAACTTCATCTACAACGCTTTCCTTCGCCTTTTTACCTGTCAGCTCAAGCAGGCGGTCTATAGCTGTGTCTATGCACACATTAACCGCGTCCATAGTGATGCCCATATCAATTGCAGCAATGGCATCGTCTATGCTTTGCAGAGCAGACAGAGCATTTGCTCTTTGCCTTTCGGTTGTGAGCATTGCCTTTGATGTGTCTATTTTGTCCGTACCCAGAACCTTTTCAATTGCAGCAGTCAGCTCTTTTTCGCCCTCATGTGACTTAGCCGAAACAAACACCGTTTCACTAAAGGCATGCTTTATATAATCGATATCGGTTTTAGAGGGCAGGTCGGTTTTGTTTACAATTGCAATAACATCTCTGCCGCGGCAAAGCTCAAAAATTTCCTTATCGCTTTCGTCAAGCTCTCTTGAGCCGTCAAAAACCGCCAGTATAAGTCCTGCTCTTTCAATTTTTGTCTTGGCAAGGTCAACACCTATGCTTTCAACCACATCGGCACTTTCTCTTATGCCTGCCGTGTCTGCAAGACGCAGTATAACGCTGCCCACACGGACAGTTTCTTCCACAACATCTCTTGTTGTGCCTGCAATATCTGTCACAATTGAACGGCTGAAGCCTGAGAGCATATTCATAAGCGCTGATTTACCCACATTAGGCTTGCCTACAATGGCAGTGTCCACACCGCTTGTCAGTGCCTTGCCTGCATCGAAGCCGGACAGCAGAGCCGTCAGCTGAGCCTTCACCTGACTGAGAGTCTCTCTGAGAGCACCGTCACTTATTTCCGGAATTTCCTCATCGGGATAGTCAACCCATGCAGCCATATGTGCCGAGGCAGATATAAGTGCAGAGCAAAGCTCCCGGGTTTTGCGGCTGAGTGCACCGTCAAGGGCTGTCATAGCCGCCCTCATGCCCTGCTGACCCTGTGCAGAAATAAGGGACATAACCGCTTCCGCTTCTGATAAATCCATTTTTCCATTAAGAAAGGCTCGTTTGGTGAATTCCCCTGCTTCGGCAGGTCTTGCCCCTGCAGACAGCACGGCACGAAGCACCTGATTTGTTACATAGATGCCGCCGTGGCAGGAAATCTCCACCGTGTTTTCACCTGTGTAGCTTTTAGGCGCACGAAAAACGAGAGCTACACACTCGTCAATATCCTCACCCTGCATATGTACCCTGCCGTGGGCGGCAGAGTACCCCTTTAAAGCTGAAAGAGTCTTGCCCGAGGTAGCCCTGAAAGCCTTATCGGCAACTGCTATTGCATCATCGCCTGATATTCTTATAACGCCGATTCCTCCCGAGGCTATGGGAGTGGAAACGGCAGCAATTGTGTCTGACATAAAATCACCTCATAAAATCTAATGGCATTATACAATATCGGTGCAATATTTTCAAGTGGGATGACTTTTGATTTGCTTTAAAGTAGGGGGTATACAATATTTTATATTAAAAGATTGATTTTTCCGCTGAAAGGATATAAAATAATATTAACATAAAAAACAAAGGAGACATTATGCGCTATACAGGAAATAATTGCGACGGCTGTAAAAAGCCCCTGCTTGACGATGAAGATATTGTGGTCTGCCCCGAGTGTGCCACACCTCAGCACAGAGAATGCTATAATGAAAATGGCGGCTGTGTCAACGCTCACCTTCACGGCACAGATTTTGTGTGGAAGGGTCAGGTCAACACCAAAAAGACAATTTTCAGCTCCACCCTTATAAAAGACACTGAGGCAGAGGATATAATCTGCCCTCACTGCGGTGAAAAAAACCCGGCCGGCAGCAAGGAATGCCGCAACTGCTCCATGAAATTCACTATGTTCGGTGTCAATATTGTGGAGGCAGCACAAAGAGAAGAGCAGAAAATGAATAAGGAAAAAACGCCGGAGGAAGAAATATCAGCTCCCGTCAAGGATATTCCCGAATATGACCCTCCCTTTGAAATAGGCAAGGGTGAAGGCTTCCCCGAAAAAGAGGAAGCTGAGGAAGGTCACGCCGAGCGTCCCGAGGGCACAAACCCGTGGAATTTAGGCGGCTACGATGACTATGAGGAAATCAACACCTTCAAGGGTCCCTTCCCCGTGGAGGATTACACCTCAGGGGTACGCACAAACACCTTAGGCTCCTTTATCAGAAATAACGCTCAGACATATATCAATAAATTCAAATGGAGCGAAATAAAGGGTAAGAACGGCTTTAACTGGGCAGCCTTCCTTTTTTCACCCTATTGGTTCTTTTACCGCAAGCTTTATAAGCCGGGCATAATATTTATCACCATGCAGCTTATTATGAGCATGGTTACGGCCCCGCTTCTCACTCCTTTTAGCGAGTTTTACGAATATCTTCTCACCCTTGACCTTGAAACCATGAGTGAGACTATGCTTTATGAGCTCTCAGAGCAGATGGTGCTTATAATGAACGACCTTATGCTGCCGATGACAATTGTTGCTCTGGTGACCTTCTCCATGCACCTTATAAGCGGCTTCATTGCCAACGGTATGTATAAGAAATACTGCATAAAAATGATACATCAGGGTCTTGCAAAAAAGACAGTTCAGGAAAAAATCAGCGTTTTCGCAAAATACGGCGGCGGTTCATTTCTTCTTGTTTTTGCTGCATATTTCGGCGAAATGCTTCTGAGCATGCTGGTGAGCTATCTGATATATTAACGCAAAAAAGTCGGGATTTTCCCGACTTTTTGTTATGCTCTTTTAAGCAGCACCGCCGACACATTATAGTTTGTGCCGGCGGTCTTATTATTCTTATTTCATCATTCTTCTGATTACAGCTTCACAGTCTGCCTTATCCATAATCTTGGGTACGGGATAAAGAGGATTGCCTTCCTTGAGAGCTCTTTCAACAATAACGGGAATATCCTTTTCCTGAACCATGTCAAACTTGTCGGGGATATTCATATTCTTGTTAAGAGTCTTGATTGCCTCAATGAATGCCTCTGCCTTTTCCTTGTCTGTGCCGTCTGTTTTAACACCTGCAATAACTGCAAGCTTTGCAAGACGCTTGTGAGCACTCTCGCCGTAATATTCCAGCACATAGGGAAGAATTATAGCGTTTGCAAGACCGTGAGGTACACCGTAGTGACCGCCAAGGTTATGGGCAATAGCATGAACATAACCTACATATGCTCTTGTGAAAGCCTGACCTGCATAGAAGGAAGCCTTGAGCATATTGTTTCTTGCATCAATGTTTTTGCCGTCAGCATAAGCTGTTTCGATGTTTTCAAAAATCATCTTTGTTGCCTTTTCGGCATAAGCCTCTGTTGACTTGACATTGCTCTTGCCTATGTAAGCCTCAACTGCATGAGTGAGAGCGTCCATACCTGTTGTTGAGGTGATGTGAGGGGGAAGACCTACTGTAAGCTCAGGGTCAAGAACTGCAAACTTGGGCTTGAGTCTGGGGTCGTTGATTGCGTTCTTTTCGTGTGTTGCAGTGTCGGTAACAACTGCTGCCAGAGTAGTCTCTGAGCCGGTACCTGCTGTAGTGGGTACTGCAAAGAAGGGAGGAAGCTTGTGATGAAGCTTCAGCACACCGCGCATCTTCTTAACGGGGATTTTCGGATTTGTAACTCTTGCTGCTGCAGCCTTTGCACAGTCCATAGGTGAGCCGCCGCCGAAGGCAATAACACCCTGACAGTTATTGTCAACATAAAGCTGACGGGCATCCTCAATATTTTCAATTGAGGGGTTGGGCTGCGTGCCGTCATAAACAACATAGTCAACGCCTGCCTTCTCAAGCTCCTCAAAAAGAGAGTCAAGAAGATGAATGCCCATAAGACCCTTATCTGTTACAACAAGCACCTTATTAAGACCCTTACTCTTAATAAATTCAGGGAGCTTTCTTATGGCACCGGGGCCCTCAAGAAGAGTGGGCTCTGACCAGTCAAAGACACACATAGCAACTCTGAAGGTCTGCTGATAAACTCTGTAAAAAGCTTTTTTTAATTGCCACATAGTGATTTTCTTCCTTTCAAATAAAATTAATCTGTGCCTTATATATTACTATTATTTTCCCTTTATTGCAAGCGTTAAAAGTAAATTTTTACACACATACTCGTTTTTTTGTAAAATTTTTCTTCCTCACACAGTGAATATTTCTTCCCCCGGTGATAAAACTATAATCAGATAGGGTATAAAGGAGATAATTTTATGAAAAACAACTCAGTTAACAAGCAAGCCTCAAGAGAGAAAACAGATGTACCTGCTATGAACCCTCAGAAGTCTGCCGATCCTCCTCAGCCTCAGGGTAAAAGTAACAGCAAGCACCAAAACAAAAATAACAACAACATCAACAACTGAACATTCTCTCTTTAAAAAAGCCGTTTAAAACGGCTTTTTTTGAATGCAAAATGCAAAATGCAAAATTGTGGTCGCGATTTCACCACCCACTAACCTTAAGCCTCTTTCCGCGCAGATGAAGCTCAGAGACGGCAAATCTCATCACTCTTAAAACAAACGGCAGGTCACTTCCAATTTGGTAGTGACCTGCCTTATTTATGCCTTCCCCTTACCTAAGGGGAAGGTGTCACGCAGTGACGGATGAGGTTTATAATCTTCAAACTCCCCATCTCATCCCAACTCCCTTTGCGGGAGAAAACTACTTATCAGCAGAAAATTCCCCACGACCACAATTTTGCATTTTGCATTTAGCATTTTGCATTTATTTCGTCAGCCTTCCCCCGTCAGCATAAAGCAAAAGCAAAATATCTCTTTCCTCGCCTGTCTGCTTGTCTATATAAACCAGTGCCTCCTGACCCTTTTTATCCTTGCAGTGAAACTCATAGCAATAAGTCTCCTTGCCCGTTTCAAGAGGAATAACGGCGTCTTTCGTGCCCGTAACACTCAGGGCAGGCGATATTTTTTCTATAGCGTCTTTTTCACTTACCTTAACACCGTATAAATCCCTTTTACAGTGATTCACAAGATATGTGCCCGCATCAAGAGCCGTTATTTCTCCGCTGTCAAGAGCCACACTGACCTTTATCAGGTCGCTGTAGTGAATTATGCCCTCATTGATATAGGCAAAATTTATGGTGCATACTCCGTCATAAATGCTGTAGTAGGTTTCCTTCATGCTGTCGTAGCCGTGGCTTTTAAGATATTTTTTTGCTCTGCTCACAGCCTCCTTGCTGCTTATTGCTTCCTCTGCAGGCAAAGCAGGGTTGATAATATAGCTTATCCTGCCGCCTTTTTTGGTTATGCCTATACTTACATCACCCTTTGAAAAGCAGTAAAGAGGTATTTTTGAATCCACATCCTGCTCCTGCCTGAGGCTTTCCGGAGCAGTGCCTAAAAGCTCTGCCGCCTTCTGCTTTGCCTCCTGCTTTGTTATTTCACCCAGAGCTTCAAGACTTTCTCCGCCTTTTCTTTGCAGAATACTGTCAGCAAAGGGACCGTCATAAATCAGAGTGGGATAGTCTGTCAGGCTTTGCTCAGCATCAATGAGAGAGGAAGACAGGCTTTCGGGCAGCTCCTTTGTGTCAAGTGAAAGTGTGCTCTGCTTTGTCTGCAGCGCAACAGTTCCGTCACCGTAGGAATTGACCACCCGGCTGATACTGCTGCTGAGAGCCTTTGAATACTCCAACAAAGCGGCAAGGCTTTCACTGTCGCCTTCAGAAAGCTGCACCTTGTCGTCACCCGTGGCAAGCGAAAGGGTGTATGCCCCTATCTGCGAAAGAAATTTGTAAATTTCCTCACTCACAAGATTTTCGTCTGTCAGCTGTGCAAGGCTCATTTTCGCACAGGCCGCCTGCCTTGTCAGCTCATTACCTATATCTAAGAGCTTTTCCTTGGTGCCGCAATAAATGCCCTTTTGCAGGCTGACGCTTATATTGTCAAGGCTTTCGCAAAGCTCGTTCATAGAGCGCTGATAAACTATCTCATTTGCAAACTCATATTTTTTTGCCTTGGACGCGTAAAAAACCGTGCTTACACCAAGCACTGTTACCGCCACCGTAAGAAAGCTGATAATTCTGATAAATCTTCTTTTTAATCTGCTGTGCATTAAAAAATCTCCTTAAAAATACTTTTTTGTTGTTTTTGTCTTAATCTACTGAAATTATTTTACGATTTATTCAAAAAATTATCCCTTATTTTTTTAGCTATTCATTGCATAAAAATCTTATTTATAGTATAATAGAACTAATTATGATGAGGAGGTATGCCCGTTGACAGCTTATCTTGATAACAGTGCAACAACAAAGCCCTGCAAAGGTGCACGCCAAAAGATGCTTTATGCAATAGATGAGTGTTGGGGAAATCCTTCATCACTGCACGGCAAGGGCATAGATGCAGATATGCTCCTGCTTTCTGCAAGGCGCGCCGTAGCAAAAAGCCTCAGTGCTGACGAAAAGGAAATTCTTTTCACAAGCGGCGGAACGGAAAGCAACAACCTTGCAATTTTAGGTGCCGCCCACGCAATGAAGCGCAAGGGCAACAAGGTCATTACAAGTGCCGTCGAGCATCCCAGCGTGCTTAAGTGCTTCGACCGCCTTGAAAGTGAAGGCTTCACCACAGTTCAGATACCCACCGATAAAAGGGGTCTCATAGATTTAGAGGCTCTCGAAAGAGAAATTGACGAAAGCACCGTGCTTGTGAGCATAATGGCAGTCAATAACGAGGTTGGCACAATTCAGCCTGTTGATAAAATCAAAAGCATTATAAAGAGAAAAAGCTCTCCTGCTCTTTTTCATATAGATGCAGTTCAGGCATACGGCAAGCTTCCCCTTAATGTCAAAAAGCTCGGTGCGGATTTAATGAGCATCAGCTCCCATAAAATTCACGGTCCCAAGGGTGCAGGTGCTCTCTTTGTCAGAAACGGCACAAGGCTCATTCCCAACGCCTTAGGCGGCGGCCAGGAAAAAGACCTTCGCCCCGGCACAGAGCCTATGGTGGCAATAGCAGGCTTTTTCGGTGCCGTTGAGGAGCTGAATATAAACAAATCTCTCAGCGAAGTTACGGCACTTCGCAACAGCTTTATAAACAAACTCAGTGCCATTGAGGGTGTGAGCATAAACAGCCCCCATGATGCACTCCCCTATATAGTCAATCTTTCCCTTTCAGGCCTTCGCTCTGAAACGGTGCTCAATCTCCTCTCCTCAATGGGAATATGTGTTTCCTCAGGCTCAGCCTGTGCAAAGGGCCACAAAAGCTATGTGCTCACGGCAATGGGTCTTAGTGATAAGGAGATTGACTCCTCCCTTCGTGTGAGTCTTTCAAGGTTCACAACACAAGAAGAACTCGACTATTTTATAAGCGGCATCACAAAAGCCATGAATACCATAATGAAGAGGTAAAAAATGAAAGAAGTATTACTTATCAAAAACGGTGAGCTTGCCTTAAAGGGTCTCAACAGAAGCACCTTTGAAGATATTCTCGTTAAAAATATGAAAAGACGCCTTATGAACAGTGTGGGCAAATTCACCTTTCTTAAATCACAGTCAACGGTTATTGCCACGCCCTGCGATGAAGATATTGACTTTGACGAGGCAGTTGAAACCGTTAAAAAAGTCTTCGGCATTGCGGCATTTTCAAGAGCAGCCGTTGCCGAAAAGGATTTTGAGGATATAAAAAGAGTGGCTCTTGAATATCTGGGCGATGAGCTTCGCGGTGTTAAAACCTTCAAGGTCAACGCAAAAAGAAGCGATAAGCGTTTCCCCATGACCTCGCCTGAAATCTGCCGTGAGGTGGGTGCACATCTTTTAAGAAACATCAGCACCTTAAGCGTAGATGTTCATAACCCTGATGTTGTCGTTACCGTGGAGGTCAGAGACAGCAATGTTTTCATTCACGGCAACCAGATCAAGGGTGCAGGCGGCATGCCCGTGGGCTCAGCCGGCAGAGTCGCACTTCTCGTCTCAGGCGGCATTGACTCGCCCGTTGCAGGCTATATGATGTCAAAAAGAGGTCTGCAGCTCACAGCCATACATTTTGCCGCACCTCCCTACACATCACAAAGGGCTGAAATGAAGGTGCGTGACCTTGTGTCAATCGTCGCAAAATACAGCGGCAGAGTAAATTTCGCCGTTGTCAACTTCACTAAAATTCAGGAAGCTATAAAGGAAAACTGCCCCGAGGAGCTTTTCACAATTATTATGCGCCGTCTTATGATGAAAATTTCAGCAAGGCTTGCAAAAAGAGATGAGTGCGGTGCTCTTGTCACAGGTGAAAGCCTCGGTCAGGTTGCCTCTCAGACTTTAGGTGCCATTGCCTGCACCGATGCGGCAACGGATATGCCCGTTTTTCGCCCCCTTATCGGTATGGATAAGGACGAAATCATCACAATTTCAAGAAAAATCGGCACCTTTGAAACATCAATTCTTCCCTATGAGGATTGCTGCACTGTTTTCACTCCCAAGCACCCGAGAACAAGACCGACTCTTGAACTTATTGAGCAGGCGGAAAACGCAGTGGATTTCAGCGAAATGATAGAGGAAGCAATCAGAACCGTAAGATACGAAAGTATAGACTGATTTAAGTTTATTTAAAAAGAGGTTTTTAATATGAACTGTGAACTCATAAGCGTGGGTACGGAAATACTTTTAGGTGATATTCTCAACAGCAATGTTCAGTTTCTTTCAAAGGAGCTGGCAAGTCTGGGCATAAATGTTATGCGTCACACTACCGTGGGCGATAACGAAGCGAGGCTTCTCAAAGCCCTTGATGATGCCTTTACGGTCTGTCAGGCAGTTATTCTCACAGGCGGTCTGGGCCCCACACCCGATGACCTGACAAAAGAAACCTGCTGCAAGTATTTCGGCCTTGAGCTTAAAGAAGACGGGGAAATATTAAATAAAATCGAAAGCTATTTCAGCCTTAAAGGCATTAGCCCTATGCCCCGGTGCAATAAAAAGCAGGCACTCGTGCCCACCGTCGGCAGGGTACTGAGCAACAATAACGGCACGGCTCCGGGCTTCATTTTAGAGAAAGACGGCAAAATCATTGTCATTCTGCCCGGCCCGCCCAAAGAAATGATTCCCATGTACCGCGAAAGCGTGAAGCCTTATTTAATGCAGTTTACAAATGAGGTTATTGTCTCTCACAGCATCCGCACCTTCGGCATAGGCGAAAGCTATATGTCAGAAAGGGTTGAGGACCTGCTTGAGGGCTGCAACCCCACTGTTGCACCCTATGCCAAATGCGGCGAAGCACTTCTTCGTGTTACGGCAAAGGCTCAGAGCGAAGAAGAGGCCGAAGCACTTATGAAGCCCCTCATTGACGAAATCAGATCAAGACTCGGCAGCAGCATTTACGGCATCGACAGCGAAAGCATTGAAGAAACCGTAGTTGCCATGCTTAAAGAAAAGGGGCAGACAGTTGCCTTTGCAGAAAGCTGCACAGGCGGTCTTTGTGCAAAAAGAATAACGGATATTTCCGGTGCATCAGAGATTTTCCACTGCGGTGTTGTTTCCTATTCAAACGAAATCAAGCACGGCATTCTCGGTGTAAAGCAGGAAACCCTGGATAAATACACCGCAGTAAGCCCTGAAACGGCAAAGGAAATGGCTGAGGGCGTAAGAAGGCTTGCAAATGCATCTTACGGTGTCAGCCTCACAGGCTATGCAGGCCCCGGTGACAGCGAAGAGGTAGGTCTTATATATATTGCCGTTTCAAGCGAAAAGGAAACCACCGTCAAAAAGCTCCTTACAGGCCACCGCGGAAAAAGCTGCCGCGATTATAACAGACATGTGGCTGCCTCAAACGCTTTCAACGAGCTTCGCCTTGCAATTTTAAACAACAACTAAGCTATCTGCTCAATTTATATATAAAGGAAAATGCATATGAAAAACATTTACGAAGACGGCACCCTGCCGGGCAGTCCGGAAATTTTTCCGGAAAATAAGCCGAAGCCCGCACCGCCCACAAGGCCAAAAAAGCAGGTTACGCCCACTCCCATGCAGCTGGAAAACCGTCAGCGTGCCGAGGCACAGCCTCAGGTGCAGCAGGTGCCCTACGGTGCAATGCCCCTTTACGGCGTACCCCCATATCCTTATATGCCCATAGGCACCGACGCAAACGGTCAGCCTGTCTATGCCGTACCCCCTCAGGGTGCATATCCTCAGGTACCCGTTTACCCCTACGCTCCTTATATGCCTCAGGCTCCTCAGATGCCCACGGTACCCGACCAACCCGGGGTACCTGCAGGCGAACAGAACCCCGGCACAAGAGTTCTCTATCAGAGCCCCGATTTCGATATGTCCGATTCCGCACCTAAAAGCACAGAGGTGGGCGCCTCCTTTGCCCGGGGCAGCTTCAGGCAGGAGCCGGTTATTTCTCACGAGGATATCGAGGTTGAAGAGGTTTCACTTTCACCGGACTCGGCCTTTGCAAAAAATATAATTCAGCCTGATGAAAGCATCGAAATTGACGAGGTTGATTTCGACCTGTCACAGACAGCTTCTTTTGCATCGGAAAAAGCCGAAGAAAAAAAGTCACCCTCACGAAAAAAGCAAAAGGATGTTTCAATGTCTCAGGCAGACTCAAAAACACCTCTGCCGAAAAAAGAGATAATCAGGCGGATTGTGCTTTCGGTTTCTATTTTGCTTATAATTGTTTCAGCCGCCATGCTCATTAACGAATACCGCCTTGCACGGCAGAATGAAAGAGTAGAGGAGGATGCTTCAAATCTCATTATTGAGGAAGCCACCACAGATAAAAAGGGCGATAAAGACGGCAAAGAAGATGAGCCCGAGGTTCAGCTCACACCCGAACAGCAGTGGGCACAGCTCAAGCAGGAATATCCCAATGTTATCTTCCCTGCCAATATACAGCTTAAATACGCAAAGCTCTATGCCGAAAATCAAGACTTTGTGGGCTATCTCTCAGCAGAAGCCGTCAACCTTAATCTCCCCGTAGTTCAGTCAAACAATGACGAAGAATATCTCAAAAAGAATTTCTACGGTCAGACAACAAAATACGGCTGTCCCTTTGTGACACACCTTAACAATATTGATCCCCTTGATATGAATACGGTCATTTTCGGCCACCACATGAATAACAACACCATTTTCGGCACTCTTGATGCCTATAAGAAAATTGACGGCTTTAAAAAAGCTCCCGTCATTACCTTCAACACTCTTTACAAAGACTATCAGTGGAAGATAATTGCGGCATTCATAACAAACGCTTACGGCAAAGATGATGTGAACGGCTATGTTTTTCCCTACTATTTCACATCACTGAGCTCCTATGAAAAATATTCTTCATATCTCAACGAGCTTGCACAGCGTTCACTTTATGACACAGGTGTTGATGTGGTTCCCACAGACAGAATACTGACACTTTCCACCTGCTCACACGAGTTTGAGGATGCACGCTTTGTTGTGGTTGCAAGACTTGTAAGACCCGGCGAGAGCGCCTTAGTTGACACATCCAAGGCTGTTGTCAATTCAAGTCCCAGATTTCCTCAGGCATATTACAATGCAAAAAAAATAAAAACCAATCCATATAAAAATGCAAGCCAATGGCAAGTAGGATAAAGGAGGTAACACAACGGTGAAACTGTTTATTTTAAATGATATTTCCGCATTTTCATCTGATACCGTGTTCAAAATCTGCCTCACCCTTGAGGAAAAGGGTCTTGCAGAGGAAAACATCGAAAGATTTGCAAGCTACGACGATTTATTGGAAGCTCTCGTGCCTTCTCTTGAAGACGGTGAGCACATAATTGTTGCGGCTGAAAACAACGACTATAACCTTGTCAAGCGTGCCCTTATAGGCCGTTTGGGTGCAGCTGAGATATCCTCAAGCGAAATTGCAGAGGCAATTGCAAAAAATGCAGGCGATTCTTTAGCTGAGCTGGATGTTTCGGGTCACAGCCTTATTATGCAGGGCTCACTTCCCCTTATAACAGAAGACGGTCTTTACAGCGGCTTCTCGGCTCAGGCTCTTTCAGGCAGAGTCAGCTGCCTGCCTCTGGACTTTATGAGAATTGATAAGCTCATAGACACCCTTTCCTCCTCTGTTATAGGCAGAGAGGAGCAGCTCCTGCAGCAGGGCGTTGAGGGCGGCGAAATAATAATGCCCGATTTCGACCTTGAGCCTGCCGTCTCCCAGATGGTCAGCGCTCTCTCGGACGCGGAAAAATCCATAGCTCTTGCAACGGGCGAAGCCGCCATGTGGGTTTATAATCTCTATGATAAAATCGATTATCTTACCGACACGGTGAAATTCATTGAAATAAACGACGAGTACCCCGACGAAACAGGCACAGCCGAAAGTGAAAGTGCCGTTGTTATACGCCACGCAAAAGAGGCAATGCTCAGTGTTGGTACCGACTTCGGCGGTGCAGTCTCAGATATTTACTCCACAGAAAATGACGAGGGTGAAACAGTTTATTTTGCCTATGCAGCCTTCGTTGACGGTGACTCGGCAAAGGCAAAAAAAATCAATATCAGCGACCCTGAAAACCTCGGCATAATTCTTCCCCATGCTCTCACGCTTCTGTGCGATATGGTTATCAAAAAGCTTGAGGCAGATAAAAGAAAGGCACTTAATCCCACACCTGCCAAGCCCGAGAGCAAAAAGCCCGATAAAAAAATGATAGCTATTGCGGCAGCGGTTATTCTCGTTGCACTTATTGCTCCCATCATCATTGTTTTCGGCTTCCTCAATGACGACAAGCCCACCACACAGCCCCCTACGGGAGATGTGAATGTTATAAATCCCGATACAGGCAATTCACAGACCTTCCCCTCCACCTCCGATCCCTTCGGCGGCACAACCTTAGGCGGCGTTGTCAACATCGCTCCCGAGCCTTCCGCCGCAGATGTTTCCGCCACTCAGACCACAGCACCTCAGCCCTCAACAAAAGGCATCTTCACCTTCTATGTTTTCGGCTACGGTCACGGTGTAGGTATGAGCCAGACAGGTGCAAACTACCTTGCAAGTCAGGGCTGGACATGGGCACAGATACTCGCTCACTATTATTATGACGGCAACACAGCCATTGTCACCGGTGACCCGTACCCGCAGAAAATCACCTATGCAGGCACCGAGTACGAAACAAGAGAGTACCTTGCAAGAGCTGTCGAAAGCGAAATGGGTGCCTCCTTCCATAAAGAAGCTCTGAAGGCTCAGTGTGTTGCAATTTATAACTTTGCCAAGCACTACAGCTACAATGTTTCAAAGGATGCCCACGCATTCTCAACCTCCACTCCCTCACAGACAATTTACACCGTTGTTGATGAGGTTATGGAAAACGGCTATTACATCACCCATAACGGCGGCATAGCCCTTACACCCTTCCATGCAATGAGTGCAGGCTTAACAACCTCTTATTATAATGTATGGGGCAACACAGGCGGCACAACAGTGCCCTATCTTGCAGGCGGCAGAAAGAGCTACGGCGACTATCTTCACGAGGATTTCAAGAGTGTTTACTCAATTTCAAGTGACGACTTCAAGGCATTGGTTGAGAGCAATTCAGATTTAGGTGTCACCCTTTCAGGGGACCCCTCCACATGGCTGACAATCGTCACACACGACCAGGCTGTCAGAAGCGACATCGGCTATGTTTCCACAATCAATGTGGGCGGCAAGGTCATCACAGGCTACGATTTCCGCATCAAGGTTATGGGCGGCAGAATCCGTTCACATTGCTTTGCATTAGTTTATACACCCACCGCTTGACAAGCAGCGGATATTGGGGTATACTTCATTCAATAAGGTAAAAATTAACCCCTCTCATGTAGGGACCGGCGTCCCCGACGGTCCGTGTACCTTTCAGGGAGCCAAGAATAAGGTAAAAACATTTTAACCCCTCAGTCAAAAACATATGAATATGTTTTTGACAGCTCCCCTTTCAGGGGAGCCAAGGCTAAGGTAAAAACATTTTATTATAAAGGAGTGTCTACAATGGCATTAGTAACAACAAAGAAAATGTTCGAAGATGCATATAAGGGCGGCTATGCTGTCGGTGCATTCAACGTAAACAACATGGAAATCATTCAGGGTATCACAAGAGCTGCAAAAAAGCACAACTCACCCGTTATCCTTCAGGTTTCCGCAGGTGCAAGAAAGTACGCTTCACACGGCTATCTTGTCGCAATGGTTAAGGCTGCAGCAGAGGAAACAGGTCTTCCCATCGCTCTTCATCTTGACCACGGCCCCGATTTTGAAACATGCAAGGCATGCATCGACGGCGGCTTCACATCAGTTATGATCGACGGCTCACA
>JAFQLV010000022.1 GCA_017396515.1 Clostridia bacterium | reverse complement strand
ATACCCCTATATTAAAATGGTGGGCCATCAGGGACTCGAACCCCGGACCAACCGGTTATGAGCCGGTTGCTCTAACCAACTGAGCTAATGGCCCAAGTCATCAGCTGACTTGAGATAGTATATCAAAAGGTGCTATGTTTGTCAAGGGTTTTTATTAAAAAAATCAAACTATTTTTTATTGCTTAATTAAGTTTTTTTCACCTGACAATAAGAAAGACATTGTCATTGCCGTCGGCTTCTGCTATAATGTTTAAATCATATCAATAAGGACGCTTTATTATGAAAACATCAGGAAAAAATAACATTAATATAAAGCTTATCTCAGCAGTGGTGCTTCTCGGAACTGTCTGCGGCGTTACGGGTGCTGCATTTCATTGGTGCATTGCATATGTCACAGAGCTTCGCAATGAAAACCCTCTTATATTCTTTCTTCTGCCCTTTGCCGAGCTTGCCAGTGTTTTTATTTACAAAAAGCTTAAGGTAACGCGTGTCGGCACTATGGATGTGCTTGAAAGCATAAACTTTGACAAGCCCCTGCCTGCCCGTGTTGCAGCAGCAGTTTTCGGCAGCTCGGTTATAACTCATTTTTTCGGTGCCTCCTGCGGCAAAGAAGGTGCGGCACTTCCTCAGGCATTGCCGTCAGCTTATCAAAAGCCTTCGGGCTTGACAGCAAAGGCAGAAAAATGCTCACCGTTTGCGGTATGTCAGCTTTATTCTCAGCGGTTTTCGGCACACCCTTTGCTGCGGCGGTTTTCGCCGTTGAGGTGACCTGCCTTAAAAGCAAGGATCTGCTGCGAAGCTGTCAATGGCTGCTCCCCTGCCTTGTGTCAAGTCTGATATCCTGGGGCATTTCTTCATTTTTCGGCACTAATGCAGAAAGATTTCATATTGATGCTCTGCCATCTTTTGATATCGGGGTACTGCTCAGAACCCTTGCCGTGGCTTTAGCCTGTGCAGCCGTGGCATATATCTTTTACAAAGGATTGCACCTTAGTGAGCACATGGCTTTAAAGCTGATAAAAAACGGCTATTTACGCATTTTCCTTGGCGGTGCACTTGTTGCCGCACTGACACTTTTCAGCGGCACAACTGCCTTTAACGGCGGCGGTATAGAAGTAATCGACAGCATTTTCCACGGTGAAGAGGCTCCATTTATGGGCTTTTTATATAAAATGGTCTTTACCGTAATAAGCGTTGCTTCAGGCTTTAAGGGCGGCGAAATTGTACCCACGCTTTTTGTCGGCGCCTCTCTCGGCAGTGTACTCTCAGGCCCTTGCGGTCTTCCTCCTGAGTTTGCCTCAGCTATAGGTATGACAGGGCTTTTTGCAGGCATGACCAAGTGTCCCCTTGCCTCACTGATAATTTCACTTGAAATGTTCGGACCCGAGGGCGGTGTATATTTTCTCATTGCAGTGCTTGTGTGCACCTTCCTTTCGGGCAAGGGAAGTCTCTATATTAAAAATAAACACTGATTACATAAAAGGTCAGCCGGATGACTTTTGCCAACCGCAGGCAAAGTCACCCGGCAATTTTTATGCCAATTCCTCGTTATAGGTTGCAATAAGATTTGCGCCTGAGGCTTTTGTTGAAATTCTGATAAAAAAGCTGTCGGGGAGCTCTGCACTTGTGAGTGCTGAAGTATCAAAGGTCATTACTCCGCCGCTGAAGCTTATGCCGTTGGCACTGTCATTTGTTTCACTGTTAATGCTAACAGTATGGAACTGCATATAGTTACTGTCATAAATGATAAGATAGTTGCCGTCCTCCCCTGTCCAGTTATAGCCCTTAAGCCTTATAACAGAGCCTTTTTCAGCGTAAATAAAGCCCGTATGTGTAAAGCTGCTGTCAGGCTCAGCCTCATTGACACTGCCGTCTGCCGAAAGTGCATAGCCATCAATATAGCCTGCGCCGCCGTTATAGCTGTCACCGCTGCTGTTTGTTGCATAAGGGATAATGTTTACATATTCAAGAACAGGAGGCGTAACCTGAGAGTCATCTGAGGAAGCAATCTCCTGATTAACCGTGACAATAAGGGACTCACCGTCACCGCTGCAGGAAACCCTTATGTATGCCATATCGCTGAGATTGCCCGTAATAACATTGAGACTATCCATTACAGCAATGCTTCCGCTGTAGGAAATGCCTGAGGCAAAATCCTCTTTGCCGCTGAGAGGAGCCGACCATAAAAGACAGTAGCTTTCATCATAGGCAAGAATTACATTTCCCTCTGCCAAAGACCAGTTGCCGCCTGAAATACGCACAGTGTCGCCGTTTGACGCTTCTATATAACCCGTAACCGTATAACCGTCATAATAGGACTCCTCACCTGAATCATCAAGACGCACGCCGTTCTGATAGCCTGTGCGGTTATAGATATCACCTGACCTGTCTTTGGACGCGGGCACAAGATTAGTATACTCTGAGCTTGTGTTGCCGCCGCTTTCACTGCCTCCGGGAACCGGCCCTGTGTCGCCGCTGTCGTCCTCATCATCACCCGGTGGTGTGATGTCGGGTGCCTGAGGTCCCTCACTCACTGCATCAAAGCTTATTTCTCTGTCATAGCCTGCACCGTAGCTGTGTATGAAAAGCTTTCCCTGAGCCTTATCGAGAGTAACAACACAAAAGGCGGTATCCTCTGCAGTCATGGGAGTTTTATCCCAGGTTGCACTTTCACCGTAGAGCAGGGTTTCCTCGGCAGAGTACCTGTCAGATGAAAAATAATTGTTTTCACCGTGGCAGACATTGGGCACCGTAATTAGAGGCAGGCTCGTGCTCTCAAGGGTGTTCACCTTAAAGTTGTGCAGTGCACCGTTAAAAAGTGCAAGCAGCACGGCAGAGTTTTTTCCGCCTGAGAAATCATAGCTGATTTCGTTACCCTCACTGTCAAGCATATGGGCACTGCCTCCCGAAACATAAGCTTTAATTACTTGTGAAACGGCACCGAAATTGCTGTAGTAATTTATGGGATAGTGAGAAACTATGATAGTGGCCCATTGGTCGCTGTTTTCTTTTTCACTGAGATTTAAAGCCGAGCACAGCCACAAAAGCTGACCCGTGCTGATTTTCGCCTTGTCTGTTTCGGGCTTTACGGCTTCACTCAGACCGAAGTCACTGGTATTAAGGCAGATAACTCTCAGCTTTGCCCTTTCAAAATCACAGTAGTAATAGCCACCGTAAGCATCATCAGGGTTACGGCAGGCATCCGTGCACCATCTGCCCACAAGCGAATAAAGCTCTTTGCAGTCAAAATATTCTGCATTGCGGTAATATGCCTTTGAAAGCAAATCCTCACCGCCAACGGCACGAAGCACAGGCAAATCACCTGCGGCATTATAAAGTACCTTGTTAACACTGAAAAATTCCTCAAGTGCATCACTTACAGCTTTGTCACTTCTGTCGGCAATATAGTCTCCGAGAAAAACGGCAAAATCAATTTTGCACACTGAGCGTATGAGCTTCATTGCCTGAGACATATGCTCAATGCCCTTCTGAGTGTAATAATCATTCTTATCATAATGAAAATCACTTGCAGCAAAAAAAGATACCGTGTTTTCGTTCTGACAGCTGATGACCTTTTTGGCTGTTTCAAAGCTCTGGGCTTTAACATATTCAGGCACATATTGTGCATCAACTCCGTTTGAGAAAGCATAATCAAGCTTGCTCTTTATATCCCTTATCATATTTTCAACAATCTGCTGCTGTGAGGGCACAAGCTCCTCCATATAGCCCTTTGGCCGCGGCCTGGGGCGGACATATAAGGTGACCTTGCCCACTGTTTCACCGTAGTTTTCGCCTGTGAGATAAATCCACGCAATAACATCTCTGTCATAAATAAGCATTTCGTCGGGTATGCTTACAACTGCGGCACCGTTTTCACTTTTCGCATCAACTGCAACAGCCTCACTGCTTCCCCTGACAGAGAAATGCACCTGAAAGCTTTCGGGCATATTTTCAAACGAAAGAGAAAGTTTCTGTCCTTTATCCCACTGAGTCAGGCCAAAAACTGAGGTCTCCCTCTTGCAGGGTAAAAAATTAGCTTCTAACAAACAATCACTCCTTAAAAAGATTAAAAAGTGCCCCATAAAAATGAAGCACTTTTCTTTTAAGCACACTGTGATTTAACATCACACTTATAATTTTACAGTGTAAAAATAATACTGTCAATTATATTTTAATCGGCAGAGTACAAATATCGGGAGTTATAAAAAAGTATCGCCTGCAGTGAATGCCGACGATACCTGTTATTTTATTTATCAGAAATCAACTTCTTCGTCGTAATAGCAGCACTTAAGGAGCTTTGCCATTTCAGCGGGAGTGATTGCTCTGGGGTTGGAGCCTGTGCAAGCGTCGCCTACTGCAAGCTCTGCAACTGTGTCAAGCTTCTCAAGGAATTCAGCCTCATCGATGATGCCGCCTTCATAGTCCTTGATGCATGAAGGAATTTCAAGAGCCTTGTTCATCTCGTTTATCTTGTTGATAAGAGCATCAACTGTGGGCTCAAGACCGATAAATGCAGCAATTTCAGCATATCTCTTAGCTGCTGTTTCGTTCTTTGAGTTAAACTTGATAACCTTGGGAAGGTACATAGCATTTGCACAGCCGTGAACAATGTGACCGCCTGAGAAAGCAGCACCTGTCTTATGAGCCATTGAGTGAACGATGCCGAGAAGTGCATTTGAGAAAGCCATACCTGCAAGGCACTGAGCGTTATGCATTCTTTCTCTTGCAGCCATATCACCGTTAAATGAGGGGATAAGATAATCGCAAATCATCTTGATAGCGTGAAGTGCAAGAGGATCTGTGTAATCACAGTTAAGTGTTGAAACATAAGCCTCAATTGCGTGTGTTATAGCATCCATACCTGTGTGAGCTGTGAGCTTCTTGGGCATTGTCTCTGCAAGTGCAGGGTCAACAATAGCAACATCGGGAGTGATGTTAAAGTCAGCAAGAGGATACTTAACACCCTTCTGATAATCAGTGATAACTGAAAAAGCAGTAACTTCTGTTGCAGTGCCTGAGGTTGAGGGAATTGCACAGAATTTAGCCTTTGTTCTGAGTGTGGGGAAGTTAAAGGGAATGCAGAGATCTTCAAATGTTGTTTCGGGGTACTCATAGAATGCCCACATAGCCTTGGCAGCATCGATAGGTGAACCGCCGCCGATAGCAACAATCCAGTCGGGCTGGAACTCTGTCATTGCAGCTGCACCGCGCATAACTGTTTCAACTGAGGGGTCGGGCTCAACGCCTTCAAAAAGCTTAACCTCCATGCCTGCTTCTTCAAGGTTAGCAGTTACCTTGTCAAGGAAGCCGAAACGCTTCATGCTGCCGCCGCCTGTAACAACGATAGCCTTTTTACCGCCGAGGGTCTTAAGAGCATCGAGAGCATCCTTGCCGTGGTATAAATCTCTGGGAATAGTAAATCTTGCCATTGGAATCTCCTCCTGATTATATGTATTTTTTTATAGCAATGTAATTTTACCATTACCGCGGAAAAATATCAAGTGTTATTATGAATTTTTAGTGTACAAAATAAAAAAACGAAAACGGCTGATTATGCATTTCAACCGTTTTCTTATATTCAGCTTTTTTTAATATCAAACCAGAAATTTACGCCTCCGGGAACATTTTCGCAGCCGTATTTTTCGCCCATTATTTCCTGCGTTGTGGCAACAAAGGAAAGTCCGAGACCGAAGCGACCCTCAGCCCTTGAATGTGATTTATCAGCTCGGTAAAAGCTCTGCCATATATTTTCTATATCGGTGCCGGGAATAGCCTTGCCCGAATTAAAAACATTGACTCGGTAGCTTTGACCCATATCCCTTGCAGTTACGCTTATGACCTTCTCAAAGTCAATGTGGCTCAGAGCATTTGAAAGATAATTATTGAATATATTCTCAACGAGTATTGTGTCGCTGAAGCCGTTGAAGGACGGGTCTATTTCAAAAACCACCGTCACTTCCTTTTCTTTCAGTGCAAGAGAACGGCTTTCAATTATTTCACTGAGCAGCTCACGGATGTTGAAAACACTGCGGTTGGCCTTATAGGCACCTGAGGATAAATGCATATATTCCATAAGACGCATAATCAGGTTGTTCATCTTCTGTGACTCATCTATAATAATATCGCAGAATTCCTCGGTGGAATCACAGCCTATACCCAGCTTCATCCCTTCCGCGTACCCCTGAATAATGGCAATCGGCGTTTTAAGCTCGTGAGAAACATTGGCAATGAAGCTGCGCCTTGATTTTTCCTGCTTTTTTTCAGCCTGAATATCATATTCAAGCTTGCGGTTTTCATCCTTAAGAGTGTCAAGGGTCTTGCTCAGCTTATCGGAAAGGGTGTTTATGCTGGCACTGAGCTCATCAATTTCCTTTATTCTGTAGCTTCGGCACTTTTCGCTGAAATCAAGGTCTGACATATTTTTTGTGGTGACCTTAATCTGCCTTATAGGCAGTGAAATCATCTTTGAAATAAATGTTATGAAGCCGAAAATAACCACAACAATCAAAAAGGTCAGCACTGCAAGGGCAATGCTTGCCGTCTCGGCATTTTCGACAATAACATCAACGGAGTAATAAACCTCCATAGCCATGTCGTCACCGAAAAAGCAACCGTAAACAAGATATTCGGCCGAGGCATACATCTCCTGCCTGATTTCATAATAGCTGCCGTCCTTGTTTTCCGTACGCGAGAGGATTTTCATTATACGGGGCTTCAATTCGCCGCCCTGTTCACTGCTGCCCTGATAGATAGTGTCATTACTCTGAGAAGTGTATATCAGCATATCACGGGGTGAATAGATTTCAAGATAAACATTATACTCTGCTTCATAATCCGAAAGCTCGCTCTTGTATTCATCATCTGAAAAATCCAGTGTCTGTATTTTTGATGTAACATCAAGAATATTAAGCTTTGTTGCAAGCAGAAACACATCATCCATAAAAATGAACTGCACAAAGGTAAAAAGGAAAACAAGAAATATAACCGTCAGTGCCGTTGTCAGCGAAAAGGTGCTTTTAAGGTCACCCTTAGGCAAAGTGATATTTTGCTTTTTCATCAGTTTTCCTCTATTTTATATCCGATGCCGTAAACTGTTTTAAGGTGCTTGTTGCCCCAGTCACCAAGCTTTGTTCTGAGCCTTGCAACATGTGAGTCAACGGTTCTGACATCACCTGTGAAATCAAAGCCCCACACACTGTCAAGAAGCTGTTCTCGGCTGAAAACTCTGCCGGGAGCTTCAAGGAACTTCTTGAGTATATTATATTCCTTAAGAGTCAGCTCAATTTCTCTGCCACCAAGACGCACCTCATGTGCCTTATCGTTGAAAACAAGCTCACTGAGATGCTTTTCGCTGCCGCCGGCATTGGTCTGACTGCTTCTTCTTAAAAGAGCCTCCACACGCTTGACAAGTATACTCGGGCTGAAGGGCTTTGTTACATAGTCATCAGCACCGTTTTCATAGCCTGTGAGCACATCAAACTCCTCACTTCTTGCCGAAAGAAGAATAACGGGCACATCTGAGCTTTCCCTGATTTTTCTTGTTACCTCCCAGCCGTTGAGTCCGGGCATCATTATATCGAGAATAAGCAGATTTATACTGTTTTTATTCTCAATGAAAAGTGAATATGCCTCATCTCCGTTTTCGGCCTCCAAAACCGAATAACCTGATTTTCTGAGAAAATCGCCGACAAGCTTTCTGATTTTCTGCTCGTCATCTGCAACTATAATTCGTTCCATATCAGTTCTCCTTTATATCAAGGTCTTTGTCGGTATAATCATACCACACCGATATTAATATTACAACAACAATTTTGTCATAATTTGTTTAAATATTGAAATTTGTGAAAACCCTTTTGCTTCGCCGTGCGAAGCAAATGCTAAATGCAAAATGCAAAATGCAAAATTATGGTCGCGAGAAACTTTCTCTCTGATAAGTAAGTTTCATCCGCGAAGAAAGTATAGTATAAATACCAACTCTCTCGATTATAAAAATTCAGCAGGTCACTACAAATGATAAGTAGTGACCTGCCTTTAATAAAACAGAATAATATTATACTCTTCACCCTAGAGACTAACCTTTTTATCAGAAAACAGCGCAATTCCGAATTCCGAATTCAATTAAAACTCCGCAAGGTTGTCCGAGGTCATTTCTCTCTTGCCTTCTTCAATTTCGTGAATCATGGCAACAAGCTTGTGGTTAACGGGTGTAGGCACACCGTATTTATCACCGTTTGTGGAGAAGTATCCGTTGAGAATATCAATTTCTGTCTTCTCGCCCTTTTCAAGTGACTGCAGAGTTGAAGGCTTAACATCGCTGTAAAGCTTTCCTACCATACCGACAACAATTTTGCAAAGTCCGTTATATACCTTATTGTTGCCGAGAGCAAGCATCTTATATTCAAGCATAACACCGTATTTCGGCACATTGATTTTCATTGCCTTTGCAACAGCCATACCTTCTCTTGCAATGTTAAGGAAAAGGTCTTTGGCTCTGTTGTCCTTGAGAATTTCGCCGAGAGTTTTACCGGTGATGCCTGCAACTGCGTTAATGCAGGAATTGATTATCAGCTTGCTGTATTGTCTGCGATGAATTTCCATGGAAATCTCAGTGGGAAGCACTGTTCTGAGCATTTCGGCAAAAACCTCAAGGGTTCTGGGCTTTCTGCCGTCGAGCATGCCGACATAAAATTCGCCCTTACTTGTCATAGTTACATCATTTACGCCGTTTCTTGTGGCACCGAAGCCTATCATACAGCCCACAACCTTGTCTCTGCCCACAATTTCACCAAGCTCCTCGGTGAGAATGCCGTTCTGCATACCTACAACAAGGCCTTCATCTTTAACGGCGGGAAGCATCATCCTTGCACATTCAGCCATATGGGCATATTTTGTGGCAATGATAACTATATCAAACTTCTTGCCCTCAAGCTCCTCAACAGAGCTGTAGCAGTCAAAATTGACATAATGGTCGCCCTTTGCACCACGAAGATAGAAGCCCTCTGCCTTGATTTTTTCTTTTGAAGATTCGCTGTGGCACATGATGCTTACATCATAGCCTGCTTCCTTTAAGAGTACCGCAACGGTGCCGCCGATGGCACCTGCACCTGCAACAATAATATTCATAGTGTTATTCTCCTTAATATTTCATTCTTACTTTTTCTGCAAAGCACATTACATCCTTGATTTCAAGCACTGTGCCGTCGTCGAGAATTGCCTTACCTGACATTCTGCCGAAAACCTGATGCTGGTCTGTTTCAATAACCTTAAGGCTGATTTTAGCGGCTCTGTCAATAACGGGCACAAAGTCCATTTCAAATCTGCCGTCACTTGAGGTAAAGGTCCACGGGTCAGTATATGAGCCGTTTTCAGGCAGATTGAAGGTAACATCGTCAAGCTTGTGAGCCTTTCCGTCATAGAAAAGGATATTTTCAGATGCGGCTGATGTGTCACCGAAGCCGTAGCCTATATTGAAGCCGAAGGGCTTGCCGTTTACTACTGTGTTGCCGCTGCCCCAATACCATGTGTTGTCATAGGTCCACACGCCTCTGCCCCAGTCGAGGGTACCGAAATCGGTTTCAGGGTTAAACTCATAGCGTACACCGTCAAACTCAGCATAGCCTGAGGCTCTCATACAGTTAATTTTCTGATTGTAATAGAAGGCCTTTTTATCCTCCTTCCAAGGAGTTGCAATAACCATTGTGTCCATGGGCGGCTGAGTCAAGGTGATGTCAACCTTTAAGCTCTTGCCATCCTTGAACTGTCTGTATTCACCGAAAATATGTCTTGTGTTGCCTGTTTTGATAAAATCAAGGTCAAGCTTCTTATCGTGATAACGCACATCACCCTCATCTGAGGTACGGGGCAGCTTCATCTTGCCCATAGGGAAGAAGTTGAGTATGGAGCTTGTCTGCTCCCAAGGATTCTTTTCGTCAAACACAAGCAGTGAGGCTGACTGCATGCCTATATATCCGTCGTCCGAAAGAGTGAAAGCAACAGCGTGCTTATCAGCTAATATGAGATAATAGTCCCACTCCTTGATTTTAAGCTTAGGTGCTGCAATAGCTTCTCTGTTATAGGTCTGGATAAGGCTTTTTGACCAGCCCGGCTCCGCTAAGGTGCCGTCAGCATTCAGAAGATCGTGTCTTTCTGTTACTTCATGGTTTCTTGCCATATTTATTTCCCCCTTATATGAAAATTATTCCATATAATTATACACAAAACACCCTTATAAATAAAGGGTGTTTTCATTATTTTTATGTTATGGACAAAAACAGAGGTTAGTTTTTGTGCAAAATAATCACATAGGCAGATATTCACTTTCAAGTGTGTCTCTGATTTCCTGAAGATCGGGAATAAGAACCTGCATCCCTCTTGCATAGCCGTAGGTAAAGCTGCCCTTCATAGGCACATGGTATGTATTGATTTTAAGGGTGCTTATCTTAGGCAGCAAGGCTGCAACAAGAGATGTGATTGATGAATCTGTCATATCTGTCTTAACCATTGTGAGTGCTCTGTCAATAAGACTCTTGATTGTTTCACTGTCGGCATCCTTGACCTTATCAAAGAGAAGCAGCAAAAGCTTTCTCTGTCTTTCTGTTCTGCCGAAATCATCGTCTGTTTTTCTTGTTCTTGCATAATTGAGAGCCTTTCTGCCGTTAAGGTGGTTAACACCCTCTGTTGCAGTTGAGCTGACATAAGGTGCCTCTTTGGCAGTAAGGTAAACATCAACACCGCCAAGCATATCAACAATATCAACAAAGCCGTCAAAGTCAACCTCAACACCGCCGTCAACCTTTATGCCGAAATTATCAAGGAGTGTCTGATATAAAAGCGGGAAGCCGCCGAAATGGTATGCGGCATTGAGCTTGTTGTTTGAGTAGCCGCCGGGTATTTTGACATACATATCACGAAGGAAAGAAATAACGCTGACTTCATTTCTCTGCATATTATATGAGCAAAGCATCATGATATCGCTTCTCTGTCTTGTGGTGTCGCCTTCCTTTTTATCCTGACCCACAATAAGAATGTTTATGAGATGCTCGTGATTTATAGGCTCAACCGTAGGCAGAAAATAATTCTCTATTTTACCTGCAATTCCGACGTCGGCAGATGTTGTCTGCGTGGTTGTGCCGTCAACGGAGGCAGTAACATCAAAGTCTTCATTTTCCGGGGCAATGGTAACAATGCCGTCGTGGTCAATTCTGCCGATAGTTCCGAAAATTCTGTTGTAAACCAAAAGTCCCACAGCACCGGTACCCACCAGTGAAATGACAAGAACCGAAACCAGAACACGCTTAATAATTCGTTTCATACTATAACCTCTTTTAATGAGAATATTTCAAAAATCCGAAAATTTTATACTCCTGCAATTTTATTATTATGAAGCTGAAACCCCATGTGAGAACAAGAGTCAAAGCGAATACTATTATATTCCCAAAATCAATTATGTCAAGTGCTGAGAGAAATTTTCCCACACACATAAAAACTGCCATATGCATACAGTAGCTCAGGGTGCTGAGTTTTCTCAGTGTTTTGCCGAAGGAGCATTCAATCTCAAGGGACAGCACCCACCTGCAAAGAAAGAATGCCGTCAGCGGCAGCATTATAAAGCAGTCCGTGTCTTTTATCTGTACTCTGCCGAAATATAAGGCCAGATACTCCCCTGTTAAGCCTGTAAAGCAGGCAAGTGTCATAAAAGCGTCTTTTCCGGTGCCGGGGCTCTTTTTCTCCTCGGCTAAGATTTTGCCGAGTACAAGATAAATCATACCCGCAAAAAAGTTGCGGCAAGGCAGAAGAAAAATATCGGTAAACCCACAGTAAGCTTCGTATACCGTTTCATTTGCCCTGATAATAAACTCATAGTTTGAGGATAAAACAGCTATGGCATAAAAAAGAACGCCTATAACTATAAGAGTTAAATTATTGCACCGCTGTGACATAAAAAACAGAATTATTATGCCTATTATAAGAGCTGTTATATACCAGGAGGCCTGAAATGTAGAGCCCAAGAGAAAATTATGAAACAAAGTCAGAGTGCCCTTTATTACTCCGCCGCTGAAATAGTCACGGATATAAAAGGTTATGGGCGACAAGACGATGAACCAGAAGGCATAAAGCTGTAAATTGTGCTTAACACTCTTTTTGAGATATTCCCTTTTGTCATTTGGAGCATCAAGGGAATTAATTTTTGAAAAAAAGAAGTAGCCTGACAGCACGAAGAAAACGGGCACTGCAAGACGAACGAGAGGTGTCAGGTGAGGTGCAAACAGCCCCGTATGAGTTGCAACGACAAAAACCGACATAATGAATTTCAGAATGTCGGCGCCTGTATTTATATGTGATGTTTTTGCTTTTATGTTACTCATAATATTAAAATGAATTGCCTGACGGCATGAATTGACCTGCGATCACTGAATAAGATTTCTATTATTTTCTCCACACAAATCTGTCAACTATGCCCGTATAGCTCTGTATTATCTTGACAACCTTGGAAGAAACATTTTCTTCAGTGTAATCAGGCACAGGTATGCCGTAGTCACCGTTTTCATTCATTGCCACGGCAGTTTCCACAGCTGAAAGAAGGCTATTTTCGTCAATGCCCGCAAGAACAAAGCATGCCTTATCCAGTGCCTCGGGTCTTTCAGTTGAGGTGCGTATGCAAACTGCAGGGAAGGGATTGCCTGCACTCAGAAAGAAGCTTGACTCCTCCGGCAGAGTACCGCTGTCAGACACAACGGCAAATGCGTTCATCTGCAGGCAGTTGTAATCGTGAAAGCCCAGAGGCTCGTGCTGAAGCACTCTCCTGTCAAGAGTGAAGCCGCTGCTTTCAAGACGCTTCTTGCTTCTCGGGTGGCAGGAATAAAGTATGGGCATATCATATTTTTCGGCCATTTTATTTATGGCAGTGAAAAGTGAAAGGAAGTTTTTGTCCGTGTCGATATTTTCCTCTCTGTGAGCTGAGAGAAGAATGTATTTTTTGCTTTCAAGACCCAATTTTGAAAGAATGTCGGAAGCCTTGATTTTATCGAGATTTGCACTGAGAACCTCTGCCATAGGTGAGCCTGTGACATATGTGCGCTCCTTGGGCAGACCGCACTCATACAGATAGCGTCTTGCGTGCTCGGAATAAGCCATATTCACATCGGAAATAATGTCAACTATTCTTCTGTTTGTTTCCTCAGGCAGACATTCATCCTTGCAGCGGTTGCCTGCTTCCATATGGAAAATAGGGATATGAAGTCTCTTTGCACCGATTGCACTAAGGCACGAATTAGTGTCGCCTAAAATGAGCAGTGCGTCAGGCTTGATTTCACTCATAAGCTTATATGAGCAGTTAATTATATTGCCCACGGTTGCACCTAAATCGTCGCCCACAGCATTCATATAAACCTCCGGCTCCCCTAAATCAAGGTCACGGAAAAAGATGCCGTTAAGGTTGTAATCATAGTTCTGACCCGTGTGTGCAAGAATACAGTCAAAATAGACTCTGCACTTTTTGATAACAGCCGACAACCGGATAATTTCGGGGCGCGTGCCGACAATAATGAGCAGCTTGAGCTTTCCGTTATCCTTAAATTTAACATCAGAATAATCAAGTTTCATTTCCATATCAAAGTTTTCCTTTCATAATAAAAGAAAATGTATTCTGCGGTAGTGTCTGTGATTTACAGCACACTCCCCCGCAATTCATAATTCATAATTCATAATTTTTCAAAGTATGTATCAGGTCTGCTTTCATCAAAGGTTTCGTTTGCCCACATAAGTGTAACAAGCTTCTCAGTTTCGCTGAGGTTAGTGATGGAATGAGTATAGCCGGGCAGCATATAAACAGCCCTGATATCTTCATCGCTGACAGTGTAGCTGATAATTTCATCGGTGCCGATTTTTCTCATATCAATTCTCGCCTTACCGCTGACAACAATGAAAATTTCCCACTTGCTGTGGTGCCAATGCTCCCCCTTTGACTGGCCGGGAAGTGAAATATTCACACTGAACTGTCCGCACTTACTGCTTTTTATCAGCTCGGTGAAGGAGCCTCGGCTGTCGCTTTTTGTTTGTAAGGCATGAGCTGCCTTATCCTTCGGCAGATATGAAAGATAGGTGCTGTAAAGCTTGCTTTCAAAGCTGCCAACGGGAATTTCAGGCATAACAAGCGTTTCGGGGAAGGCTTTGAAGCAGTCAAGGAGCCTGACTATTTCACCTAAGGTTACCTTGTGCGTTGTGGGCACGGCACAGTAGCGGCTGTGTTTTCTTACTCTGTTTTCCCTGCCCATAAGGCACATAAGCATTTCTTCAATTAAATCGTCAATATATAAAAGCTCAAGCTGAGTGCTCTCATCGTTGACGGTTACGGGCAGGTCATTTGCCTTGTTGTTGCAGAAGGTTGCAACGGCTGAATTATAGTTGGGTCTGCACCACTTTCCGAATATATTGGGGAAGCGGTAAATCATAACCCTTGCACGGGTATCCTCGCTGTATTTTATCAGCAGATCCTCAGCAGCCTTTTTGCTTATGCCGTAGGGGCTGTCTGCAAATCTGCCCTCAAGTGAAGCCTGAATAGAGCTTGAAAGAACTATAGGGCAGTTATTTTCACAGTCCCTCAGCAATGTCAGTACCCTGCCGAGGAAGTTGCAGTTGCCCTGCATAAATTCATCGGTGCTTTCAGGGCGGTTCACTCCTGCAAAATTAAAGATGAAATCTGCCTTTTTGCAGTATATCTCAAGCTCACTTTCATCAGACGAAACATCATAGGTAAATATTTCATCAATCCTGATTTCAGGATATCTTCTGTCTTTATTGTCTTTTATGCTGTGAAGGGTGCACACTAAGTTTCTGCCCACAAAGCCATTTGCACCCAGAACAAGAATATTCATTATTTGTTCTCCCAATTTTCAAGTTCTTCTCTGATATAATCAAGGCTGAGGAGCTTTTCCTTTACCTGCTCCACATTGAGAATTGTGGTGTTGTTTGAGTTGAACTCACTTAAAACATTACGCTGAGTGTCACCGTCTGTGAAGTATTTATCATAGTTCAGATCTCTCTTGTCAGAGGGCACACGGTAGAAGTTACCCATATCGGCAGCCTTGGCACATTCTTCGTTTGTAAGAAGAGTCTCATACATCTTTTCACCGTGACGGATGCCGATAATCTTGATATCCTGCTCACTGTGAAACAGCTCTTTCACTGCCTGAGCAAGAGTTTCAATTGTGCAGGCAGGAGCCTTCTGCACCAAAATATCGCCTGAAACGCCATTTTCAAAGGCGAAAAGCACAAGGTCAACTGCTTCTTCAAGTGCCATGATAAAGCGTGTCATTTTAGGCTCAGTGATTGTGATAGGCTTACCTGACTTTATCTGGTCAATCCATAAAGGTATAACAGAGCCGCGTGAGCACATTACATTGCCGTAACGGGTGCAGCAGATTTTGGTTTTATCAGGTGACACTGTGCGTGATTTGGAAACGATCACCTTTTCCATCATAGCCTTTGAGGTACCCATTGCATTAACGGGATATGCGGCTTTATCTGTTGAAAGACCGATTATAACCTTAACACCTGCCTCAATTGCGGCGGTGAGCACATTGTCGGTGCCTATAACATTTGTACGCACTGCTTCCATAGGGAAAAACTCGCAGGAGGGCACCTGCTTTAAGGCGGCGGCATGGAAAATATAGTCTACACCGTGCATTGCCCCGCGTACAGAGGCAATATCTCTGACATCGCCTATATAAAACTTTATCTTGTGGGCATATTCGGGATATGCTGCCTGATATTCGTGACGCATATCGTCCTGCTTCTTTTCATCACGTGAAAAAATGCGGATTTCACCGATATCGGTGGTGAGAAATCTTTTTAAAACAGCGTTGCCGAAGGATCCGGTACCGCCTGTGATAAGCAGGGTTTTGTCTGTGAATGTATTCATATTAAAGCACCTCATTTATATATTCAGTGTAGGGTTTGTCTAAATCAACCGCATCGGTGAAGTGGTGACCTTTTCTTTCACTTTCAGGGGGCAGCTGCATATAGTCACCGTAAACATATGTCAGCCATTCGTCGTACTCTGCCGAGCCTTGCACCCTGATGCCCTCAAAGGTCATTTCGGCAGTTTCTGCGCACCACCGCTTAGGTATAACTTCCTTTTCAAGCCATGCACCTGAATTGTTTACAACTCTTTGTGACGGCTTAACGCTTTTATAAAGCTTTTCTCTTTTTTCAATAGCTTTTCGCCTTGAGGGATAAAGTATGCAGGAAATGAGTGTTGCAATTTTCGATTTCAGACTCATTTCAGGCATATAAAAGGCTGTGTTAATCCTCCATGTGAGAAGCTTTTTCTTAATTTCAAATATCTTAGCCTTAAAGCCGTCGGGATAATAGTCAATAGGGAAAATATCAATATAAGCACCGTGATTTATATTAAGGTGCCTTGCACTTGTCTCAATAAAGGTGGTGCGGCTGTCTCTTATTTTTGCAAAGTTGTTGGGGTACTCAGGGTCTGTATCTTTAGTCTGCAAAAAGTAATATGATGGCAGCTCACTCTGAGCTATGGCAATAAAACGCTCATATTCGTGTCTTGGCAGACTCACATCCACATCGTCATCCCAAGGGATAAAGCCCTGATGTCTGACAGCACCCAAGAGAGTGCCGCCCTGAAGAAAATATTTTATTTTATGCTTATTGCATATATTCACAAATGCCTCAAGCATATCACGCTCACACTCTTTAAGCTGTTGAAGCT